>NZ_JAPEPI010000001.1:621698-932547 GCF_026340305.1 Streptomyces sp. NBC_01381 | reverse complement strand
CCAAGAACACCGCGGCCGAGCTGAAGAAGCGCGGCTTCGCCATCGGCAAGGTGGGCAACGCGACGAAGGAGTTCGACAAGAAGGTCAAGGGCACCGGGATACTGCTCGGCGCCAAGGCCGCCACGGACACCGCGATCCCCGTACTCGGCACCCAGCTCGCCGGCACCGAGCAGCGCACGGACGCCCGCAAGAGCGGCGAGGTCGACCTCATCCTGGGCACGCAGTTCAAGGATTTGGCAAAGAAAGAGGACGCCGACAAGGCCCTGGCGGTACTCGCCAAGCCCAAGCCGACGCCCTCGACGTCCAGCGGCAAGAAGAACTGCTGAGCGCTACGACTACTGAGCGCTACTCCGCGGTCCCGTACATCCGGTCCCCGGCGTCGCCGAGCCCCGGCACGATGTACCCGTTCTCGTTGAGCCGCTCGTCGACCGACGCCGTCACGACCGTCACCGGCGTGCCCGCGAGCTCGCGCTCCATGACCTCGACGCCCTCCGGCGCGGCCAGGAGCACCACGGCGGTCACATCGTCCGCACCGCGCTTGATCAGCTCCTGGATGGCCGCGACGAGCGTGCCGCCGGTGGCCAGCATCGGGTCGAGGACATAGACCTGGCGGCCCGAGAGGTCCTCCGGCATCCGCGTCGCGTACGTCGACGCCTGCAGCGTCTCCTCGTCGCGGATCATCCCGAGGAAGCCCACCTCGGCGGTCGGAAGCAGCCGCACCATGCCGTCCAGCATGCCGAGCCCCGCGCGCAGGATCGGCACGACCAGGGGGCGCGGGTGGGACAGCTTGACGCCCGTCGTCGGCGTGACCGGGGTCTCGATGTCGACCTGCTCGGTGCGCACGTCCCTGGTGGCCTCGTACGCGAGCAGGGTGACCAGCTCGTCGGCGAGGCGCCGGAAGGTCGGGGAGTCGGTGCGCTTGTCGCGCAGCGTGGTGAGTTTGTGCGCCACCAGCGGGTGGTCGACGACGTGGATCCGCATGCCCTCAACAGTAACCGCGCCCCGGACCGCCCGGACTCCCTCGCGCTCCGACTGCCTCGCGGTGGCATCAAACCCGCCATCCGGGGGAAAGTGGACGTACGACCTGGGGTGGTGTGGCCTATGGCGGAGCAAGAGCCGGAGCGCGCGGCCGACGCGGCGCCGCGCGGCGCCCACGAGAGCGACCTCGACACCGAGGCCGAGCGCCGGCGCCGGCGCGCCCAGTTCCTCAGCGAACTGGCCGAGGCGCGCGAACTGCGTGACCGTGTGAAGCCGCGCCGCGCCCGGGCGGCACGGATGCGTCAGCAGATGCGTATGCGCACGTTCCGCTGGTAGCGACCACCTCTCAGGCAGGCAACGGGGAGCCGTCCGTGAAACGCGACGCGGACACAGCGGGCGGAAGACCTCTCCTTAGGCCGTGGTTTCTGCCACGATTCCGAGTGGGCGGGGCTTGAACCACTCCCCCGCTCCCCGAACTCGCCGGGGGGACACCCAAACCGTCAACCGGCACTGTCTATGACCAGTGGGAGAGTCACGGTGTACTTCGCCGCACTGCTCGCGCGCACCGAAGACGGGTGGGAAGCGAGCGACACGGAGCTCGACGATGTGGAGACCCTGGCGGATCTGGCCGACCTGGCCCGTGAAGCCACGGCCGAATACGACGACGACACAGTGCTCGTTTTCATCGAACAGGAAGACGCGTGGTTCGGCGTCGTCCGCGTGGACGGTGAGGAGGACCCTCGTATCTACGTCTCGGACGCGGCCGCGGCCGCCCGCAGTTCGTACGGAGAGATCCTGCTCACCGACGAGATGCTCGGCCGTGAGCCGGGCGCCGACGATCCGGACGTCGACCTGGACGCCCTCGACCTCGACGGCACGGAGGACGGCGAACCCGCCGCGTCCGAGGCCGGCGCGGGATCCGACGGCGACGATGACGACGCCGAGGGCTCCGGCGGCGACGCCGTGCCCGCGGGGCCGCTCGGCGACACGGAGCTCCTGACCGACCTCGGCGTACCGGAGAAGGAGCTGCTCGCTCTGGAGGCCGGTGACGCGCTCAACGACATCGCCGAGATCCTCGGGGCGGCGGAGGTGCTGGAGACCGTCCGCTAGGTTCCCGGTGTGACCGACCAGACCGACCAGACACCCGACCCCGTACGCGACCGCTGGCGGGCGCCCATGCGGCTCGCCCTGGCCGAGGCCGAACTGGCCGTCCGGGGCGGCGACGTGCCCGTCGGCGCCGTCGTGCTGTCCCCGGACGGCACGACGGTGCTCGCGACGGGCCACAACGAACGCGAGGCGACCGGCGACCCCACGGCGCACGCGGAGGTGCTCGCCATCCGCCGGGCGGCCGAGACGCTGGGCGAGTGGCGGCTGACCGGCTGCACGCTCGTCGTGACCCTGGAGCCCTGCACCATGTGCGCGGGCGCGCTCGTGCAGTCGCGCGTCGACCGGGTCGTCTACGGAGCGCGTGACGAGAAGGCGGGCGCCGCGGGCTCGCTCTGGGACGTCGTACGCGATCGAAGGCTCAACCACCGGCCCGAGGTGATCCACGGGGTCCTCGCCGAGGAAGCTGCGGGGCTTCTCACCCGCTTCTTCCGCACACGCTGAGCCAAACGGATTTCAGACCACAGGCACCTTTGGGCTAGAGTTCCTCTCGGTAGCGTGTCCGAGCGGCCGAAGGAGCTCGCCTCGAAAGCGAGTGTGGGGAAACTCACCGAGGGTTCAAATCCCTCCGCTACCGCTCTCAACACGAAGGGCCCCGTCCACTGGACGGGGCCCTTCGTCGTTCATGGTGAATGTGCCGTGAAAGTCAGGCCGGGGGAAGCGGCATCGGGGGGACAAGCCGCTCCCCCCGATGAGGACTGGAACCCTCAAGTCAGCGCCGTCATCCGGGGGGAAGCCGACGGCGCGTGACCCCGCAGTGGGGCCAGTCCCGTGCCCCGCGGATTCCTGCCAGATCCGCTGGGGCACATCACCCATCCTGCTCCCCCCGGTACCGGGGGGAGTCCGGCAAAGGGCCTGTGCCATGGGGCCGTTGGTCCTTAAAAGCCCTGTGAGGACACGCCGGGTTAGACTCTCGCCCGTCACAGGGGTCACACGGGACGCGCGTAAGGGGAGGCCGAAGAGCGTGGCGGTGCAGTGGAAAAAGGTCGGGCTCTTCGCGGTCGTCGTCTTCATCCTGTACGTGATCATCACTGACCCGGCCAAGGCCGCCGACTACGTGCAGATAGGCTTCGAGGCGGTCTCGAGTGCCGCTCAGAGCATCGGCGACTTCATGACGTGGGTCGCCAACGGCGGCAAGGACTGAGCGGCGCGTCCCCGCCTTCCCAGGAGTCCCGCATGATCCGCCATCTGGTCCTCTTCAAGCTCAACGACGGTGTACAGCGCGACGAGCCGCGCGTCGTCGAGGGAGTCAAGGCCTTCCGCGCGCTCGGCGAGCAGATCCCGGAGCTGACGTTCTGGGAGTGCGACTGGAACATCACCGACCGGCCCATCGCGTACGACTTCGCCATCAACTCGGCGGTCGAGGACACCGATGCGCTGAAGCGGTACATCGAGCACCCGGCCCATCAGGCGGGCGTCGCCCTGTGGCGGGAGTTCGCCACGTGGGTGATCGCGGACTACGAATTCTGAGCCGTCAGCCAAAAGAGCCTCTCACCGGAACGGTGAGGGGCTTTTCTGCGTCTTAAGCCCCAACTTGCCCTCAACACGTAGTTATCGGGTGCTTGCACACAGTGCACATGTCTTGTGATGCTATGACCGCTTTTGACGGATAGGTTGAACGAGGTCGGCTGATCCTGACTGAGCTCGACTGGGCTTGACCGAGAAGGGGTGGCGTTGACCGTGCCGGCCAGTACTGCGCCTGAAGCACCACCCGTGACGCCCCAAGCGAGCGCTCCGAGCACCCCGAGCGCTCCGAGCACCCCGAGCACCCCGAGCACCCCGAGCACCCGAGGCGCCGACACCCGGGCCCTGACGCAGGTGCTCTTCGCCGAGCTCAAGGTGCTCGTACCGGGCAGCCCCGAGCACGGCCGGGTGCGCGGCGCCCTCATCGAGGCGAATCTGCCGCTGGTGCGGTACGCGGCGGCCCGCTTCCGCAGCCGCAACGAGCCGATGGAGGACGTCGTCCAGGTCGGCACGATCGGCCTGATCAACGCCATCGACCGCTTCGACCCCGAGCGCGGCGTGCAGTTCCCGACGTTCGCGATGCCCACCGTGGTCGGCGAGATCAAGCGGTACTTCCGCGACAACGTACGAACGATCCACGTCCCGCGCCGCCTTCACGAGCTGTGGGTGCAGGTGACCGGGGCGACCGAGGATCTCACCACGGCCTTCGGGCGCTCGCCCACGACCGGGGAGATCGCCGATCGCCTTCGGATCAGCGAGGAGGAGGTCCTGGCCTGCATCGAGGCCGGACGCTCGTACCACGCAACGTCGTTGGAGGCGGCCCAGGAGGGCGACGGCCCGCCCGGTCTGCTCGACCGGCTCGGCTACGAGGACCCGGCGCTCGACGGTGTCGAACACCGCGACCTCGTCCGCCATCTCCTCGTCCAACTGCCCGAGCGCGAACAGCGGATCCTTCTGCTGCGCTACTACAGCAATCTGACGCAGTCACAGATCAGCGCGGAGTTGGGCGTTTCCCAGATGCATGTGTCAAGACTGCTGGCCAGAAGCTTCGCGCGACTGCGATCCGCAAACCGGATCGAGGCGTAACCGGATCGAGTGGATCGCGCCTCGCGCGCCTCTCGACACTCCTTCGCGTCCACATCCCCCGCACCCCCTCTCTCCTGCGGTGATGTCACTCTTCTTTGTCGACATGTAACTACAGCGTGTTGCCGACATGTGACATTCTGCTGGAACCGCGTTTGCCGCAGCCCCGCGTCCGGTATTCAGGTGGAGGCTGCGTTCCTCCGACGGGAGCGTCCGCCGTGACCGTCCGCGACCTCAAGGGGGTGGCATGTCCGCAGACCAGGGCAGCTCGAAGGTGCTCACGCTCACGAAGAGCGAAACCGCGCCCGACGCGCTTCCAGCCGAAGCCGTGACAACGGCTTCTGGAGCCATCGACACCCGCACCCTGTCCCGCTCCCTTTTCCTGCGGCTCGCCGCACTCGACAAAGACAGCCCGGAGCGCGTCTACGTACGCGACACGCTCATCGAGCTGAACCTCCCTCTCGTCCGGTACGCGGCGGCGCGCTTCCGCAGCCGCAACGAACCGATGGAGGACATCGTCCAGGTCGGCACGATCGGTCTGATCAAGGCGATCGACCGCTTCGACTGCGAACGCGGCGTGGAATTCCCGACGTTCGCGATGCCGACCGTCGTCGGTGAGATCAAGCGCTTCTTCCGCGACACGAGTTGGTCGGTGCGCGTCCCGCGCCGCCTCCAGGAGCTGCGGCTCGCGCTGACCAAGACCAGCGACGAGCTGGCCCAGCGGCTCGACCGCTCCCCGACGGTGCCCGAGCTCGCCAAGGCGCTCGGCGTCTCCGAGGAGGACGTGGTCGACGGCCTCGCGGTGGGGAACGCCTACACGGCGTCCTCGCTCGACTCCCCGGCCCCCGAGGACGACGGCGGCGAGGGCTCCCTCGCGGACCGCCTCGGCTACGAGGACAGCGCCCTGGAAGGCGTCGAGTACCGCGAGTCCCTCAAGCCGCTGCTCGCCAAGCTGCCGCCGCGCGAGCGCCGCATCATCATGCTGCGCTTCTTCGCGAACATGACGCAGTCGCAGATCGGCGAGGAGGTCGGCATCTCGCAGATGCATGTGTCCCGGCTGCTGACCCGGACTCTCTCGCAGCTTCGGGAAGGGCTGATCTCCGACTGAGTCGCCGGTGATCGCCAGTGGTCACCGGTTGTCGCCGGTGGTCAATTCGCCGCGGGGTGGCCGGTGTTGCTGACGGGGTTCCTAAGTGACGGACCGTCAGCCACACTGGCGCGATGCGACGTGGCGTACGGAACGTAGCGGCTGCGCTATGCCTGGGCGGCAGCCTGAGCGGTGGGCTTGTTGCCTGCGGCAGCGGGGGCGGCGACGGCTATGTCGCCACCGGGGCAGCGGCGGAGAACCCTGCGAAGGCTGGTCCTGGCGTGGCACCTACCGGAGACGTGGAGCTGGTCCCACTGGACGGCAGTGAGGCGCCGCCCGGCGGCAAGGATGACTCCTCCCGGGCGCCGGAGGGGAGTGACTCCTCAGGTGGCGGTCCTGTCGGTGAGTCGCCCGGTAGTGACTCGCCTGGCGGCAAGCCGTCTGACGGCGGCGCGAGTTCGGATGCTCCGGCCTCGCCCGGCGGTTCGGCCCCTGACAGCGGCGGTGACAACTCCGGTCGTACGGAGAGTCCTTCGGCTCCTCCGTCCGCGCCCGGCAGCAGTGCGCCGCCTGCGGGGCCCGCGAAGCTGAGTGTCGGCGAACCTGAGCTGAAGCCTGCGGATGAGCGGTGGTGCGAGAAGGTGACCGTCGCCTTCCGCAACACCGGGGGAACGGCGGTGCGTTCGGGCACGGTCACCTTTGAGACGCACGTCATCGGGGCACTTGGCGTCGACTGGGCGACGCTTGAGTCCACCGAGAAGCTGCCTGCGCCCATCGGCGCGGGGAAGCGGGTGGAGAAGACCTGGTCCGTGTGCGTGGACGCGTGGCGGGTGCCGCTGGGCATGCATGTGGAGACTCGGGACGTCTCCGTGAAGTGGAAGTAGCGGGGTTTTCGACTGCGGGTCGCGTGTGGCTGGTCGCGCCCACGCGGCGGAGCCGCACATGTCACAGCCCCGCGCCCCTAAAGGGGCGCCCCCGCCGCTTGAATTACTTGAGGGCCAGCCAAGCCACGCCCGCCACCACCGCGATCGCCACCACGATTCCGATGATCAAGCCGATGCGCGGGCCCGCGGAAGCTGCCGTCTGCTGCTGGCCGCGGCCCTGCGGCTCCTCGTCCACGAAGGCGCGGAACATCTGTGTGCTGCCGGCGGGGTCGGGGTTGCCCTGGGGACCCTGGGGGTTGTGTGCCATGGAGAAGGACCCTAGCGAATCCTCCGCTCCCGGCCCAACCCCCTCTGGCCAGGGACTTTACGAGGGTGGTCCCAGACCTTTGCCGACTCTTTAGGGCGTTGGTCCGGTTTTAGTTTGCCTGCGGCAACCAACTGTCTCTATCGTTGCCCTAAGCAACAACATAGGAGGTGCCGTGGCCGCGCAGCGTCAGTACGAGGAGCTGGCCCGACAGCTCAGCGCGATCGGTGCCGTGAAGCGCGGCCTGGGACGTGGCCTCCCGGCCGACTGCCCTGGCGGATCCGCAGCCGTACTCGTCCTGCTCGACCGGCACGGCGAGATGCGGATGAGCAGGCTCGCCGAGCTGCTCGCCGTGGACATGTCGGTGACCAGCAGGCACGTGGCCCATGTGGCGGAGAAGGAGTGGATCCACCGGGATCCCGACCCCGCCGACAAACGCTCCCGGATCCTGCGCCTGACCCCGGCGGGCAAGGCCAAGCTCGAAGAGCTGAATGACCTGTCGATCAAGACGCTCACCCACTACTTGCATGACTGGTCCGACGACGAGGTCGTCCAGCTCAGCACGCTGCTCGCGCGACTGCGCGACAGCTTCGGGGACTGCCGTGCGGCTTCGGCCCGGCTTCCCCACCCCTCTGAAGAGACCACCCGTACACCCGCGTAACGAAGAGGAAGCCCATGGCAACAACCACACCATCCGGTGTGCGGGGCAGCCACGCCAAGCACGGGGCGCGTGATGACGGCGCCCCCATGACGCACCGCCAGATCATGGAGGCCCTGTCCGGCTTGCTGCTCGGCATGTTCGTCGCGATCCTGTCGTCGACGATCGTCTCCAACGCCCTGCCCGAAATCATCGGCGACCTCGGCGGCGGCCAGTCCGCCTACACCTGGGTCGTCACCGCATCGCTGCTTGCGATGACGGCGACCACCCCGCTGTGGGGCAAGCTGTCCGACCTCTTCAGCAAGAAGGCGCTCGTACAGATAGCCCTGATCATTTATGTCCTGGGATCGGTGGTCGCCGGGCTCTCGCAGAACGCGGGCATGCTCATCGCCTGCCGTGTCGTGCAGGGCATCGGCGTGGGCGGTCTCTCCGCCCTCGCGCAGATCGTGATGGCCGCGATGATCTCCCCGCGTGAGCGCGGGCGTTACTCCGGCTACCTCGGCGCGACCTTCGCCGTCGCGACCGTCGGCGGTCCGCTGCTCGGCGGTGTCATCACCGACACCGACTGGCTCGGCTGGCGCTGGTGCTTCTACGTCGGCGTGCCCTTCGCGATCATCGCCCTGATCGTGCTGCAGAAGACCCTGAAGCTCCCCGTCGTGAAGCGGGACGTCAAGGTCGACTGGGCCGGCGCCTTCTTCATCTCCGCGGCCGTCTCGCTGCTCCTGGTCTGGGTCACCTTCGCCGGTGACAAGTACGACTGGCTGTCCTGGCAGACGTACGCGATGGTCGGCGGTTCGGTGCTGCTCGGCGCGGTCTTCCTCTTCGTCGAGTCCAAGGCGAGCGAGCCGATCATCCCGCTGCGGCTCTTCCGCAACCGCACCATCACCCTGGCCTCGCTCGCCTCGCTCTTCGTGGGTGTCGCGATGTTCGCGGGCACGGTGTTCTTCAGCCAGTACTTCCAGCTGGCGCGCGACAAGTCGCCGACGATGTCCGGCGTCATGACGATCCCGATGATCGGTGGTCTGTTCGTCTCCTCGACGGTCTCAGGGCAGATCATCACCAAGACCGGCAAGTGGAAGGCCTGGCTGGTCGCGGGCGGTGTGCTGCTGACCGCGGGGCTCGGCCTGCTCGGCACGATGCGGTACGACACCGAGTACTGGCACATCGCGATCTTCATGGCGATCATGGGCCTCGGCATCGGCATGATGATGCAGAACCTCGTCCTCGCCACGCAGAACCAGGTCGCTCCCGAGGACCTCGGTTCCGCGAGCTCCGTCGTCACCTTCTTCCGTTCTCTCGGTGGCGCCATGGGCGTCTCGGTGCTCGGTGCCGTGATGTCCACGCGCATCACCGACTACGTGAAGGACGGCCTGGAGGACCTCGGTCCGAAGGCCGCGGCCATGGGTCACGGCGGCACCGGTGGCGGCGGCATCCCGGATCTGGACGCCCTTCCCGCGCCGTTCCGCACGGTGATGGAGAGCGCCTACGGGCACGGCATCGCCGATGTCTTCCTGATCGCCGCGCCGATGGCGCTGATCGCCTTCCTGATCACGCTCTTCATCAAGGAGGTCCCGCTGCGTACGTCGGGTGCCCTCGCCCAGGCCGCCGAGTCGTCCGAGCCGTCCGAGTCTCCGGCCGGCACCGAGGTCGCCGGCGAGCAGCCGCTCCTCGCCTCCGTCGCGGCGCACACCGAGACGGGGCCCGAGGGCACGCAGAAGCTCGCCGCGGTCGCCTCGTCCGCCACCGGGGACGCCCCGGTGCAGACCACGGGCGGCGGCACTCCGGTGCGCGGTTTCGTGCGGGGCGCGGAGAGTGCTCCGGTGCCGCGGGCCGCCGTCACGCTGATCTCCCTCGGGGGACGGCAGCTGGGGCGTGCGGTGGCGCAGGGCGACGGGTCCTACGCCGTGGACGCCCCGGGCGCGGGCTCGTACGTACTGATCGCGTCGGCCGACGGCTTCCAGCCGCAGGCTTCGACGATCGTCGTGGCCGACGATGCGCTCGCGTACGACATCCTGCTGAGCGGCACGAGCGGCCTCACCGGTGTGGTGCGGGCCTCCGACGGCAAGCTGCCGGTCGGCGGCGCGATGGTCATCGTGACGGACGTACGCGGCGATGTGCTGGCCACCGGACTCACCACCGACCAGGGTGAGTTCACCTTCGCCGAGCTGGTGCCGGGACAGGTGACCATCGCGGTGAACGCCGCGGGGCACCGGCCGATGGCGCTGCCGGTCGAGGTCGGCGCGGTCGGCGTCACCCGGGTCGAGGTCGAGCTGAAGTCCGGTTCGCAGGTGCTCGGCACCGTGCGGGCCAAGGGCGGGCCGCTGAACGACGCGCGGGTCACGCTGGTGGACGCGGCGGGCAACGTCGTCGCCACCGCCACCACGGGGTCGGACGGGGCGTACGCCTTCACCGACCTGGACAACGGCGAGTACACGGTCATCGCGACCGGTTACCCGCCGGTGGCGACGGGCCTGACCGTCGCCGGAGAAGGCGTCGACGGCCACGACATCGAACTCGCCCACCCCGGCGAGTGATTGACCCCGGCCCGTGCGCGCGTACTCGAGCGGATGCGCGCGTGCGGGCCGGTGTGGAAAGGGCCCCCGGGTGGTGGTGACGTACACGGCAGGGGACGGCCGGGTCACCGCCGCCGGGGGCCGCACTCTTTTGAAGCTTGGCTTGGCAAGGAGATAAACGGGATGGGACCGGGACTTACAGCGCGCATCCGGACGCGAGACGGCTGGGCGGTATCCCACGCCGTCGTCACCCTCACCGACATGACGGGTACGCAGGTGCTGCGGGCCGCGGCGGACGAGGAGGGCGCGGTGCGCGACACCACGGCGCTGCCGGCAGGACCGTACACGGTGATCGTCACCGCGGTCGGTTACGCGCCCGTGGCCTCGACCGCGCTCGTCACCGCGAGCGGCCGTGCCGAGGTCGGCAGCGTCGTCCTCGCCCGGCAGGGCGGCACGGAGCTGCCGCCGCCGGGGCCGTGGACCATCGACCCCGCGCACTCCACCGTGGGCGCGACGGCCCAGCACCTGGGGATCACCAGCGTGCACGGCCGGTTCACGGAGTTCGGCGGGCGGATCGACATCTCCGAGGACCTCGAGAAGTCCCGGGTCGAGGCGGTCATCAAGTCCTCGTCCATCGACACGGGCAACGGCATGCGGGACGGCCACCTGAAGTCCCCCGACTTCCTGGACGTCGACCAGTACCCCGAGCTCACCTACCGCTCGACCGGTCTCACGCCCGCAGGCTCCGACCGCTGGACGGTGCACGGCGAACTGACCATGCACGGTGTCGTACGCCCGGTCGACCTGGAGCTCAGCTATCTCGGTACGGGGGCGGATCCCTGGGGCGGCACGAGGGCGGCCTTCCGGGCCACGGCGGAGCTGCGCCGCGAGGACTTCGCGATGAACTACAACCAGGTGGTGCAGGCGGGCATCTCGGCGATCGGCACGACCCTCCGGGTGGAGCTGGACGTCCAGGCGGTGCAGGGGGATTCACTGCCGCAGGGCTGAGCCCCGCGCCACAACGGCGCAGGCCCAGGGCCCCGCTACAGCTGTGCCTCGATGCCCGCCACCAGCAGGTCCAGGGCGACTGCGAAGTCCAGTTCCCACATCTCCTCGACCGTGCTCCCGCCCCGCGCCTCCATCATCTCGGAGGCGCTGTGCAGGGTCTCCTCAAGGCCCGGATCGGACCTGACCGCGCCCATGGCTTCCTTGAAGTACTCCGCGGGCGTCATCCCGGCCGCGGCGCACCGCGCGAGGTAGTGGCCCTGCACGGTGCCGAATCCGTACACGAACTGGAAGACCGCGGCGATCGCACCGGTCTGCTTCTCCGTCGGAAGACCCGTCTTGCGCACCACGTCCTGCACGGTCAGCGCGAACTTGAGCCAGTTCGGGCCGATGTTGAGGAAGTTGCCGACGAGCGGTGACACCCAGGCGTGCCGGACCAGCAACCCCCGGTACTCCGAAGCCAGTTCGCGCAGCGTCTCGCGCCACCGCTCGGGCGTGACCGACTCGGCGTCCGGCAGGTTCATCTCGCCCGCGGCCGCGTCCAGGGCCAGTTCGAGCAGGTCGTCCTTGGTGTCGACGTACCAGTACACGGACATCGCCGTGACGTTCAGCTCGGCGGCCAGGCGCCGCATGGAGAACTTGGCGAGGCCCTCTTCGTCGAGGAGGCGGACCGTGGCCTCGGTGATGCGGTCACGGTCCAGGCCTGTCGGCTGATCACTCCTGCGGCCCGCGCCGTTCCGGGGGGCCTTGCCCTCCAGCCAGACGCTGGTCCGCGCGGGGCGCTTCGCGCGGTCGGCTGCCTTCACCATGGCGCACCTTCCTGGTCCTGAGCTCTTGTCACGATGACCGATGACCGATGACCGATGACCGATATCCGATGGTCCGGAGCGGGCGGCGGACCGGCCGGAATGAGCCACTCCGCCGCCCGCACTCGATGCTAAGCGGACGCCGTCTTGGCAGAGTCTGCCCTTTCCGCCCGCTTCAGCAACGCGGCGGCGACAACGCCTCCGAGGAACACCGCCACCGCCCCCACCAGCTGACTGGTCTCAAGGCCCGACGAGAAGGCGTCGGCGATCTTCGCCCGCTCGCCCTCCGTATCGGCCGCGGCGAGCGCGGCAGGCAGCGAGGCCGCGGACACGGCCACCAGCGAGGCGAACTTCGAGTTGAGGACCGCACCGAGGACGGCCACGCCGAGCCCGTTGCCGAACTCCGCGAGCGTGCCGTTGACGCCCGCGCCGACGCCCGCCTTCTCCGGCGGGATCGCGCTCATGATGGCGTTGGCCATCGCGGGCATGGCGAGCGCGATGCCCGCGCCCATCACGATGAGCCCGGTCAGCATCCCGCCGTAGTTGTCGCCGCCGAGCACGGCGATCGCGGCGAGCCCCGCGGAGAGCAGGGTCATGCCGATGAAGATGGTGACCGGAGTGCTCGTCTTCTTAAGAAGCCGTGCGCCGAGGCCCGTGAAGTTGAGCGCGACGACGGTGACCGCGAGCGGCGCCGTCCGCAGGCCGGCCTCCAACGGCTCGTACCCCAGGACGAACTGGAGGTGCTGGGTGAGCAGGAAGAGCGAGCCGCCCATGCCGAAGGCGACCAGGATGGCGCCCGCGACGGCGCCGATGAAGCGCTGGTTGCGGAAGAAGTGCATGTCCAGCATCGGGTACGGGATGCGCAGCTCCCACCAGACGAAGACGCCGAGGACCACGACACCCACCGCGGCCGCGACAAGGACCTGCGTCGACGTCCAGCCGTGCTCGGGCCCGGAGATGATCGCGTAGACGACCGACGCCATGCCGATGGTGGAGAACACCGCGCCGAGCAGGTCGGGCCGGTCGCCCTGCGGGTTCTTGGACTCGGGGATCAGCTTCACGACGGCGACGAAGCCGAGGACCGCGACGGGGATGTTGATCAGGAAGATCGCGCCCCACCAGAAGTGGTCGAGCATGACGCCGCCGACCAGCGGGCCGATCGCGAAGCCGAGGGAGTTGACGGTCGACCAGAGGCCGATCGCCTTCATCCGCTCGCTGTCGTCGAAGATCTGCACGATGACGGCGAGCGTGGTGGTCATCAGGAGCGCGCCGCCGATGCCCATCCCGGCCCGCGCGGCGATGAGCTGCGTGGAGGACTGGGCGAGACCGGCGACCAGCGAGCCGATGCCGAAGAGGGCGAGGCCCGCGGCGAGCATCTTCTTGCGGCCGTAGCGGTCGGCGGCGCTTCCCGCGGTGAGCAGGAGGCCGGACTGGACGAGCGAGTAGGCGTTGATCATCCACTGGATGTCGGCCGTGGACGCGTCCAGCTCCTTGGTGAGGGAGGGGATCGCGACGTTCAGGACGGTGTTGTCCAGGAGGACGGTGAGCGTGGCGAGGCAGATGACACCGAGGATCAGCCAGCGCTGAGGGTGCGCCTGGGGGGTGGTGGGGGTCTCGGCGGTCGTCGTTGCCGTCATACCCTCTCCTTCTTCTTGTACGGCGTATGGGAGGTGAGCGATGTACACCGTAAGGCATTTCCCGTACGCCGTACAAGAAGGTTTCCGTCAGCTCTTGGGCTGCGTCAGGTTTTGGGCTGCGTCAGGTCGTAGAACGTGGCGCTGCCGACCGTGACCTTCTTGAAGGAGTCCTCCACCCAGGAGGTGATCTTCGACGCGGTGCCGCTGTCGCCGCCCATGCCGCCGCCTCCGCCCTGGCCGCCCTGGCCGCCCTGGCCGCCCGAGATGAAGTAGTGCACCTTCCCGTCGGCCACGTACTGCTTGAACTGGGCCAGGGTCGGGGACGGGTCGCTGCCGTTGAAGCCGCCGATCGCCATCACCGGGTCGCCGGTGGCGAGCTGGTAGCTCGCGGCGTTCTGCGAGCCGATGGCGGCCGCCGCCCAGGTGTAGTCCTCGGCGTTCGCCTCCAGGAGCTTCTTCGCCTTGGCGCTGACCTGGGCGCCGTTCAGGAGGCCGCCCATGCCGCCGCCTCCGCCCATGCCGCCGCGCTCGCCCGTTCCGCCGCCGGGCATGCCGCCTTGGCGACCGGTCTGACCCTGCTGCTTGCCCTGGCCACCCTGCTGGCCGCCGGGGGGCTGGCCCATGCCGCCGCCGTTCTGGCCTCCGGTGGGCGGCTGCATCCCGCCGTTCTGCTGACCGTTCTGGCCCGGCGGCTGCATCCCGCCACCACCGCCGGGCCGGCCGCCGCCACCGCCGCCGCCGGGTCCGCCGCCCATCCCGCCCGCCGACGCCGGACCCGCCGTCACGATCGACCCCGTGTGCGCGCTGTTCACGGTGGAGAGCGTGTACGCGACCGGTCCCGCGACCGAAGCGGCGAAGCTCAACCCGATGGCGGCGATGGCCAGTTGGCGCCCGAGGCGTGCGGCGAGCAGCAGGCCGAGCGCGCCCGCGAGGCCGCCGGTCAGGACCGCCCAGCGCAGCCACGGCACATAGTCCGGGGTCCGCCCGAGCAGGACGTACCCCCACCAGGCCGTGCCCGCGACGGCCGCGCCGAGCAGCGCGCCCGCCCACCACTTGGCGCGCTCCTCCCACAGGACCGTGGCGCCCATGCCGATCAGCGCCGCGATGTAGGGGGCGAGGGCGATCGTGTAGTACTGGTGGAAGATGCCCGCCATGAAGCTGAAGACGGCGGCCGTCATGAGCAGCGAGCCGCCCCACGCCACGAACGCCGAGCGCGTGGTGTCGGTCCTGCGGGCCTTCCAGGTGAGGATGATGCCGCCGACGAGCAGGATCAGTGCGGCGGGCAGCGGCCATGAAATCTGGCTGCCGATCTCGGAGTTGAACATCCGGCCGATGCCGGTCTCGCCCCACTGACCGCCGCCGCCACCGCCACCGGGGCCTCCGCCGCCGCCTACGCTGCCGGTCTCCTCGCCGTTGATGCGGCCGAGGCCGTTGTAGCCGAAGGTCAGCTCGAGGAAGGAGTTGTTCTGCGAGCCTCCGATGTACGGGCGTGACGACGCGGGCCACAGCTCCACGATCGCGACCCACCAGCCGCCCGCGACGACCATCGCGAGCCCGGAGAGGGCGAGTTGACCGAAGCGCTTGCGAAGGCGGACCGGCGCGCACACCGCGTAGAGGACCGCGAGCGGCGGCAGGATCAGGAACGCCTGCAGCGTCTTGACCAGGAAGGCGAGGCCGACCGCCACGCCCGCCCAGACCAGCCACTTGGTGCGGCCGTGCTCCAGGGCGCGGAGCACGCAGTACACGGTGACGGTCATCAGGAGCGCGAGCATCGCGTCCGGGTTGTTGAAGCGGAACATCAGCGCGGCGACGGGGGTGAGCGCGAGCACGGCGCCCGCGATCAGTCCGGCCACCGGGCTGAAGCGGCGGCGCACCGCCGCGTAGAGCACGCCGACCGTCGCGACGCCCATCAGGACCTGCGGGGCAAGGACCGCCCAGGAGTTGAGCCCGAAGAGGCGTACCGAAAGGGCCATCGGCCAGAGCGAGGCCGGCGGCTTGTCGACGGTGATCGCGTTGCCCGCGTCGAGCGAGCCGAAGAACATCGCCTTCCAGCTCTGGCTGCCCGCCTGGACGGCCGCGGAGTAGAAGGAGTTGGCGTAACCGGACGCGCTGAGGTTCCAGAGGTAGAGGACGGCGGTGGCGAGCAGCAGACCGAGGAACGCGGGGCGCGCCCAGCGGGGATCGTCGGCGCGACCGCGCCAGAGCCGCGCGGGCAGCCCGCGGGAGCGCCGGTGGGCGTGTTCACCCGGCGCCTCGTGAAGTGGCTGAGCCACCTGGGCAGTTGTCGTCATCGTGCGTTCCTCGGGTCGGGTGCGTAGTCCGGTGCGTGGTCGGGTGCGTGGTCGGGTGCGTGGTCGGGTGCGTGGTCGGGTGCGTGGTCGGGTGCGTGCGTGAGTTCGTACGAGGCTTCGGGCGGTGCGGCGGATGTGGTGTCGGAGCGCCGCTCCGGGAACACCCACGCCCGCAGCAGCAGGAACCGCAGGACCGTCGCCGCGAGGTTGGCCGCGATGAGCACCGCGAGCTCCGTGGAGTGGGAGGGGTCGCCGGAAGCCGCGCCTAGGGCGGCCAGCGAACCGCTGGTCAGGGCGAGGCCGATGGCGAAGACGACCAGGCCCTGCGCCTGATGGCGCATCGCACGGTCGCGGCCGCGCACCCCGAAGGTGAGCCGCCGGTTGGCCGCGGTGTTGGCGACCGCGGAGACCAGCAGGGCCAGCGCGTTCGCCGCCTGCGACCCCGTGAACGTACGGAAGCCGGAGTAGAGAAGCAGATAGAAGAGCGTGGAGAGCGCGCCCACCACGCAGAAGCCGACCAGCTGGCGGGCGAGTCCGCCGGGCACGCCGGTCAGCTGCCGGTCCCGCGGATCGTCGCCGAAGGGGCGGGCGAGCCGGTCAAGCGGCAGCGCGCCGACCGCGAGGGCGCGCCCGACCCGCAACACCCCCTTGAGGTCGTCCGTGGCCGTCTTGACCAGGTGGACGGTGGAGTTCGGGTCGTCGACCCAGTCGACCGGCACCTCGTGGATGCGAAGCCCCGCGCGCTCGGCGAGCACCAGCATCTCGGTGTCGAAGAACCATCCGGTGTCCTCGACCAGCGGAAGGAGCACCCCCGCCACATCGCCCCTGATCGCCTTGAATCCGCACTGGGCGTCGGAGAAGCGGGCGTGCAGCGAGCCGCGCAGGATGAGGTTGTACGTACGCGAGATGAACTCGCGCTTGGGACCGCGCACCACGCGTGAGCTGCGCGCGAGCCGGGACCCGATCGCCAGGTCGGAGTGGCCGGAGATCAGCGGCGCCACCAGCGGGAGCAGCGCGTTGAGGTCGGTGGAGAGGTCGACGTCCATATACGCGAGGACGGGGGCGTCCGATGCGGACCAGACGGCGCGCAACGCCCGGCCGCGGCCCTTCTGTTCGAGCCGTCGGTACTCGACCTCGGGGCTCGCGGCGGCGAGTACCGCGGCCACCTGGGGCGTGGCGTCCGTCGACGCGTTGTCCGCGACGGTGATGCGGAAGGGGTAGGGGAAGGTGCGGACGAGGTGGTCGTGCAGGCGCCGCACACACGGCCCGAGGTCCTTCTCCTCGTTGTAGACGGGGATCACGATGTCCAGGACGGGCACATCGCGCCATCCGGCGGGAAGGTGCGCCCGCGCCGGCAGGGTGACCGAGCAAGCGCCGCCCGGGGAAGAGTCGGTGGTTTGCATGCCACCGACATTCGTCAAGTGGTCTGTCAGGGCTGTGTGGTGAGCCTGTGGTCCGACTGTGAGTCCGTGACCTCGCAGTTCGCGGCGTGCGCGGCGGGCAGCGTCACCGTGAACACCGTCCGTCCCGGCACGCTCTCCACCGCCACGGTGCCGCCGTGCGCGGCCACGATGGCGTGCACGAGGGCGAGGCCGAGTCCGGTGGACCCGGCGGTGCGGGAGCGCGAGGCGTCGCCGCGGGCGAACCGTTCGAAGACGTGGGGGAGGAGGGCGGGGGCGATGCCGGGGCCGTCGTCCTGGACCTCCAGGCGTACGCCGTGCCCGGCGTCCCGCAGCACGCGGGCCGTGACCTTCGTGCCCGGCGGTGTGTGGGTGCGGGCGTTGGCGAGGAGGTTGACGACGACCTGGTGGAGGCGGGCCGTGTCGGCGAGCACCAGGGCGGGCTCGTCGGGGAGTTCGAGGCTCCAGTGGTGTTCGAGGCCGGCGGCGCGCGCATCGCTTACGGCGTCGACGACCAGGGGTGAGAGATCAGTGCTCTCGTACGTGAGCGGTTGTCTCGCCCCGGCGCCACCGGCAGCACCGGCGGCCCCGGCGGCACCAGCCGCGCCGGGAAGGCCGCCGTCCCGCCCCTCGTCAAGGCGGGCGAGCAGCAGCAGGTCCTCCACGAGCCCCGTCATCCGCTGCGCCTCGGACTCGATGCGCCCGAGGGCGTGCCGCGTGTCCGGCCCGGTGGTCTCCCGCCCCCGGCGGGTCAGTTCGGCGTACCCGCGGATCGAGGCGAGCGGCGTACGCAGCTCATGGCTGGCGTCCGCGACGAACCGCCGCACCCGCGTCTCGCTCTCCTGGCGCGCGTGCAGCGCAGAGTGCACATGGTCGAGCATCCGGTTGAGGGACGCGCCCACCTGCCCGACCTCCGTGCTCGCATCCGCGTCGGGGACGCGCTCGTGCAGCGCCACCTCGCCGGAGTGCAGGGGGAGTTCGGAGACCCGGGTCGCGGTCGCGGCGACCCGGCGCAGCGGGCGCAGCGCCACGCCGACCATGGCGGCACCGGCGAGCGAGGCCGCGACCAGGCCCGCGGCGGTGACACTGACCTCGACGATGATCAGCGTTTCGAGGGTGTTCTGCACCTTGGCGGTGGGGATGCCGACGAGGAAGTCGCCGTTGGGTCCTGTCGCGTACTCCACGCGGTACTCGCCGAGGCCGGGGATGTCGACGTTGTGCTGATCCTCGTCGCGTGGCACGGAGCCGAGCGCGTCGGACTGCGCCGCGTCGAGCCGTTCGGTCCGCGGCTCGAAGGATCCGCTGTCGGGCTCGTTGCTGACCAGGGCCTGGCCGACCGAGCCGTCGTCCTCGACGACGGCCCCGATGGTGCCGACCTCCTGGGGCCCCTTGGAGACGAACCTCAGCGGATCGCCCTGGTCCGCGGGAGGCTCACCGTGTTCGTCGGCCCCCGGCTTCGGCAGCGGACCCGACGCGCGCATCGCGACCGTGCCGAGCGAGCCGTCCAGCTGGTCGTACAGATGGGACCGCAGCGCGATGGTCGTCACCGTCGCGATCACCGCGCAGACGACGGCGATCAGCGCCACCGCCGAGACGACGAGCCGCGTCCGCAGCGACCGCGGCTGCCGCCGCCGCGTCATGAGACCTGCTTCATGACGCGGCCGCGCCCTCGACCGATGGGGCGGCCTTGATCAGATACCCGGCCCCGCGCCGCGTGTGGATCATCGGCTCGCGTCCTGCGTCGAGCTTCCTCCTCAGATACGAGATGTAGAGCTCGACGACGTTGGCCTGGCCCCCGAAGTCATAGCTCCACACCCGGTCGAGGATCTGCGCCTTGCTGAGCACGCGCCGCGGATTGCGCATCAGATAGCGGAGCAGCTCGAACTCGGTGGCCGTGAGATGGATGGAGTCCCCGCCCCGCGTCACCTCGTGGCTGTCCTCGTCGAGGGTGAGGTCCCCGACGGCGAGCACGGACTCGCTGCGTCGGCCGCTGGCCCCCGCCCGCCGGATGAGCCCGCGAAGCCGCGCCACGACTTCTTCGAGACTGAAGGGCTTGGTGACATAGTCGTCGCCGCCCGCCGTGAGCCCGGCGATGCGGTCCTCGACGGCGTCCTTGGCCGTCAGGAAGAGCACCGGTACGTCGGGCAGCTCGCGCCGCAGCCTGCCGAGCACGGCGAGGCCGTCCATGTCGGGCAGCATCATGTCGAGCACCACGGCGTCGGGCCTGAAGGACCGCGCGGCCCGCACCGCACCGGCCCCGTCGCCCGCGCTGCGGATCTGCCAGCCCTCGTAACGCAGGGCCATGGACAGCAGCTCGGTCAGCGACACCTCGTCGTCCACGACGAGCACGCGTACGGGACTCCCGTCCGGCCTGAGCAGTTCGGTACGCCCCTGGGGCGAGGTCGTAGTCATGGCCGACAGCCTGCGCCGCGCCCCTGAGAGACCCCTTGCCGGAACCTGTGAATTCCCTGAGAAACGCGCCCCGGCTAGGCGGGCAGCCCTAGACGACGGGCAGCCCGAAAAGCCGTGCCCCGTTCCCGTGGCAGACGGCCCGCAGCCAGTCGTCCCCCAGGCCGAGCCGTTCGAGGGCGTCGAGCTGATGGACGTACCCGTACGGGATGTTCGGGAAGTCCGTGCCCAGCAGGATCCGCTCCCCCAGATCCGCGAGCCGCGGCAGCTGTGCCCGCGGGAAGGGGCTGAGCCGCTCGGTGAAGTCGGTGAACACCATGGTCGTGTCCAGGCGGACCTCCGTGAAGCGCTCGGCGAGCGTCAGGAAGTCGGCGTACTCGGGCATCCCCATGTGCGCCACGACAAGCCGCAGCCGGGGATGCCGGGCGAGCAGCCGGCCGATGGGCTCGGGCCCGGTGTGCTTGCCCGGCGCGGGCCCCGACCCGCAGTGCGCCACGACAGGGACACCGGCCTCGGCGAGCAGCCCCCACACAGGATCGAGCAGCGGATCGCCCGGGTCATAACCCCCCACCTGCACATGGGACTTGAAGACCCGCGCACCGGCGTCGACGGCCTCGCGCACATACGCCTCGACGTCCGGCTCGGGATAGAACGTCGCCGTGTGCAGACAGTCGGGCGTCCGGCGGGCGAACTCGGCCGCCCAGCCGTTGAGCCACCGCGCCATGCCCGCCTTGTGCGGATAGACCATCGACGTGAAGGCCCGCACCCCGAACTCCCGGAGCAGCGCGATCCGTTGCTCCTCCTCGTGCCGGTAGATCACCGGCCACTTCATCCCGACCAGCGGCCCGGCCGAATCGAAGTACTCCCACACCTTCGCGAGGACCCGCTCGGGCATGAAGTGCGTGTGTACGTCGACGAGTCCGGGCAGCCCGAGCCGCTCCCAGAAGCGGACGACGCCGGCGGCCCCCCTACCGTCCGGGCTCGCCGAGTCAGCCCCGCTCAAAGCCATAGCTCCGCTCCACCTTGGCGACATGGACGGAGTACGTCTCGTACCACTCCTCGCGCCCCCGCCGCTGCGCCGCACGGTGCTCCGTCACGGCACGCCACTCCTTGATCGCGTCCTCGTCGCGGAAGTACCCGACGGTGATGCCGAGGCCGCCGGGCGTGTGCGCGGAGTCCATGCCCAGGAAGCCGGGGATCTTCGCGACCAGCTCCTCCATGTGCTCGGAGGTCTCGTCGTAGCCGTGGTCTGCCTCGGTCCGCAGAGAGGTGAACACGACGGTGTAGTAAGGCGGTTCAAAGGGCGGGACAGGCGCCACGGGAAGATCACTCATGTCCCTCAGGCTCGGCCACGCGCCCCGCACTGTCCACCCCTTCCCCGCCTTCATTGCCGTACGGGCAGCGAGACTTGACCCTCCGGTCAGCTTCGGCGGCGTACGGCATACGTCTCAGAACAGCCCGCCCTGCTCGACCGGCACCTCCCGCACCGGAACCGTCGTACGCGTCGCGCCCCGCACCCCTTCGAGCCGCCACCCCCGCAGCAGCCTGCTGTCGAGCACGACGAGCCGCCCCGCGTCAGCCAGACACAGATCGGGCCCCGCCACGGCGACCAGCTCCCCCGAGACCACCCCGCCGTCGACGAGTTCCGTGACGGCGTAACCACGGGTCCCCGCGAGCCGCTCCACTCCGAACACCTCCCCGTGATCCACGGTCCCTTCGGACAGCCGCTCCAACGATTCGGGCCACCCGTCGAGCGCGACGGCGAAGCCGTGCATCCGCTCCAACTCGCCGCGCCGCGCCGCCGCTCCCGGCAGCGCGGACCTGATCGCGCGCTTCCTGGCGTACGAGATGCGGTCGGGCACCTTGAGCGCGACCCGCAGCAGCTCCTCGGCCCGCCGCGCCGCCATCAAAGGCCCCCGTCCCAGCCAGGCGAAGGCCACCGCCCCCTGTTCGAGCAGCCGCGCGGCGCCACGCTCCTCCCGGGTGATCCCGACCTTCACCATCCCTGGCCCGAACCACGCCAGGTAGACGCGATAGGTCCGCGGATCGTCGGCGATGGTGTCGGCGGCCACCGAGTGCGCCCGGTCGAGCCGCGCGCACTCCGCACACCGGGCCTGCGTCGCCCGCCCCGCCACCACGGCGGCATCGGGGCACGGATTCCCCCGCGCCCCCACGCACCGCCGCGGCCCGGCGGCCCGGAACCCGAGGTGCCGCCCCACCACCAACGGGCTGACGTCCCCTCGCTCCCAGCCAAGCACCGGCTCCCCGCCCGCCCAGCTCAACCCCGCACTGCGCCACTCCATGGGGACAGTCTTGTCGAAGTCCGCAGCCGTTCGGGAGCGCCCCGAAGGGGCGCGGGGCTGTGACACGTGCGGCTCCGCCGCGTGGGCGCGACCAGCCACAACGGCCCCGCAGCCGAAGACCGCACACCCAGCGGAGCGCTACTGCTCCGCACGCTCCGTCTGGCGGGGCCGTCCGGTGGCAGCCGCGGCCACGCCAATCACCCACAGCGCCACCGCCACAACAGCGGCCGACGTACTGGACGACGCATGCAGCGACCAGGCCCACGGCTCCGGCGTGTTGTCGCTGTCGACGCCAAGCAGCAGCGTGGGCCCGAACATGCCGAGCGGAAGCAGCCACGCGAGCCCGCTGCCGAAGAAGCGGGCGCTGATCATGCCGAGGCCGAGATAGCCGACGACATTGCGCGCCGCGGAGCCGAACACCTCCGCGGTCGCCCCGGTGAGCAGCGGCAGCGCGCTCAGGCCGACCGCGAGGGCGAGCAGCACCACCAGGTACAGGCCCCGGTGGCGGGTCATCGGCTGGGCCGACGTCTGCTCCAGGTCCGCCATCGGCGAGAACAGCGTGGTCGCGAGGATGACCGCGTGGGCCAGCGGCACGACCTCGGCCACCGGCACGCTGAAGTCGACCAGATAGCGGAACTCGGGCACCGCCATCCGCTGCCCCGCGAACGCGGTCGCCACCAGGGCGACGATCAGCGCGACGCCGGTGGCCCGGGGCAGGCCCCGACAGCGCACGAAGGCGAGCACGGCCCACGTCTGAGGACTCCTTGGCGCGAGGAGGGTCCGCACAGGGGTCACCGCGGCAGCTCCGGAAGCGCACGGCAGGCACGGATGTCCTGCGCCGCCGCCTCGATCCACGTGTCCTGCTTCTCGCGCGGGGCACTGGTGATGCGCTCCAGGGCCCGCCCGAACTTCTCTCCGTAGTAGTCGCTCGGCGCGCCGGCGCGGGCACGGATGACGGCTTCGAAGAGGAAGGTGCCCGGGTAGCCGCCGGTCTCCTTGAGCACCGGCGGTTCGCAGTCCGTGGCCTCGGGCTGCGGCAGGGAGGCCGCGAACAGGGCGTCGGTCAGGTCGGCCTCGGTCTCCGCGGGCGTCATCAGGGACAGCTCGGCGGTGTGGCCCTTGGGCCTGTCCAGGCCGGTCGCGTAGAAGGCGCGGTTGAGCCCCTTCAGCGAGCCGAGCCGCTCGTCGACGGTCCGCACGGCGCCCTTGGCCTGCGGCAGCAGATGGCGGTCGTCCGGCCAGAGGCACACCTTCGTACGCCCGCTGGTGGCGCACAGCGGCTGCGCGGGCTGGGCCTTGCGCACCGCCCAGTACGAATCGGGCACCGGCGTACGGAAGCCCACCAGCGTGCCGCCCGCGACGAGTGCGGCCACGGCGAGCGCGCCCAGGGCGAGGGGCCGCGGCGCGAGCGCGGCACGGCGCCGCAGCGCGGGCAGCGCGGTCAGGAGCAGACCGAAGGCGAGACACCAGGCGACGGCGATCAGCATGCGCGTGGTGTTCGGCTCGAACTCCGAGCTCCAGAACTCGTCGATCGCGGGAAAGAGCTTGTCGAGCGGAGTGTCCGGAACGAACGCCACAAGAACGAAAAGCCCGTACCAGAAGATCCCCGCGAAGGGCGCGACCACACGGGACGGCAGCGCCGACCCGATCGCGATCCCCACGGCGATCTCCAGGCCCAGCATCGCGGCCCCGAGCAACAACGGCGTCCACGAGGGCCCGCCGACGTCACTGACCCCCGCGGTCCGCGAGAACGCCACACCGATCAGCACGGCGTACGCGATCAACGCCCACAGCCACACCGCGAGCCAGAGCAGCAGCGCCTGCGCCCAGCCGCCGCGGGCCGCGGTGTCCGCCCAGACCCGCGTCCGGTGCCGGAAGGCGCGGCCCGCTCCCCAGGCGGCCGCGGCGCTCATCACCGAGCCCATCACGATCACCGCGTAGAGCTGGACCTGCAGGCTGGTCTGGGTCCACCAGCCGATCCAGTCGCTCTCGGCGGGGCTCTCGGCGGTGAAGTAGTACACGCCGATCGCGCCCATGAGCGCGGCGGCCCACTTGGCCTCGCCGCGCCGCATCTCGGTCAGCAGCACACGCATCAGGTCGCCACCGCTTCCGTCCCGGCCAGATGCAGATACCCGGCTTCCACGGCTCCCCCGTCGACTTC
Source organism: Streptomyces sp. NBC_01381 (assembly GCF_026340305.1). NCBI lineage: Bacteria > Bacillati > Actinomycetota > Actinomycetes > Kitasatosporales > Streptomycetaceae > Streptomyces > Streptomyces sp. NBC_01381. The sequence continues at coordinate 908,400 of NZ_JAPEPI010000001.1, read as the reverse complement.
CTTGCCGTCCGCGTCCCCGTCCCCGTCCGGGAGTGCGCACAGCTCGCCGACCGTCCCCGTGAACCGGACCGAACCCTCCAACAGCACGGCGACCCGATCACACACATGGGCGACGTCCTCGGCGAGATGGGTGCTCATCACGACCGCGGACCGCTCGCCCAACTCCCGGATAAGACCCCGGAATCCGACGCGCTGGGCCGGGTCGAGGCCGACGGTCGGTTCGTCGAGGAGCACCAGGGACGGTTCGTTGACCATGGCCTGGGCGATGCCGACGCGCCGCAGCATGCCACCGGACAAGGCACCCATCTTCTTCTCTGCGTGCTTCTCCATCTCCACGAGCCGCAGCGCCTCGCGGGCCCGCTCACGGCGCCGGGCGGCGGGCACCTTGCGCAGCCAGGCCGCGTACTCGGTGAACTCCAGGACGGTGAAACGGGGATAGAACCCGAAGGACTGCGGAAGTACCCCGATCCGCTGTCTGATGTGCTGCACCCTGGCCCGCCCGGGCGCCTCGTCCCCGAGGAGGCTGACCGAGCCGGACTTGGGTCTGCGCGCCGTGCTCAACAGCGACAACAGGGTGCTCTTCCCCGCCCCGTTGGGCCCGAGCAGCCCGGTGACCCCGGAGGGGAATTCAAGGGATACGTCATCGAGGGCGACCGTGGACCCATACCGGACGGTCACGGCCGCGACCGCCGCGACCGGCTGGAAGCCGGCCGCGGCAGCGCTGTTGCTACTGGTCACGTGATTCCTGATTCCTGATTACTGATCCTGATTCCTGATCAGTTCTGGGCGTTCACGTAACCGTAGGCCCGGCTGCCGGGGATCCCGGCCCAGGTGGCCTTGGTGTAGTACTTGCCACCCGTGCTGGTGCCCTTGTAGCCACCACAGCCGTACGCCTGCTTGTAGCTGCGGGAGGTGCCGGCGATCTGCGGGTCAGGGCGGAAGCTCTTGTCCTGGTAGATGTACGCGCTGAACGTCCGAGTGTCGTTCACCGGCACATCGCCACAGGCCTTGGCGTGACCGCTGCTCTTGCCCTTCCAGCGGTCACCGTCTTCCTTGTTGCCCGCGGTGGCTATGGAGAACGGAAGCCTGCTCCCGTTGATCTCCCCCGCGACCGCACCCACGGCCGGCAGCCCGATGGCCACAGCCGTCAGCGCCACGACCGCCAGCTTGCGCTTCCCCGTCAAAACCTTGCGCATCGATCCTCCAATAAAGCAGGACTTACTTGGTCGTTGATCACGCTATGTGCGGAATAAGTGACTCCGCCGGCCAATGCCTCCGCTGTGCCGGCGATCACACTGACGATCATGGGGCGGCGGCTCGACGGCCGCTCCGGGTGATCGCCGACGGTCGTGATCGCTAGCCGGACGGCGTGCCCGAGGACCACACGCCCATCCACTGTTCGGCGCCCCACGCCTCGTACCGTTGCACCTCGGTGAACCCCAGCTTCGCCGCGAGGCGCATCGAGCGGTCGTTGGCGGTCTGGGTGCAGAGCACCACCGGCTCGCCGGGAAGGGCGTCGGCGAACCAGTCGAGCGCCGCCGCGCACGCCTCGGCGGCGTACCCGCGTCCCCATGCCTCCGGCAGGAGCAGGTAGCCGAGTTCGGCCTCCCCGGCATCCAGGCGGACATGACTCCGCCGCTCCGCGTCGCGCCGGTTGAGCTCGACGGTGCCGATCATCGCTCCGTCGAGCTCGATCACGAAAAGGCCGGGGCGCCGCCCGGGCACCTCAGGAACTGAGCGTTCGAGCTCCGCACGCGGTCGAGGACCGCCCAGGTAGGTGCCCACCTCTGGCGATGCGAACAGCTCGATGAACGCCGCACGGTCCCGGGACTCGGACTCGCGGAGCACCAGCCGCTCGGTCTCGATCGGGGCAGGCGGCCAGGCGACGGACCCTGGTCCAGTCATGGTGCGGGTGCCCGCTCGCGGCCTACTTCTGCGGTGCCAGGGTGCGCAGGACGTCGAACTCGTTGCCCTCGGGGTCAGCCATGACCACCCAGTTTCGGTCTGCGCCCTGGCCCACGTCCGTCGTGGTCGCGCCGAGGGCGAGCAGTCTGGTCACCTCGTCCTCGGTGCTGCCGTCGATCGGGCTGACGTCGAGGTGGAGCCGGTTCTTGACGGCCTTGCCCTCGGGAACCTGGATGAACTGCAGGGTCGGCGGCATCTGGCGGGCCCGAATGTCCTCGACGGTCGGCACCCAGGAGCCGATCTCGACCCTGCCCTCGCCCCGGTCGATCACCTTGAAGTCCAGAACCGCGCACCAGAAGGCCGCGAGCCTCTCCGGATCATGGCAGTCAACGGTCAACTCGGTGAACCTGCTTGTCATGACTCCCCCAGATAGCTCGGACGGCGCTCAGAGTAGCCCGGGGCAACGCGAAAGGCCCCCGGATCATCTCCGGGGGCCTTTCGACTGTGTGCACTCGGCAGGATTCGAACCTGCAACCTTCTGATCCGTAGGTTGGGGCGGGGGCCTGCAACGGGGCCTGTCGGGCGGCTGATCTGTGGGCCGAGGTGGACCAGGATGCAGCCCCGTGTGGGGTCGTTGCCGTCAGGGTTGCCGTCGCTCCCAGGCAGACGGCAACGGTCCCGTCAGTCGTACTCGCGGAGCGCGGCCACTAGTTGTGCGCCCTCTTTGGCTCCTCGGCGCTTCAGCACAGCGGCCGTGGTGTGCAGCTCATTCCACGAGTGAGGGCGGCCGACAGCGGCGGCATCGGGGACGCTCGCCACAGCCACGGAGACGGCTTGCGCAGACTCGCCCGCCGCAGCGAGCGCATGCGCCAGACAAGCACGGAACCACGTCTTGTCACGCCGGTACTCGTCCGGCAGCACGCTCAACCCGACGGTGAGCTGATCCACGGCTCCGTGCCAGTCGCGCAAGTGCAGCGATGCCATGCCGCGTTGCAGGGTGAACCACGTCTCGTCGTAGAAGTACATCCACACCGGCTCGTCTTCGGGATATTCAGCCGCCCGACTCATCAGCCCCTGCGCCTCGTCAAGCAGACGGCGGGCGCTGTCGTCCTCACCCTGGAGCGCATGCCCGCGGGCTGCCATCTGCGTAGCCATGCCCTGCACGCCAAGCGACGTGCCGGGGGCTGACCAGCGTGACGCTTCCGCAAGCCTGACGCACCGGGTGGCTCGCCCCTTGGACCACGCCATGTGGGCCTTCATATTGAGCGTCGTGGCAGCCATGTTGGCGTCCCCGGCCTCCAACGCCCATTCGTGAGAACGGTCGTACCAGGCCAACGCGGCGGCCGTGTCGTCCTGGTCTTGCGCCATCCACGCAAGGAACTGGGCGTGCTCGGCGGCCAGCCGAACCACTCGGTCAGCCAGCGGGCCACGGGCGCCTGCGTACAGTTCCACGACGGTACGGAGCTGCTGGCGCATCACGTCCACCAGCGGTCGTGAGCCGATGAGATCTTCGGCCCGACGGTGCTCGGCGAGCAGTCGGTCAAGCCAATCGAGGGTGGCCTCGTCTACTCGGTGGGAGGAGTCGACCACGCTCGTCACGCGGGTCAGTAGATCCTCATCCGGCGTGGCCCCCGGAAGCGAAAGCCCCGGAACCGGGATCTCTGCCGGGCCTGCATCTGCTGATACGGCCTGGAGGTTCACCGGAATCCCCAGCCCGGCCACGATGCGCTGCCGCACCTCGACGGAGGTGATCCGGCGATGCTCCCGCTCGATGTCGGACACGTCAGGCTGAGCGAGGCCGACCCGTTCCCCCAGCTTCGTCTGGCTCAAGCCGGTGAGTTTGCGGTACCTGCGAAAGACGGCGCCCCAGTCCTCACTGGTGACCGCCGCTGCCAGCTGCGGGTGCGACCACAGGTTCTCGGGAGTGTCTCCCATATCTCCAATATAGGGCGGCTCTATAGGGCCGTGGGATGGGATCAACAGGTGTTCAGCGCAAGGGTCTTGCTGAACAAGGACCCCCGCGACCGTGGTGGACGGCCCGGGGGCATGGCCATCAACCCAGGAGGTTGACGACATGACTCAAGCTACAGCGAGACTCCGAGTGACGATCCTGCCGCTAGTACGGAGGTGATGGCGTGACGGTCACGACGCACACGGCACGGCTGCTTCCTTGGTCGACCCCCGAGGGCAAGCCGTGCTACCTGTCCAGCGACGGCAGCGGCTACTTGGACCGCGTGGCGGACAACGTTGAGTCCGTGCAACTCGGCATGGCAGGCGACCTGCTCGACCATGTTGCCGAGTTACTCAACGACGGTAAGGCCACTGCTGATCAGCTCCGGTTCACGCTGGCCTGCATGAGCCAGGCACTGCGCGACACAAAGCGGATCGCGGACAGCAGGGGCTCACGGCTGCCCGCGCCGGACGACGATCCCGGCTCGGTCGACGCGGAGGACGACGATCACGACGACGGCCCACAGCTCCCCGCTGAGGCCTTCGGATGAGCGCGGGCGGCCTCTCACGCGGCATCTATCGCTTCGCTGAATGGACGCTGAAAGCCGACCCGGAATCCGCCGTGCGCTACGTCGGCAAGTGCCTCACATGCTCAGAGCGATGTGCCGACACGGCGGCTGGAGATGACGCCCAACTGTGGTGTCTCAAGCACGCCGGGATCACTGGGCACGGCGGCTATGAACTGTGGGCGTTCCAGTACTTCACCGCCAGCATGGCCGACCCGGCAGGCAAGCCCGTTCCGGCCTCGTGAACTGCCCAGTTCTCGTAGCTCGGCCCAAGTACAGGCGCGCGTACCCACGCGGCCGGCACTCACGGCTTTGGCCGGTGTCCTGCCCGGGTTGGGGTCGGGCATGGTCAGGGGGCCGTACGCTTCCCGGCAACTCGGGCAGGCTTTGGATCTGCCCGGAATTTGAACGAGTGGCCCCCTGGCCTTGCCCGACGCGGGCCCCGACCCGGGGAGGTGGGTAAAGCCGTGAGGGCCTGCCGCCCCCGGCCACAGGGGAACGACAGGACGCTGAGGCTTAGGCCCGCGGTTGCTTGCAAGGCAAGGTGACTCGGCGTACGGGCGGTTCGCCGACCGGACGGGACCGGCCGAAGGCCGCACGCCCGGCCGAGGCGGCGAAGGCCGCCCGGCGCGCCGAAGGCGCGCCTTGACCTTGTAAAGAAACTTTGCGGAACCTACAGCCTCAGCACGGCCGCAGCGTCGCCCCCGGTGGATCGGGTCGCGGCGAGCCACTCCGGTGCGTTAGCCACTTCGAACCGGTCGGCGGGTGCCGTGATCGTGGTGAGTTCCAGGGGGTTGCCATTCGTGTCAGTCATGACGCGGCGGATCTCCAGGACTGCCGTACCGGTGGCTACGTCAAGGTCCCCCACCTCGTCGCCGATGGGCATGCGAGCGGTCACCGACGTGACGAACCGAACCGGTCCGCGCTGCCTGGCGAGACGCGCGTAATCGGACTCCGCCCCTCCCTCGCCCTCACCGTCTGCTGGCTCCTCGGGAGTCCCCAACTCCACGTCGTCGGGGGCGTACTGATCGTCGTCCTCACCGGTGCGAACCGGATCGGCCGTACCCGCCTCCATCCGCTCGTCCAGGTCCGCGGGCTCCTCGGGTTCCGGCTCGCTGAAGATGCCGAGCAGATGAGAGGGGATGACCGACTGCACGGCGATGGCCTGGTACGTGGGGCGCAGTCGCCAGACCTGGTAGCGGCAGAATCCCGGAGTCAGCGTGCGGACTCCCAAGGCTTCCGCCTCGCCCCGCCCGATTGCGGTCACGACCCCGGACGACAGGTCGAATCCTCGGCCCTGCTCACCGGCGTACCGCGACCCTTCCCCGGGCTGCCACCCTCGCGTCAGCGGGTCGTACTCCTCCGCCAACAGGTCAACCGGATCACCCGAGTTGATCAGAATCACGCGCCTGTCAGGCCGTGTCCGCACGAACGTCCCTCGCCCGTGCGAGGCGGTCAACAGACCTTCTCCGACAAGCACGTTGATCGCTCGCCGAACGGTAGGGCGAGACACCCCATGACGCTCGGCCAGCTGGTTCTCGCCAGGCAACGGGCTGCCGGGCGGATAGACCTCGTCGGCCACATCGGACCGCAAGGCGTCTGCGATCAACTTCCAGGCCGGGCCCGGGTCTTCGGTCTCGGTCATCGATCCTCCAAGCCAACAAAAGGGCCTACAACATGTAGCACAAGCGATGTACCGTCAACATGTGCTTCGAGATGTAGTACATGTTGACCTAGGTCCGCCCCCGGCCGGTGTCACGGCCAAGGAATGGGCGGCAGAGAAAGCGTTGTGGGAGCGAGTTCTTGCTCCCGACTACAGGCAGTGGGAGGAGGAGGTAAAGCGGATCGGCGGCTGCGCCCACCCGATCCACCTGACGGGACCGGTACGCCTGGTCGACTCGATCACCGGCGAGATCGTCCGCGAACTCGGCAACGGCGGCCGAACGACCTTGATGGTCCCCTGCAGCAACCGACGCCGAGAGTGGTGCGCCCCGTGCTCGCGGGTCTACCAGTGGGACACCTGGCACCTGGTGAAGGCGGGCCTCGTCGGCGGCAAGGGCATGCCGGAGTCAGTGGCCGAACACCCTCGCGCGTTCGTGACGCTCACGGCACCGTCGTTCGGCCCGGTGCATGTCGTGTCGGAAGACGACCCCTGTCACCCCCGGCGCGGCAGCGGCCAGTGTGAGCATGGTCGCCCGCTGGCGTGCTGGGAGCAGCACTCACCTGACTCACCTCTGGTCGGGCAAGCCCTGTGCCCCGGCTGCTACGACTACGCCGGGGCCGTGCTGTGGAACGCACACGCGAGCCGGTTGTGGCATCGCTTCACAGACCTCATGCGACGCCAGGAACTGCCGCGAGCGGCGGGCATCACGCGGGCTGAGTTCGCGCGTGCGGTGCGGGTGTCGTTCTTCAAGGTCGCCGAGTACCAGCGGCGCGGGCTGGTGCACTTCCACGCGGTGATCCGCCTGGACCCGGCGGCGGCCGACGGGACGGTGCCCGGCTGGGCCACTCATGAGCTGATCTCGGCGGCGGTCCACCAGGCGGCCTCGCTGGCGCGGCTCACCACGCCGTACAGCCCCGCTGGGGAATGGGAGCTGGGGTTCGGCGCCCAAGTCGACGTCCAGCCCATGCCGGTGATCAACACAGCGGACGAAGGGCAGATCCCGAACGCCGTGGCCTCGTACATCGCCAAGTACGTGACCAAGGGAGTGGAAGACGCGGGCATCGTCCACCGCCCCCTGTACTGCAAGGAATGCCACGGGTCAGGTCTCGGCGGCGCCTGCCCCCGCTGCCACGGGTCGGGCCTTCGGATATCTCCCGCCGAACTCCCTGGATCACTGCACGCACGATCCATGGTCGGCACGGCTGCCCGGCTCGGCGGGCTCTCCGAATATCGCGACCTGAAGCTCCGCCGCTGGGCTCACCAATTCGGCTACGGCGGCCATTTCTCCACGAAGAGCCGCAGTTACAGCACGACCATGACGGCGCTTCGTCAGGCCCGTACGGACTTCAAGACTGAACAGTTACGGGAACACCTTGGACTCGTCGGAGAGTTGATCGTCGATTCCGAACTCTCCTTCGCTAAGGCCGGATATGCCAGCAAGACAGAAGAGCAGATCGCTGAAGGGATTCGCGATGCCATCGAGGAAAACCGAATTGAAGGCCGCGCGGCCCTCGCGGATCTCAGGGCAGAGGAGGAGGACTGGATCTAGTGGACTTACCCGATCACAGAGCACCGCCGCTCCTGCTCACGGTGGACCAGGTAGCCGCTCGCCTCCAGGTGAGCCGCTGGACGGTCTACAACCTGATCCGCTCACGGGAGCTGGCCTCGGTCACCATCGGCCGGTCCCGGCGGATAAGCCAAGCGGCCCTGCACGAATACCTCGCACGTCTCTCGGAAGAAGGAAGCGCCTAATGGCGAAGAAGAACGCCAACGGGGAGGGCTCCATCTACGTCCGGCAGGACGGACGCTGGACGGGTTCGGCCTATGTCCTCACCTCTGACGGCACGTACAAGCGTCGCTACGTCTACGGAAACTCGTGGGATGAGGCACACGAAAAGATCACGCGCCTCAAGGCGGACTCGCAGAGCGGCGTCCCGGTTTCCGTCATGAAGCAAACCGTTTCGGAGTACCTGACGTACTGGCTGGAGAACGTCTCCCGGCCGAAGGTCCGGCGCGGTACTTGGGTGAACTACGAGTCGCTGACCCGCAATTACATCCTTCCGGACCTCGGTACGAAGAAGGTGGCGCGTCTTGCCGCACGCGATATACGTGCCTTCCTTCTCAGGACCTCCCGCACCTGCCAGTGCTGTGCGCAGGGCAAGGACAAGGCCCGCCCGGAGAGCAAGCGGCGGTGCTGTGCGCTCAACAAGTGCTGTGCGAAATACCCGTCGGACCGCACGGTGCGATTCCTCCTCGTGCTCCTGCGCGCAGCGCTCCAGCACGCAGTCAACGAAGACGACCTGCCACGCAACGTGGCCCGGAACGTGGAGCTGAGCATGGGAACCCAACGGGAGATCGAACCGCTGTCGGTCCAGGAGGGCAGGAAGCTACTCGCAGCGTCGCGAGGCGATCGCCTGTGGGCCGCGTACGAGTTAGCGGTGCGCCTGGGCCTGCGGCGCGGGGAGATCCTTGGACTGTCCTGGCAGGACGTGGATCTTGTGGAAGGCGTCGTGCACATCCGCAAGAGCCTCCAGCGAGTCAAAGGCGAGCTGTCCCTGTCAGCGACGAAAACCCGACGGTCCACTCGGCGGGTGGCGCTGCCTGGGGAATGCGTAACAGCGCTCAGGGCACGAAGGGCTCAGCAGCGGGCCGACCGGCTGGCCGCTGGCACCAGGTGGACAGCCTCGGACCTGGTCTTCACCACCCGCTACGGGACCCCCGTGGAGCCTCGGAACCTGAACCGAGCCTTCGAGGCCCTGAGCAACCGCGCGAATATCCGCCAGGTCCGTTTCCACGATCTCCGGCACACCTGCGCCTCGCTCCTGCACGAACAGGGAGCCGACGCCCGCACGATCATGGAAGTCCTCGGGCACAGCTCAATCCGCGTGACGATGGACATCTACACGTTCGTGCGGCTCGACACCCAGCGGGCAGCGTTCGACCGCGTAGGCGACGCCCTCGCGGCCGATGACAGCAACCGTGATGACGGCGGCCACGACGGCACAGAAGCAGAAGCCGCGAGCTGAGGCGGTTGCTGTCAATCGTTGCTGTCAACGCAAAAGCCAGAGGCCCAGTCGATTACTCGACTGGGCCTCTGGTCTGCTGTGCACTCGGCAGGATTCGAACCTGCAACCTTCTGATCCGTAGTCAGATGCTCTATCCGTTAAGCTACGAGTGCTTGATTTTTCTTTTGTCTGCCTTCGCTCCCCGGCCTTTCGGCCCGCTCGCGGCGACAGGAAGAACATTACATGACCGCCGCCGCCATGTGAAATCCGTTTGCCGCACCCCTTGCGACCTGCGGAAACGCGCTTCACGGCGAGGAAGCACCGAAGCCCCGGTCCAGCAGGACCGGGGCTTCGGATCATGAAGCGGAGGCGGAGGGATTTGAACCCTCGATGGGATTTAAGTCCCAAACCGCATTAGCAGTGCGGCGCCATAGACCGGACTAGGCGACGCCTCCAGCTTGCACACCTGCGCGAGCGCGAGGGGTGCGTGCAGATGATGACACAGCCGAGCGGTGTGTCACCAATCGCGGACTCCACGGTACTAGTGGTCAGGCCCACAGGGCAAAGCGTCCCGCGCGCCCGCAACGTCGCGTGCCGGGCGGCGTTAGAGGCGGTAGAGCCCGTACGTGTTCGCGTACCCGGTACCCCGCACCCAGTGGAGCCCCGTCATGTTGCGCCGCATCGCCCTCACCGCCGCCGCGTCCGTCGCCGCGCTCTGCGCCGTGCCCGCCGCCGCCCACGCCGACATGGGTCCGCTGCACCTGTCGACGCCGCTCACGGAGCCGACCCCCGACCGGCTCACCGTGAAGGTCACCGAATCGGGACGCGCGGGGGACGGAACGTACAAGCTGGAATGCCACCCGACGGGCGGCACGCACCGGGACGCGGCGAAGGCCTGCGCGAAGCTCGACGAGGGGACGTGGGGGAGGGACACGTTCGCACCCGTGCCGGCCGACTCGATCTGCACCATGCAGTACGGCGGGCCGGCCACCGCGCACATCACCGGGACCTGGAACGGGCGGCCCGTCGACGCGAAGTTCAACCGCAGCAACGGCTGCGAGATCGGCCGCTGGGACCGGCTCGTACCGGTGTTGCCCGAGGTCACGGCCTAGCTCAAGAGGGCCTTGCGTTCACCCGTCTTCATTCCCCGCTCACATCTTCTGCGTGCGACCTCCCTCTCATCCGGCCTCGCACGCACAACCACTCCCCGTAGACTCCCTCCCGTGACACGCCACGGGCCGAGGGGCAAGATGGCCTGAGCGGGTCGGCAAGCAGCAGTAATCAGGGAGGAAGCGTCGTCGTGAGCAGCAGGCCATCCCGAGGCGCTGCTCGCCTCGCAGCGATACTCGACGCGCTCCCGGACGCGCTGGTCCTCGTCAACGCCAACGGGACCGTCGTGAACGCGAACGCGATCGCGCTGGAGGCGTTCGAGGCGCCGGGCACCGCCCTCGTGGGGCGCGGGCTGCTCGATCTGCTGCCGGAGTTCGACTCCCGGCTGATTCCCGGATCGATGCGCAGGCCCGACTCCATCGACGAGCGCGGGCGGACCAAGCCGAAGCGGATGACCGCGCGGCGCACGGACGGCAGCGAGTTCCCTGTCGAGGTCACCAGCTCGAACCTCGAGGACATTCGGGACGCCTACGACAATTACGGCTACACCGGCGACGAGTTGCTCATGCTCGTCGTCCGCGACCTTTCGGGCGCCGTGGACACCGAGGCCGAACTCGCCCGTTCCCAGCGGCAGACCGAGATGATCCTGCGAGCCGCCGCCGAGGGTGTCGTCGGGACCGACACCGAGGGGCGGGTCGTTCTCGTCAACCCCGCCGCCGCGCAGATACTGGGCTTCCGGGCCAGCGATCTGGGTGGGCAGGAGCTGCACAACCTGGTGCTGCACTCGCGCGCCGACGGCGAGCCCTTCCCGTACGACGAATCCCCGCTCGCCGACACGCTCCGCTCGGGGCGCAAGCACCGGGTGCGCGGGCAGGTCCTGTGGTCCAAGAGCGGTGACCGGGTCGCGGTCGACCTGACGACGGCTCCGGTGCGGGACGGCGACCAGCTCGTCGGCGCGGTCATGACGTTCACCGACCGGCGGCCCTACGACGCCCTTGCCGAGGAGCACGAGGCCGCGCTCGCGCAGCACGCCGAAGAGATGCGGGCCGCGACCGAACGGCGCACGGAGGAGCTGCGGGCCGCCACCGAGAAGCACGCCGCCGAACTGGCCGCCGCCGCCGAGCAGCGCGCCGAGGAGGCCGCCGCCGAACAGGAGCGGTACGCGGCGCTCGCCGAGCGCGAGAAGGACCGGTTCGAGGAACTGACCGAGCGCGAGAAGACGCGGTACGACGCTCTTGCCGCCCGGCACGAGCAGCTGCTCGCCGTGCTCGGCTCGTCGTTGCGGGGCCCGTTGGACGAGCTGCGGCGTGAGCTGTCGGCTCTGGCGGCGGATGACGCCGGGCAGTTGTGGCCCGAGGCGAATCAGGTGCTCCATCACCTTTCGGCCGGGTACGCGCGGATCACCACGCTTGTCGACAATGTGCTGGGGTTCCAGCTGCTCGACTCGGGTGCGGATCAGCTTTCGTGCGCGAAAGTCATGCTCGACGCTGTCGTCGCGAGCGGCGTGGAGGGCGCGGTCGAGCTGATCGGGCCCGGCCGCGCGCAGTTCGCGGTGCACGCGCCGCCGCTGGAGGTCGAGGTCGACCCGGGGCGGCTCGCCACGGCGCTGGCCCACCTGGTCGCGGATGTCGCGGGGATCGACGCCACGGGGAACGCCCGGGCGGGCGCGGGCGCTTCGGCCCCGGCCGCCGGTGGGTACGTGGACTCGACGATCGTCGTGGCCGCGGCTCAGCGCGGTGAGGTCGTACGCATCGAAGTGCGGGGCCCCTACGCCGGCGGAGACCCGGTGCACGAGCCGATCGTGCGGGGCATCGTGCGGGCGCACGGAGGCGTGCTGCAGACGCATGAAGTGCCGGGGATGAGCGGCAGTGCGTATGTGCTTGAGGTGCCTATCGGGGCGGGGGCCGGGGCGGTTGCCGACGCGGCTGCCGTCGCTTCTGAGGCCGCCGATGCCTCGGTGGGCGCGGGGGTCACCGTGCCCGAGCAGGCCTCGGCCACCACTTCCGGTGGCGGGCGGCGGCGGGCGCGGCGGGCTTCCGGGCCTTCGGTGGACGCGTTCTTGGAGAGTGGAGTTCCTGGCGACGGCACCTCGGGGGGAGCTTCCGGCTCCAGCGGTACAGGGCGGCGTCGGGGGCGGCGTGCGGCTGAGGCTCCGCAGGTTCTTGAGGCTGGGCAGGGTGTTGAGGCTGCGGCTGCTGCTGGGGCTGGGGCTGAGGTGCCGGGTGCTTCTGAGGTGGCCGGTGCGGCTGGGCAGGGCGAGGGGGCGCAGACTTCCGGCTCCGGAACCGGCGCTGGCTCTGGCCTCGGCCTCGGCCCCGGCTCCGGCCCCGGCTCCGGCGGTACGGGGCGGCGGCGTGCGCGGCCCAGTGCGGTGGAAGGTGCCGGTGGGGCAACGGGTGCCGTGGAGTCCGTGGGCGCCGTCGGTTCGGTGGTGACCGCTGCCGAGCATGCGGCCGGGTCAGCGGCGCTGGGGGAGACGGTGCCGCCGCAGGGCGTTCCCGTTCCCGCGGGCGCGTCGGCTCCGAGGGCTTCGGCTTCGGGGCGGCGTGCGCGGCGTGACGGTGATCAGTTGGCGTTGCCCGCGTTGCCTTCGGGCGGTGGGCAGGATGCCGGGGCCGCCGAGGGGGCCGGTACCGCTGTTGCCGTCGCCGGTGCGCCTGCCGGTGAATCCGGCGAGGCCGCGCCGCGTCCGACCGGGCGTCGACGCCGTGCGCTGGCCGCCGCCAAGGAGCGGGCCGCCGCCGATGAGGCACCCAGCGGGCGCGTGTTCGCGCTGCCGCCCGCCGCGGCGGACCAGGACGACACCGGGCAGCACGAGGCGGCGCTGCACCACCCGGGCGACGATCACACCCCGCCGCAGCCGCACCCGGCGGATGCGCCGACGGGACGCCGACGGTCGCGTCCGGCAGCGGCGCCGGCTCCTTCGGCTGCACCTGCTTCGGCTGCGGCTGCTCCCGCCGCGCCTGCTTCGGCGCCTGCCGGGGAGGCCGCCGCGCGGAGCACCCCGGCCGCGGGTGTGCCCACGCAGGCCACCACGTACGGCGAAGGAACTTCCGCTGCCGCCAAGGGTGTTCCGACGCCCGGCCGAGGCGTTGCGCTGCCGCCCGAGCGCGGGACGCAGGCACGTGCCGCGCAGCCGCTGCCCGCCGAGGCCGCGCCCGGCGACCCCAACTCGACGCAGGGCCGCGCGATAAGCGTGCGTACGCTCGGGCAGGGCGTGCCGTTCGGCCAGCAGATCGCCGAGCAGCAGCGCAATCAGCCGGGGGCGGTGCAGGGCCAGGCCCAGCAGGCGTCGCCGCAGGGCGCGCAGAGTCCGCGTATCCCGCAGGCGCCGCAGCCTCCGCAAGCTCCTGCTCAGGCTGCCCAGGGGCCGGCCAAGTCCGCGACGGGGCAGGCCAAGCAGGCGTCCGGAGCTGCCGGGCCGCTGCCGCCCCAGGCTCCGTCTCCGGCCACCGCCTCGGGCACCCCGGCCGCAGGCCCGCTTCCGGAGCAGGCTCCCGCGCAGCCGTCGGCCCAGGGGCACACCCTCGGCGGCTCCGGTCGTCGGCGCCGGCTGTCCACGCCTCCGGAGCCGACCGCCGATGAGCGCCCCGAGACGGCGGCGCGCGCGCATCCGCAGGCCGCTCCGGCTCCCGCTTCCGCCTCAACCCCGGGTGCCGCTCCCGGTGCCCAGCCGCAGTCCCGTATCGGATCCGCCACCGAGGGCGCGGGCCGTGCGTACGCGATCGGCGCTCCGGACGAGGACGCCGACGAGGGCCCGGAGCCACTGGACGGTCCCGGCGGTGCGGTCGAGGTCGCCAACCGGCCCCAGCCGCAGCCCATGGACGACGAACTGCCGCCCGAGCCGCTGGACAACCCGCGCAGGCTCCTCGTCTGGCCCGCGCCCGACGTCACCACCCAGCAGGCGCTCAGCGACCGCGGCTACCGTCCCGTGATCGTGCACTCGCGCGAGGAGGTCGACGCCCAGATCGCGGCGTTCCCCGCCGCGCTCTTCGTGGACCCGCTGACCGGACCGATCACGCGTACGGCCCTGCAGTCGCTGCGCACGGCCGCCGTCGCCGCGGAAGTTCCCGTACTCGTCACGGCGGGACTCGGCCAGGCGACCCGCGAGGCCGCGTACGGCGCCGACCCCGCCGTACTCCTGAAGGCGCTCGCGCCCCGCGACAGCGAGCAGCACCCGCCGCGCGTCCTGCTCATCGAGGAGCACGAGGAGATCGCGCTCGCCCTGACCGCGACGCTGGAGCGGCGCGGGATGCAGGTGGCGCGGGCCGAGAGCGACGCGGACGCGGTGACGCTCGCGGCGCAGATGCGGCCGAACCTGGTGGTGATGGACCTGATGCAGGTGCGTCGCCGTAGGGCCGGAATCATCGACTGGCTGCGCGCGAACGGCCAGTTGAACCGCACCCCGCTCGTCGTCTACACGGCAGCCGTCGACGAGACGGAGCTGCCGCGGCTCGCGGCGGGGGAGACGGTGCTGTTCCTCGCCGAGCGCTCGACGAGCGGTGAGGTGCAGGGGCGCATCGTGGATCTGCTGGCGAAGATCGGTACCAACTAGCGCCCGGTACGGAACCAGCGCCCGGTTCTCAGGCGGTGATGCGGCGCACCGCGGCCTTGATACTGGCGCGCAGCCGTTCCTTGTCGGCTTTCTCGTCGCCGACGAGGATCCGCCGCATCTGCGGTACGGCCGTGGACCAGCCGGCCAGCGCGACCACCATGAACAGCAGGTGGGCGGCCGGGATCTCGTCGCTGATGACGCCTCGGGCCTGGGCGTCGGCGAGCACGGCGACCTTCCGGTCGTAGTGGTCGACCCGCTCCCGCTCGTCCGGGAGCTCGTCCGTGCCGTACTCGATGCCCTCCCAGAAGAGCAGCCGCAGCAGTTCGGGATGGGTGGCGTGGTAATCCATCAGCCGGTCCATCCAGCCGTCCATGTCGTCGGCGTCGACGGGGTTGCTGACCGCCATGTCGAGCATGCGCTTCTCGAGGACCTGCGTGAAGAGCTCGGCCTTGTTGCCGAAATAGGCGTAGATGAGCTGCTTGTTGGCCTTCGCCTCGGTCGCGATGCGGTCCATGCGGGCGCCCGCGATGCCGTACCGCGCGAATTCGGCCACCGCCGCCTCGAAGATCCGGGCCTTGGTGGCCTCGGGGTCTCTCACTGCCATGGGGACAGGGTAGCCAATCCTTTCGGGTAACCAACTGGTTGGTTGCTTGACAGTGCGCTGGTCGCGGGCGCAGACTTTTTCCAACCAACCAGTTGGTTGCCTCTTGGCGCAAGGAGTCGTGCCCCCTCATGCCGCCCCTCATGCCGCCCCTCATGCCGCCCTCAGACACCAGGAGCCGGACGCCGGTGATCGCCCGGGACGCGGACGCACCGCTCGGGCGAGCCGTCCCACCCGGACGCGCCGTCCCGCCCGGGCTGCTGCTCGCCATGGTGGCGATCTGCACCGCGGTGACCGTCGCCAACATCTACCTGGCCGCGCCCCTGCTGCCCCTCATCGCGCACGGCTTCGGCAGCGAACCCTCCGCCCTGGCCTGGCTCGCCTCGGTCTCCCTTCTCGGGTACGCGGCGGGGCTGCTGTTCTTCGCCCCGCTCGGCGACACGGCCAACCGCCGCCGCCTCGTCGGCATACTGTCGGCCGCCGCCGCCCTGGCCATGGGCGCGGCCGCCGTCTGCCCGGGACCCGTCGCGCTCGCCTGCGCCCTGTTCGTGGCCGCCGCGGCAAGCGTCATACCGCAGCTCCTCGTGCCGCTCGTCGCCGAGCGCGCACCCGCCGACCGCCGGGCCCGGCATGTGGCTGCCGTGATCGCCGGGCTCTTCGCAGGGGTCGTGGCCGCGCGGGTGCTCGGCGGCCTTGTGGCGCAGGCGCACGGCTGGCGCGTCGTCTTCGTGGGCGCGGCCGCGCTGACCCTGGTGCTCGGCCTTGCCACCGCCGCCCTGCTGCCCGCCGAGACCCGGCCGCGGCACAGCGGTCCGGCCCTGGCCGGTCTTGCCCGGCTGCCCCAAGTCCTGAAGGAGTCGCCCGAGCTGCGCCGCGCGTGCCTGCGCCAAGGCGGGATGTACGGCGCGTGGAGCGCGGTGTGGACCTCGCTCGCCCTGCTCCTCACGAGCGATGTGTACGACATGTCGACGGGCGCCGCGGGGCTCTTCGGCCTCCTCGGGCTCTCCGCGACCGTGGTCGCGCCGCTGGCCGGCGATCTCGTCGACCGGTTCGGGGCGGCGCGCGTGACGGCGACCGCCTATGCGGGTGCAGCCGTCTGTCTGCCGCTGTTCTGGCTCGGCGGGCGGCAGTTGTGGGCGCTGTGCGCGGCCGGGATCCTGATCCACGCGGCGCTCGTGGCGAGCCATGTCGCCAACCAGACCCTGGCACTGACCACCACCAGCCTGCCCGCCACCGCCAACACCGCCTATGTGGTGGGTGGATTCGCGAGCGGCGCGCTGGCCTCGGCCCTCGCCGGGACCGCCTTCACCCACGGCGGCTGGGGCGGGGTGTGCGTCGTCGCGACGGTGTGGCTGGCCCTGGGCTGGGTCACGGCGATACGCCGCTCCACGTGAGAGCGGCGTATCGCGCGGGGCCGGTGTCGTGCAGCCGGTCGGCGGCCGGGTCAGGCCTGAGGCCGCCCGGCATCACTCGACACCCGGCACCCGACACCCGGCGCCCGGTTCAGAGCTGGGTGACGTCCAGCTCCCCCTCCGCGTACTGCCTGCGCAGCACCTTCTTGTCGAACTTGCCGACGCTCGTCTTCGGCACGGCCGGCACGATCGCCCAGCGCTCGGGCAGCTGCCACTTGGCGATGGTGCCCGCGAGGAAGTCGCGCAGGGCTAGGTAGTCGACGCTCGCGTTCTCCTTCAGCACGACGGTGGCGAGCGGGCGTTCGCCCCACTTGTCGTCGGGGACGGCGACGACCGCCGCCTCCGCGACATCCGGGTGGGACATGATCGCGTTCTCCAGCTCGACGCTGGAGATCCACTCCCCGCCCGACTTGATGACGTCCTTGGCGCGGTCGGTGAGGGTCAGGAATCCGTCGGAGGTGATGACACCGACGTCGCCGGTCTTCAGCCAGCCGTCCGCGCTGAACTTGTCCTCGGGCTTGAGCACGTCCTCGCCGGCCCCGCCGTAGTACGCCGCCGCGATCCACGGGCCGCGCACCTCCAGCTCACCCGCCGACTCGCCGTCCCACGGCAGGTGTTCGCCGCCGGGGCCGACCAGGCGCGCCTCGACGCCGGCCGGGAAGCGGCCCTGGGTGAGGCGGTAGGTGAATTCCTCGTCGGTGCCGATCGCCTTGGCGGGCGGGCGGGCGACCGTGCCGAGCGGGGAGGTCTCCGTCATGCCCCAGGCGTGGCAGACCCGCATGCCCAGCTTGTCGAACGCCGCCATCAGCGAGGGCGGGCAGGCCGAGCCGCCGATGGTGACCTGGCCCAGCGAGCTGACGTCACGGGGCTTCGCGGTGAGTTCGGCGAGCAGGCCCTGCCAGATGGTGGGGACGGCGGCCGCGTGCGTGGGCCGCTCCGACTCGATCATCTCGGCGAGCGGCGCGGGCTGCAGGAAGCGGTCCGGCATCAGCATGTTCACGCCCGCCATGAGCGTGGCGTGCGGCAGGCCCCAGGCGTTGACGTGGAACTGCGGGACGACGACGAGGGTGGTGTCCGCGTCCGTGAGCCCCATCGACTCGCTCATGTTGACCTGCATCGAGTGCAGGTAGATGGAGCGGTGCGAGTAGACGACGCCCTTGGGGTCGCCGGTGGTGCCGGAGGTGTAGCACATGGCGGCGGCCGTGCGCTCGTCGAGCTCGGGCCAGTCGTAGACCGTGGGCTTTCCGGCGATCAGGTCCTCGTACTCGTGGACCTGCGCGGCGACTCCGGCCAGCGGGGCACGGTCGCCGGGGCCCGAGACCACCAGGTGCTCGACGGTCGGCAGCTGCGGAAGCAGGGGCGCGAGCAGGGGGATGAGGGAGCCGTTGACGATGATGACGCGGTCGGCCGCGTGGTTCACGATCCAGGTCAACTGGTCGGCGGGCAGCCGCAGATTGAGGGTGTGCAGGACGGCTCCCATACAGGGGACCGCGAAGTAGGCCTCGACATGCTCGGCGTTGTTCCACATGAAGGTGGCCACGCGTTCGTCGCCGTCGACCCCGAGGTCCTCGCGCAGCGCGTGCGCCAGCCGGGCCGAGCGTTCACCGATCTCGCGGAAGCTGCGGCGCTGTGGAGCGGCTTCGCCCGTCCACGTCGCGACCTGCGACGACCCGTGCACGGTCGTCCCGTGCCGAAGGATGCGGGTGACTGTCAGCGGTACGTCCTGCATCGTGCTCAGCACGGCGTCCTCCCGGTGGGCGCGCGGCATTCATCCGGGGCGGCTCCCGGATGACCTACCTGGCAGTAGGGCTCGCCAGATTCTTGCCGCATACCGCTCGGTATGTCACTAGTCCGGGAGAAGAAAGGTCCGGCGGAGCAGCGTGGATCACCGGACAGGAGTCAGTTCCGGGTCCTCGCGGAGCTTGCCGAGCGCACGCGACACCGCGCTCTTGACGGTGCCTATGGACACCCCGAGCACCTCGGCCGTCTGGGCCTCGCTGAGATCCTCGTAGTACCGAAGGACGACCATCGCCCGCTGCCGCGCCGGCAGCTTCATGATCGCGCGCCACATGGCGTCCCGGAGCACCTGCTGCTCCGCCGGATCCCCGACCGGCGTCACCTCGGGCTCGGGCAGCTCGTCGCATGCGAACTCGTCGACCTTGCGCTTGCGCCACTGCGAAGTACGGGTGTTCAGCAGGGCCCTGCGCACATAGCCGTCGAGGGCACGGTGGTCCTCGATGCGGTCCCATGCGACATACGTCTTGGTGAGAGCGGTCTGCAGCAGATCCTCTGCATCGCTCGGATTCGCGGTCAGCGAGCGTGCGGTGCGCAGCAACACGGGCTGACGTGCCCGTACGTAGGACGCGAACGACGGATACGCCGAAGGACGCGCCGTCCGCGTCGCGGCCTTCGATGCGCTGGTGCACACGGGCACCATGGATACGGTCATGGCTCCACGCTAGAAGCGCCCCCTACTTCAGCGGATCGGCCGCAGGTCCCGAAGCGGTGTCCGCCTCAGGTTGTAGGAAGGGTGGTAGCCCCACCTCCTGAAGGTGGAGGAGACGAAGCGCACCCCTGAGGGTTCATCCCTGAGACGGTGCTCAGCGGATCCGGGCCACGGGCGCGTGCACGAGGTTCCGGTCGATCATCAGGGAACGTCCGCCGTGCCGCTCCTGCACGTTCCCCGCGTACTGGTGGATGCGCCGCGCGGGGCGCCAGGCGTCCCGCCGCAGCGCGGGCTCACGGTACAGGTGCCGGGGTGTGCGCCAGCGTGCGAACCACATCACCGCCGGCAGGTCCGGCACCCCCGCACGCCGCGCCATCTCCATGTGCCGCACCCCGGAGTCCGCGCCGCTGTAGAACCCCGGCACGTACCCCAGCCTGCGCACCTTCCTGTCCCACGCCCGCACGAAGGCGAGCGTGGTGCGCGCGCACTTCTCGTTCCGGTATCCATACGCCTCCATGTCCAAGTAGAGAGCGCTGCCCCGCAGCATCCCGAGCGCCTTCGCCCTGCTGACCGCGTCGCGCCCCTCGCCCGTCCCCTGCCTCCAGGCGTTCCGTCCGATGCGTACGCCCCGCTTGTTCTTCGCGATGACACAGGGCGACTGCGACCCCACGTACAGCGGCAGCACCCGCCAGCCCATCCCCCGCACCGCACGCATCCAGTCACGGCTCAGATGGGCCTGCCGCTTGCACGCCCGGCCCCGGCCTCCGAAGTAGACGCCCACCGCTCGGTAGTCGGAGCTCAACCAGCGGCGCATGGTGCCCACGGGCGGGGTGTGGCAGGTGTCGAAGCCCCGCCCGTGGAACGTCGACACCCTTGCGGCCGCCCGGCCGCGCCCGGCCTCCGACGTGCCGTCAGGTCTGTTCGTGGCGCCCGTCGGCACCGCGCACAGGGCCAGCGTGGTCAGGGCGAGAGCGAGGACAAGTCCCATGATCGCTTTTCGGCAGCGCATACGCCGAGTGAAGGGCCCGGATCCCCCGCCCCACCCGGGACACGCGCCGCGTTCAGCCGTCCGACCCCAGAATCAGCCCCGATGTGGGGACGCCGGTGCCCGCGGTGACCAGGGTGCGTGCGGCGCCCGGTATCTGGTTCACGGACGTGCCGCGCACCTGTCGTACCGCCTCCGCTATCCCGTTCATCCCGTGCAGATACGCCTCCCCGAGCTGTCCCCCGTGGGTGTTCAGCGGCAGCCGCTCCTCCGCGACGAAGCCGGCCGCCTCGCCCGGCCCGCAGAAGCCGAACTCCTCCAGCTGCATCAGCACGAACGGTGTGAAGTGGTCGTAGAGAATGCCCACGTCGATGTCTCCGGGCGCCAGACCCGAGCTCCGCCACAACTGCCGTGCCACCACGCTCATTTCGGGCAGCCCGCTCAGGTCGTCGCGGTAGAAACTGGTCATCTGCTCCTGTGCCCGCCCCGCACCCTGCGCCGCTGCCGTGATCACGGCCGGCGGGTGCGGCAGATCCCGGGCCCGCTCCACGCTCGTCACAACGATCGCCTGGCCGCCGTCGGTCTCCTGGCAGCAGTCGAGGAGACGCAGGGGCTCGACGATCCAGCGGGACTCGGCGTGATCGGCGAGGGTGATCGGCTTGCCGTGGAAGTAGGCCGCGGGGTTCGTCGCCGCGTACTTCCGGTCGGTGACCGCGACATGACCGAAGGCGTCCGGAGTCAGGCCGTAGGTGTGGAGATAACGCTGGGCCGCCATCGCCACCCACGACGCGGGAGTCAGCAGTCCGAACGGCAGGGACCAGCCGAGCGCCGCGCCCTCGGCCGACGGCTCACGATGCTGCACCCCCGAGCCGAATCTGCGGCCCGAACGTTCGTTGAACGCCCGGTAGCAGACCACCACTTCGGCCACTCCGCTCGCCACCGCGAGCGCCGCCTGCTGGACGGTCGCGCACGCCGCGCCGCCTCCGTAGTGGACACGCGAGAAGAAGGAGAGCTCCCCGATCCCGGCCGCCTGCGCGACGGTGATCTCCGGGTTGGTGTCCATCGTGAACGTGACCATGCCGTCGACATCGCCGGGGCCGAGTCCCGCGTCGTCGAGCGCCGCGCCCACCGCCTCCACGGCGAGTCTGAGCTCGCTGCGCCCCGAGTCCTTGGAGAACTCGGTGGCCCCGATGCCGACGACGGCCGCCTTCCCGCCGAGCCGATCGCGCGTCCGCACGCTCATGCCGTGCCTCCTGCCGACGCGCCACCCGAAGCCGGCGCCGTGACCGAGACCGTGACCGTCCCGGTGACGTGCTTGCCGATGCCGTTGGCCCCGACCACCTTGACCGTGGCCGTGTCGCCCTCGACCTGCTCGACGGAGCCCATCAACACCATCGTGTCCCCTGGGTAGTTGGGTGCCCCGAGCCGTATCGCCACCTTGCGGAGCACGGCACCGGACCCGAAATGATCGGTGACGTACCGACCGACCAGGCCGTTCGTGGTCAGGATGTTCATGAAGATGTCCGGGGAGCCCTTCTCCTGTGCCGCCACCGCGTCGTGGTGCACGTCCTGGTAGTCCCGCGACGCGATCGCACCGGAGACAATCAGCGTCCGGGTCACCGGGATGGTGAGCTCGGGCAGCCTGTCGCCCACGCTCACCCCGACGCCCCTGCTCATCCCCTCACCCCCGCTCATCTCACCGCCTCCTCTCATACCGACTCCTCTTCAGCGATCAAGTCGCCCAGTTCCGCGAGGACTTCGCTCCCGCATCCCAGATACGCGTCCAGCTGGCGCCCCCACAGGAAGTGCCGGTGCACGGGGTGGTCGAGGTCGGCGCCCATGCCTCCGTGCAGATGCTGGCCCGCGTGCACGACCCGCTTGCCCGCCTCCGACGCCCACCACGCCGCGGTCAGCGCATGCTCGCCGTACGCCAACGACGCGTCGCGCCGCCAAGCCGCCTCGTACGCCGTGACGCGTATCGCTTCCGTGTCCATATAGGCGTCCGCAGCCCGGAGTTGGACCCCCTGCTTGGCCGCGAGTGGCCGGCCGAACTGCTCCCGTTCGTTGGTGTGGGCGACCGCGCGGGCCAGCGATCCGGCGCACACACCGGCCTGCAGCCCCGCGAAGGCCGTCCGCGCACTCGCCAGCACATCGGCGTGGGCCCCGACCCCGCCGATCCGCTCCCCGGGAGTCCCGTCGAGCACCAGCCGCCCGGCCGCCCAGGGCGCCGTCAGCTCGACCGGCTCGGTCGCCGCGTCGGCCACCCGCACCATCCATAGGCTGTGGCCGCCCCGCCGTATGCGATCCGGCACAGCCACCAGGACGTGTGTGGCATCCCGCAGCCACGGCACCCATGGCACCGCTCCGGTCAGCGAACCCGTCGGCGCTTCCGGCGACCCCGCCGGCCCTTCCGCCAACCCCGTCGCACCCTCCTGCGCGGACGCCACCACCGCACCACCGCCCGCCGGAAACGCCCCGGTGGCGACCGCCGTGCCGTCCCGCAGCCCCGGCAGCAGCCGCCCCCGCTGCTCCTCCGTGCCATGGACCGCCACGGCGAGCAGGCCGTAGACACAACTCGCCGCCAGCGGCACCTGGGCCGTCACCCGCCCCTGCTCCTCCAGCAGCAGCACGAGCCCCAGCAGCCCCACGTCCTCCACCGCACCCGGCAGCCCCGCGGCGCACAGCGCCTTCCACAGCTCGGCGTCCGATGCCGTCCCCGCCGCCGCGAGCCGCTCGGGCGTGGACAGGTCCCCGAAGATCTCCGCCGCGAGCTCCCGCGCGGCCGTCTGCTCGTCCGTGGGTGTGAAGTCCATGTCAGACCCCGCCCCCTTCCATGGCCTCGACGGGCCGGAACACCGGAAGCTCCAACTCCTTGTCCACCCGCTGGAATTCGAGCCGGACGGGCTGCCCGATCCGCACCTTGTCGCTGGGCACGCCCACCACATTGCTGACCATGCGCACCCCCTCCGCCAGGTCGATGAGCGCCACGGCGTACGGGGGATCGAAGGCGGGGAAGGGCGGATGGTGCATGACGACGTACGAGTAGACGGTGCCCTGGCCGCTCGCCTCGACCATGTCCCACTCCAGCGATCCGCAGGCGTTGCAGCCCGGCAGCCAGGGGAAGCGCAGTGCCCGGCAGTCACCGCAGCGCTGGATCAGGAGCTGGTGGCGCGCCACACCCTCCCAGAACCCGGCGTTGTCCCTGTTGATGACCGGGCGGGGTCGCTTGCCCTGCGGTTTGCGCCGCGCGGGTGCGTACTTGAGGATCCGGAAGCGGTGGGTCCCCGCCGGTTCGCCGCCCGCCCTGACATCCATCCGCGTCGTGACGAAGTGGCCCGTGCCCAGCTTCGTCGTCTTGCGCTCCGAGACCGATTCGATGACCGCGTCGAAGGTGATCTCGTCCCCCGGCCGCAGCGGCCGCAGATACTCCTGCTCGCAGTCGGTGGCGACCACCGATGTGTAGCCCGCGCCGTCGAGCAGGGCGAACAGTTCGTCGTGGGCGGCCGAGCGCCCCTGGTGCCCGGAGAGCCCGCCCATCGTCCAGGCCTGGAGCATGGTCGGCGGCGCGATCGGATCCGCCCCGGAATAGGCGGAGTTGGCGTCCCCCATCGCCTCGCACCAGTGCCGGATCATCGGCTCGTTGACCCGGTCCTTGCCCACGCCCGAGGTCGCGGCCGCCCTGCCCTCGAAGACCTTCAGCGCCTCGTACGAAAGATCGCTCACCGCCGTCCCCTCCGCATCCCGAGGCGCATCGTCGCCACGATCTCCCGCTGCACCTCGCTCACCCCGCCGCCGAACGTATTGATCTGCGCCGCCCTGTTCATCCGCTCCAACTCCCCCTCACCGCCCGTGCCGAGCGCCAGGGCCCCGGGCGATCCGGCCCGCACCAGACCCGCGCCGCCCGTGACTTCCTGACATATTCGGTACACCTCCACGGCCGATTCGGTTCCCATGAATTTCACGCCGCTCGCGTCTCCGGGCGCCAGCCGGCCCGCCCCCACTTCGCCCACCAAACGCCAGTTGACCAGGCGCGTAGCCGCGAGCCGCGCCCGCGCTTCGGCCAGTCTGGAACGGACCCACGGAGCGTCAATCCGACGCTCACCCGTCACCGGATCGGGTGTACGCGCGAAGGCGAGGGCCGCCGCGTAGAAGTCCTCGGCCTGCATGCCGATCGCGGCGAGTGCCACCCGCTCGTGGTTCAGCTGGTTGGTGATGAGCCCCCAGCCGCCGTTCTCCTCGCCGACGAGGTTCGTGGCGGGCACGCGTATCCCGTCGTAGTACGTCGCCGTCGTGGTCAGCCCGCCCACGGTCTCTATCGGCGTCCACGAGAAACCGGGCGCCGCCGTCGGCACGAGGATGATCGAGATGCCCTGGTGCTTGGGCGCCTGCGGGTCGGTGCGGCAGGCGAGCCAGATCCAGTCGGCGTTCTGCGCGTTCGACGTGAAGATCTTCTGCCCGTCGATGAGCCACGCCTCGTCGGATCCTTCGCTGACGCGCACCGCCCGCGTACGCAGCGAGGCGAGGTCCGTCCCCGCCGACGGCTCGCTGTAGCCGATCGCGAAGACGAGATCGCCGCTGAGGATGCGCGGCAGGAAGGAGGCCTTCTGCTCCTGTGTGCCGTACTTCATGAGCGTCGGGCCGACGGTGTTCAGCGTGACCATCGACACCGGCGCGCCCGCGCGATAGGCCTCGTCGAAGAAGACGAACTGCTCGTCGGCGCCCCGCCCCTGCCCGCCGTACTCGACGGGCCAGCCGAGGCCGAGCATTCCGTCGGCCCCGATGCGCCGCAGCAGGCGGCGCTGCCCCTCCAGGTCGTCGCCTTCGGGCGGTCCTCCCGGCATCAGATCGCGGAAGTACGCGCGCAGTTCGGAGCGCAGCTGCTGCTGGCGTTCGGTGGGGGCGAGGTGCACGGCGGCGGCCTCTCCTTCGCGTACGGGCGTCGCACCGACAAGGGTTTCTGACTGTCCGTCAGAAACCGTGCGAGTGTCAAGAGATCACCCCGGATACGAAGGGCGGGCCCCCGGCGGCAACGCGGGGCCGAACACGCCTGCGCGGCGGTGCATCGCACCGCCGCGCAGACCGTCACACACCCCATCGAGCCGACCCAAGGAGCAACCCCAGACGGCCGTTACCTCACCAGAGGTTGGTGAAGTTGAACGCGACGTTCTCGTTCGACTGGTCGATCGCCGTGAACCCGGAGCCGTTCACCTGAGCGTTGTTGTTCTGGTTCGATGCGCCGTTGCCGACCGCCTGCTGCTGCGTCGTGTTCGAGTTGCCGCTGTTGTCGTCGCCGACGCCACTGCCGTTGACGGTGGCCACGCCCGCGTTCGATCCGTCGTCCGCGAAAGAGCCGTTGTCAGCCATCGCGACACCGGAGAAGAGCGCGGCGGCCAAGGGCAGGGCCGCGGCGGCGGCGATGACGCGGGCGGTACGGATGCTTGCCATGTCAATTCCTCCAGAACGGGAGGTACGCACCGGCAATGTGCCGGGAGCACCGGAAGTACGGCTTGTTCCAAGGCAGTTGGCCGACCACCTCGGGTTCTGCACGACGTCGCGAGTCCAGAGTTGCCCACCGAATCCCCGGCGAACCACCCCGGAAGCCCCGATTCCCCCGCAAGCGTGAGTACAAGTCGATAAACACGCTTCGCGCCGCCAAAGCCCCAGCTCAGCCCCGTGCAACCCGCCCAAACCCAGGCGCCGCAAGCGCTGAAGCGTTCCGGCGTCCCCCGAAGAAGAGGGCTCCCATCCGCGCTTCCGGCGCGTGTCGAGGCCTCCCCCTCTTCCCTTCTTCGAACACTTGTACGAAAATGGCGGCATGGCCACCATCGACCGCCATGCCACAGCGCTCGCACTCGCCCACGCCCTGTCCGCCGCAGAGCGCGGCCTCGCCGTCATCCCGCTCTCCCGCACCAAGCTGCCTGCCTTGCGCTCCCCCCACCACGACCAGCCCGAACCGACGCCCTGCCACGGCGAATGCGGCCGCCCCGGACACGGCGTGTACGACGCGTCGACCGACCCGCGCCGTATCCGCGAGCTCTTCGCCGCCGCCCCTTGGGCCAGCGGATACGGCATCGCCTGCGGGCTTCCCCCACACCATCTGATCGGCATCGACCTGGACACCAAGTCCGGTACGGACGCCTCGGCCGCCCTGCGGGAACTGGCGCTGCGCCACCTGTTCACCATCCCGGCCACGGTCGTCGTGGTGACCCCGAGCGGCGGCCGCCACATCTGGCTTTCGGGCCCGCCCGACGCCGTCATCCCCAACTCCGCGGGCCGCCTCGCCCCCGGCATCGACATCCGGGGCGCCGGCGGCTATCTCGTCGGCCCCGGCTCGCGCACCGAACACGGCGTCTACAGCACCGTGCCGGGCACCGCTCAACTCCCGCCCGGCGCCTGCCCGCCCGCGCTCCTGCGGCTGCTCATGCCGCCGGCCCGCGCACACACGGGGCCTTCGAAGCCGCCGGTCCAGCACGGCCAGGGGCTCGTCCAGTTCGTGCTCGCCGCGCACGAGGGCCAGCGCAACACCCGTCTCTTCTGGGCCGCTTGCCGCGCGTACGAGAACGGCATCGGCGAGACCCTGTCGGGCGAACTCACCGATGCCGCAATCCGGGTCGGCCTGACGGAACACGAGGCCCGCTCGACGATCGCGTCGGCAGCCCGCCTCACCGGGCACGCTTAGGGGGCCGCTACCCGAGCAGCGAACGCACCGCCGCGCGGTCGATGTTCGTCAGGGCGCGGACCAGCTTCGGGGTGAGGAAGACGATGGCGAGGCCGAGCAAGGAGGCACCGGCGATCTGCAACGGCGACTCCAGGTAGTACGCGTGGTGCTCGCCGCCCGATGTGTAGTCGAACACCCGGTAGCCCGGCCAGTCGAGGTAGTGCGGGAACACCCAGGAGTACGCCGGCAGGAGCGCGACCACCCAGCCGGTGACCAGGAAGGTCACGGTGAGCACGAAGGACGTCACGCGCGCGGGGAACATCACGACCTGGAAGAGCAGCGCCCGCCAGCCCGCGGCGTCCGCGAGCCGGGCGCGCCTCCCGGCCCACGCCCCCTCTCCCGGCGAGGTCCGCACCGGGGCGGGCCCGGCGACGTCGAGCCCGAGGCCGGCCCGCGCCCGCCCCCGCTCGGCGGCACCGAGCCCCCGCGCGCCCGCCAACGCGGCGGCAAGCACCGGCAGTCCGAGCACGGTGACGAACAGCCCCATGCCGAGCGAGAACATCGTCACGGCGAAGGTGAAACCGACGACGGCGATGGGCAGCGAGGCGACGGTGTAGCCGATCTCCCGGTAGGTCGCGGCGGCGAACGGCGCCCGCCAGAAGCCGGGGGACCGCGCAGGACCCGCGGCGAACGGAGCGGACGGAGCAGAGGGAGCGGCTGCGTACGGCAGGGTGCTTGTGCTCATGGCGGGGCCTCGAATCTTCGCGGCGATGAGGGTGGGGACGTGCCGTGCTGATGTCCTCCACGTTCGCGAATCCGCGCGCCCGCCGACATACGGCGCCCCGGCCTCTTGGGGGTGTCGCCAGCCCCACCCCCGGCGCGAGGACGGCATGGGGAACCGGCGCGATGAACCGGCGCGAGACGGCACGAAGAAGGGGCGCCCGGAGACTTCCGGACGCCCCTTCTCACCAGGCCCAACAGGCCCCTCAAGCGGTGGGTGTGGGATTTGAACCCACGGTGACTCGCGCCACGACGGTTTTCAAGACCGTTCCCTTAGGCCGCTCGGGCAACCCACCCCGCACCGCCGGTCAGGGCGGTGCGGGGTCAAGAGTAGCGGGTCAGCTCTCGCCCTTGCGCTGGCCCAGGACCACGTCGACCGTGCGCTCCTTGCCGTCGCGTTCGAACGTGATCTTGACCTTGTCGCCCGGCTTGTGGGTCCAGATCTGGCCGATCAGGGTCGGACCGCTGTCGATCACCGTGTCGTCAAGCTTCGTGATGACGTCGCCGGGCTTGAGGCCCGCCTGGTCCGCCGGGCCGTTCGGGGTGACCGCCTGCGAACCGCTCGCGCCCTCCTGGGAGATCGTGGCACCGCCCGTGTCCTCGCCCAGCGAGACCGAGGCGCCGATGACCGGGTAGACCGCCTGGCCGTTCTTGATCAGCTGCTCGGCGACGTACTTGGCCTGGTTGACCGGGATCGCGAAGCCCAGGCCGATGGAACCGGACTGGCCGCTGCCGCCGAGGCCGCCGCCGCTCTCCGCGGGCTTGATCGCGGAATTGATGCCGATGACCGCGCCCCGCGAGTCGAGCAGCGGGCCTCCGGAGTTGCCCGGGTTGATGGAGGCGTCGGTCTGCAGGGCGCTCATGTACGAACTCTTGCTGCTGGCACCGTCGCTGGAGGTCACCGGGCGGTCCTTGGCGCTGACGATGCCGGTCGTGACCGTGTTCGAGAGGCCGAAGGGGGCACCGATGGCGATCGTCGAGTCGCCGACGGCCACCCGGTCCGAGTTGCCGAGGGCCAGCGGCTTCAGGTCCGCGGGCTTGCTCTTGAGCTTGATGACCGCCACGTCGTAGCCCTCGGCACGGCCGACCACCTCGGCGTCGTACTTCTTGCCGTTCGAGAACGTCGCCGCGAGCTTTCCGCCGTCGGCGGCGGAGGCCACCACGTGGTTGTTGGTGAGGATGTGGCCCTGCTTGTCGTAGACGAAGCCGGTGCCCGTACCGCCCTCGCCGTTGCCCCCCTGGGCGTCTATGGTGACGACGCTGGGGAGCGCCTTGTTGGCGATGCCGGCGACCGAGCCGGGCTCGCGCTTGAGGTCGGCCGGGGTGTCCGATGCGGAGACCGTGGTCGAGTCCGTGGCGTCGTCGTCGTTGCGATCAGCCGCCCAGAAGCCGATGCCGCCGCCGATTCCACCCGCGACCAGCGCGGCCACGAGCACCGCTGCGATCAGGCCACCGCGCCGGCCCGCGGGCTTCGGCCCTTCGGGGTGCTGCGCCGCGTACGAGGCGCCCCACGTGGAGCCCGCTCCTCCGCCCTGCGCGTACGAAGGAACGGCGGGCGGGGGCGGGGGCGGCGGCCAGGCCCCGGCCGCGGCGCCCGACGCGTGCGGCGCCGGTCCTGCGGGGGGCGCGGGATCGGCGGAAGCAGCGGGAGTGTCCACCGGCACGGGAGGTGCGGACGGGGCCTTGGGTACCTCGTTGCCCTCGTTCTCGGTGCTCACAGCTCTCTCCTCGGTCCACGCTGTCGTTCTCGGTCACGGCCTGGCTGTGGCCAACTGTGATTCTGTCTGCAGTCAGCTTTTCCCATGGGCTGTCAGGGCACCATAAGCCGATCCTGTGGATCCGGCGCTGTGTGCACCGTGTACACCCGACCTCGGGCGAGCCTGTGCGTACCCCGTGATGGCACGATGACGCGGTGACCCTCGCACGACAGCAACAGATCCAGGTCGTCGCCCACCGCGGAGCATCCGAAGACGCTCCCGAGCACACGCTGGCCGCGTACAAGAAAGCGGTCGAGGACGGTGCCGACGCCCTCGAATGCGATGTACGCCTGACCGCGGACGGCCATCTCGTCTGCGTCCACGACCGACGCGTCAACCGTACGTCGAACGGCCGAGGAGCCGTCTCCGCCCTGGAGCTCGCCGATCTCGCCACGCTGGACTTCGGCTCCTGGAAGAGAAACCACGCCGAGGCCGACGAAGGCCCCGACTGGGAGGACACCTCCGTCCTCACCCTGGAGCGGCTCCTTGAGCTGGTGGCCGACAGCAACGCCTCGGGGCGCAACGTCCAGCTGGCCATCGAGACGAAGCACCCCACGCGCTGGGCGGGCCAGGTCGAGGAAAGGCTGCTGCTTCTACTGAAGCGCTTCGGTCTGGATTCCCCACCCACCGAAGGCCCGTCCCCGGTGCGCATCATGAGCTTCTCCGCGCGCTCCCTGCACCGGGTGCGGGCCGCGTCCCCCACCCTGCCCACGGTCTACCTGATGCAGTTCGTCTCGCCGCGCCACCGCGACGGCCGCCTGCCCGAGGGCGTACGGATCGCGGGCCCCGGCATGCGGATCGTGCGCAACCACCCCTCCTACGTGGCCAAACTCAAGCGCGCCGGCCACCAGGTCCACGTCTGGACCGTGAACGAACCCGAGGACGTCGAGCTCTGCGCAGAACTCGGCGTCGACGCGATCATCACCAACCGCCCCAAGCAAGTCCTGTCTCAACTGGGCCGCGACTAACGGGAGCCCCTTCGGTTACAGGGTGTGCACCGGCGCGTTCGGTCCGTATTCGATCGTTACGAGTGCGTCACCGCACAGGGATTGGCCGGTTTCCGGTCCAGTCCATTGGGGCATTCACACCGTGGCGTGGGGCGAAGGAGGTCTCGGGGGTGGCGTTGGTGGTGGCACGGGAGGTGCCCGCGTCGTCGAGCATGGCCGTACCCCATGGCCCGGCGGGCGTGGGGGAAGCGAGACACCGGATGCGCGAGCAATTGCGCAGGAGCGGGGTGTCGGATTCGGTCGTCGACGACGCAGTACTGATCCTTTCGGAACTGCTCAGCAATGCCTGCCGGCATGGCAGGCCGCTGGGCCAGGGACTGGTCGGCGACGGTGATGTCCGGGCCGCCTGGCGCGTGGACGCGGCGGGCCGGCTGACGGTCGAGGTGACGGACGGCGGAGGACCGACCCGCCCCGTTCCGGCCACACCCTCGGTCACCGCGCACGGCGGCCGCGGGCTCAACATCATCACGGCTCTCGCGGATGCCTGGGGTGTGCGCGACGACACCCATGGCGAGGTCACGGTGTGGGTCGTCGTACATGCCGGGCACCGCCATGAGGATTTCGCTACGCGCGTCGCGGCCCCGTCGGCCGCCGCGATACCCGACCTCGCGTACGCGGACCCGTTCGACGATCTCGACTGACGGTCCCTCGCCCGACAGCCGTTCCGGTGTGTTCCCGACGCCCCCTGGGCGAGCGGCTAGGCTCGCGCCCGTACGCCCAAGACGTACGAAGAGCCACGCAAGAGAGCCGCATCCGGGAGACACCCAAGATGGCCAAGAAGCGCCCTCAGACCAAGGGCAAGCAGCAGCCGCAGCTGAAGGACGGAGAGGTCCCCGTCGTCGGCGCCCGCGAACCCTGCCCCTGCGGTTCGGGCCGCCGTTACAAGGCCTGTCACGGCCGGGCCGCCGCGCACGCGGTGACCGAGCTGGTGCACCGCCCCTTCGAGGGCCTGGCCGGTGAGGGCGACTGGGTGGCGCTGCGCGAGCTCGTCCCCGCGGCGACCGTCGAACTGCCGCTCAAGGACGGGCTGCCCGACGGGGTGCCCTCCGTCTCGCTGGCGACGGTCCTGCCGATGGCCTGGCCCGCCCTGCGCCGCGACGACGGCTCGGTCCTGCTCGGCCTGCAGAACGACACGGCGTCCGGCGACATCAGCCGCGACCTCGCCGACACCCTCCAGCGGGCGCTCGCCGCCGCGCCGGGCTCGCCGGTGCAGTCCCGCCGCGCGCCCGCGGACGGACCGCGCCTGCAGGACATCCTCGACCCCGCTGGCGCCTTCGAGCCGGTCGTGCACGAGGGCTTCGAATTCTGGGTGCCGGATTCGGAGAACGCCTCCACGGAAGTCTCCGCGTCCCTGGAGCGGGCGAACGCCGCCGCCATCCCCACCGTGAAGCTCTCCGGCGTGGAATCCGCCTACTGGTGCGAGACCCCGGAGAAGAACCACCTGCGCTGGGTCATGCCGCACCCCGAGGAGCAGCTCCTGGACGCGCTCGCCCGGCTGCACGCGGCCGGCACGTCGAGCCTCGGTGAGGGAACCCGTCTCGTCGGCTCCTTCCGGGCGCACGGTCTGACCGTGCCGGTGTGGGATCTGCCGACCGGGATGGGCGCGGACGACATCGAGAAGCCCGCCGCCGAGTTCGCCGAGCGGCTGGCCGCGGCGCTCGCCACGGACGCCCCGCTGACCCCGGAGGAGCGCAGGGCTCGCGGGGGTCTCACCAACCGCCAGGTGACCTTGAGCTGACCCACCAGTCAGCCGGAGGGGAATGGGTGACTCCTGTCACAACTCCCCGTCGTCGCAGGTAAATCCCTGTCCGGATAACCGAGATCGAATTTGCCAAGAGCAGATCTCTTGTTACCGTTCAGGTAGCCCGGTTGCTGGTGCATCCCCCGTCGCCAGCAACCGGGCGCTTCCATGTCCGGCCCCGCATCGGGTCTGACCTGCGGTATCAACTGGCCTTCGGCCGCGCCGAGTTGCTCCCCGAGCGCAGGAGCAACGGCCCGCCACTCCCGTCAGCGAACTCCACCACCGCCGAATACGCCGCTGCATTCCCCGCAGTGCGCTCCCGTGGCGTCTCGCACGCGCCTGGCTCGTCCTCCGCGCTCACCGCGCAATGCATCTGCACGGTGCGCCCGCCCGGGGCCATAACGGTCAGTACGGCGCTGAGCTCATCACCAGTCGCGTTGCGGTAGTACGTGCGCGCCCAGGTGTCGCTCCCCTGGGTCAGGACGCAGGTCTGGGCCTCGATGCCCTCCGGAGAGGTGAGCTCGGGGCCGCACCGGGCGGTGTTGCTGAGTCCGAGCCCCGAGAGGAGCGACGGCTCCTCCGTGGCGGACTGGTTCGAATTCGGCCTCTCCGGAGCGGACCGGTTCGAAGACGGCCGCTCCTTGGAGGGCTGTTTCGCGTCAGGACTCGGCGCCGGATCCGTCGGCCGCTCCGCTTGCCCGGCGCCGGCGTCGTCGTCGCCCACGGGCCCCGCGGACGCGCCGGCGAACGGCAGGAGAACCGTGATGGCCACTACGCCCATGAGCGCGATCAGGCGGGGGTTCATGGGCCCTGACATTAACGACGATTGATGGGCGCACGGCTCGCCGCGCGCCCATTTCCCCTACAACTCGGGCGCGCTCACACCCGTACGAGTGAGCGCATCCACCACAGCGTCCACCACGGCCTCGACATCGGGCACCCACGGCGCCGCGGAGCCGGGCAGCGGAGCCCGCTCCCAGCGCACCGGCCCCTGTCCCGTCTCGGAGGGCGGCAGCGCGAGATATCCGCCCTCTCCGTGGAAGCGCAGAGAGCCGGGCACCCAGTCCTTGGCGTACAGCAGCTCGCCCAACTGCTCCATGGAGTAGGGCGCGACGAGCAGGAAGAGCCGGGCCGGGGTCGCCACGACCGGGCCGAGCCTGATGCCCGCCTCGTCGAGCGCGGCCAGGGCGCGTGCGCCCGCGAGCGCAGGAAGGCTGACGGCACACGGGGCGCCGGCGCCGGTGGCGAGCACGATGGGCGCGGCCGGGCGGTTCGTCCACCACCAGCGCACCATGCGCGCGTCGGTGGTCGCGGCCAGCAGGCCGGGGTCGAGGGGATGCGCTCCTGGCACCGTGCAGTCGGGGTCGGGGCAGGCGCAGCGGGTGCCGTCCTGCCGGTCGAGACCGACACCTGGCAGCACCGGCCATTTCCATGCCGTCGCGAAGGTCAGGGCCGCGCCGATCAGACCGGGACTCTGGTCACGCTTCCTGCCGGTGAACCCGGTGAGCCCGGTGAGCCCGGTGAGCCCAATGAGCCTGGACAGGAGCCTGCGTCGCCTTCCGAGGATCTCGCGCATGAGCGCTCGTTCCTTTCCGTTTACACGCCGAGGAACACGGCGGGCCACATCACACCATGTGTGGATCACTTCGCTGTGCGTACAACTGGCGCATCACACCCCAGCCTGCGGCATGGGGAACCCCTATGGGCCGAGCGTTAACGTGGCGTGGGGTGGCGGTGCCTGGCGATTGCTGTCCCGCGTATTACTCGCCGCCTCCCCCACGGGAGGATGGGGCACGGTCGTCGTGAGTTAAGACGCCCGGGTCCGTCGCCAGGTTCCGGGCGGATCTCAACTGCCCCTGGTCATCACCGAGTACGTACCCAACACGGCCGCTGTGACGCGCCTCCCGTGCCTGAGGGCTGGGAGGTACCCCTTGCTGAACAATGTCAGTCGACCGCAATATGCCGTCGCCTCAGGCACTTTTGAGCCAAGTTACCAAGATCGCCAGAACGCCACAGAATTCCCACGGACACCAGGAATCCCAGCTGGACAATGCTGGACATCCCCTCTCCAGTGCGTGTAGATGTGGAGAACATTGCTAGCGGCGCAGAATGACATGGGGGTTTGCGATGCTATTGAGCAATACGCACCGGCCGGAAAGCCGTCAGCCATGAACGCTCCGCACCTCCCGAAAGTGGCCGGAATCGATTCAACTGTTCCGCCACCAGCCCACACTGTCGCGCCTGTCCCGCACGCCCAAAGCGCCTCGGCCGCACCGACCGTCATGATCCAGGACCGGCTCGCGGGCTGGGTCTCCGATCTGACGACACTGCACGAACTCACCGAACGCCTGGGCCGCACGGCCACCCTCGACGAGGCCCTGCAGGAGCTCCTGCGGGCCGGCGCGGCCCTGGTCGGCGCCCGCCGCGGCCTCGTCGTCCTGGAGCCCTCCGACGGCCTCGGCCCCGACACCACGGTCGGCCTCGGCCTGGCCCGCGCCGACCTCGGCCACATCGAGACGGTGCCCCGCGGCGCCACCCCCTTCGGGCGGCTGCTCGACGCCCCGCCCGCGCCGCCCGGCACCCAGACCGAGATCGTCGACGCCGACCTGCTCGCCGACGACGGCCTCGACCCCCGGCACCGCGAGGTCGCCACCCGGCTCGGCTACGCCGCCAGCTACGCGCTGCCGCTGACCACCGAGGCCGCGGGCCGGGTCGGCGCCGCGGTCTGGCTGTACGACGAGCCCGCGGCGCCCGTCGAGCGCCAGCGCCACCTCATCGGCCTCTACACCCGGCACGCCGCCGAGCACCTGGCGCGGCTGATCGAGCTGGACCGGGCCCGCACCACGGAGGCCACGCTGCGCGAGGAGCTGCTTCCCTCGCGACTGCCGCGGGTCGCCGGGGTGCAGCTCGCCGCCCGGCACCGCACCAGCGCGCGCGGAGGCGGCGACTGGTTCGACGCGCTGCCGCTGCCCGACGCCGCGCTCGGCCTCGCGGTCGGGTCCGTCACCGGGTCCGGGCCAAGCGCCGTCGCCGCGATGGGGCGGCTGCGGGCTTCCTTGCGGGCGTACGCCGTGATGGAGGGCGAGGACCCCGTCGCCGTACTGTCCGATCTGGAGCTGCTGCTGCGTCTCACCGAACCCGCCCGGTCGGCGACGGCCCTCTTCGCGTTCTGCGAGCCGGCCCTGCGCAAGATCGTCCTGGCCGGGGCCGGGCACAGCCCGCCGCTCGTGATCGGCGAGCGGCGCACGGAGTTCGTGGAGACCTCGCTCTCGGCGCCACTCGGGATGCTCGCGTGCTGGGAGGCGCCGAGCGTGGAGATCCAGCCGGAGCGCGGAGAAACGGTGCTTCTTTATACGGATGGGCTGTTGCACCGCACCGGGGACCCGATGGACCGGGCCTTCGCGCGGCTGCACTCGGCCGCCGCGAGCGTGCCGAGATCCGTCCGCGCCGACCCGGACGCGCTCGTCGACCATGTGCTGCGGACCGTCCTGCCGGACGGGCTCGACGCCATCGAGAGCGACGAAGACGTGGTCCTCCTGGCGGCCCGGTTCGAGTGACGCCCGGACCGGGGTCACAGTGACCCCCGCAATACGGCATGTAACAGGCCTTCCGGCCCTGGGCCCCCTTCCGTACGCCCGTACGATGGAGGGGGCCCAGTGTCGTACATAGGAGGCAGATCGTGTCGGAGGAGCTCATTCCGGAGTACCCGGAGACCCCGGAAACCCTGGAGATCGAGTCCGAAGAAGAGCCGATCAAGCAGCGCAAGAACGGTCTGTACCCGGGCGTCTCCGACGAGCTCGCCGAGAACATGAAGTCCGGCTGGGCCGACACAGAGCTGCACGATCTGCAGCCGATCGCCCAGGCCGCACACACCGCGGCCCGCCGCGCCGCACTCTCCGCGCGCTTCCCGGGCGAGCGGCTCGTCGTCCCCGCGGGCAATTTGAAGACCCGTTCGAACGACACGGAGTACGCCTTCCGCGCGTCCGTCGAATACGCGTACCTCACCGGCAACCAGACCGAGGACGGCGTCCTCGTCCTGGAGCCCACCGACTTCGCGGACGGGACCAGCGGCCACGAGGCCACCATCTACCTGCTGCCGCGCTCCAACCGTGAGAACGGCGAGTTCTGGCTGGACGGCCAGGGCGAGCTGTGGGTCGGCCGCCGGCACTCCCTCACCGAGGCCGAGACGCTGTACGGCATCCCGGCGTCCGACGTGCGTGAGCTCGCCGGGGCGCTGCGCGAGGCGACCGGTTCCGTCCGGGTCGTCCGCGGCTACGACGCCGGCATCGAGGCCGCGCTGACCGACAAGGTCACCGCCGAGCGCGACGAGGAGCTGCGCGTCTTCCTCTCCGAGGCCCGTCTGGTCAAGGACGAGTTCGAGGTCGGCGAGCTGCAGAAGGCGTGCGACGCGACGGCCCGCGGCTTCGAGGACGTCGTCCGCGTCCTGGACAAGGCCGAGGCGACCAGCGAGCGCTACATCGAGGGCACGTTCTTCCTGCGCGCCCGCGTCGACGGCAACGACATCGGCTACGGCTCGATCTGCGCCGCGGGCCCGCACGCCACCACGCTGCACTGGGTGCGCAACGACGGCGCGGTGCGCTCCGGAGAGCTGCTGCTGCTCGACGCGGGCGTGGAGACGCACACGTACTACACGGCCGACGTGACGCGCACGCTGCCGATCAACGGCCGCTTCAACGAGCTGCAGCGGAAGATCTACGACGCCGTGTACGAGGCCCAGGAGGCCGGCATCGCGGCGGTCAAGCCCGGTGGCAAGTACCGCGACTTCCACGACGCCGCGCAGCGCGTGCTCGCCGAGAAGCTCGTCGAGTGGGGCCTGGTGGAGGGTCCGGTCGAGCGGGTCCTGGAGCTGGGCCTGCAGCGTCGCTGGACGCTGCACGGCACCGGTCACATGCTCGGCATGGACGTCCACGACTGCGCGGTCGCGCGGCGTGAGACGTACGCGGACGGCGTCCTGGAGCCCGGCATGTGCCTGACCGTCGAGCCCGGCCTGTACTTCCAGGCGGACGACCTGACGGTGCCGGAGGAGTACCGCGGCATCGGCGTGCGGATCGAGGACGACATTCTCGTGACGGCGGACGGCAACAAGAACCTGTCCGCGGCGCTGCCGCGGCGTGCCGACGACGTCGAGGCGTGGATGGCTGAGCTCAAGGGCTGAGGGTCCGCTTCTCAAACCGAGCATCTTCTTAAGAAGGGGCCGGGCATCCTGCGGGATGCCCGGCCCTTTCGCGTTGCCCCCAGGGGGAGGGGGTCAGCGCTCGTCCTCGCCCGCGACCTTGGCGGTGCTCAGGGCGATGCGGTTCCAGGTGTTGATCGTGAAGATCAGCGCCAGGACGCGGGCCAACTCCTCCTCGTCGAAGTGCTCGGCCGCGCGGGTGTAGACGTCGTCCGGGACACCGCCCCGGTCGACGAGCGTGACGGACTCGGTGAGGGCGAGCGCCGCCTGCTCCTTCTCCGTGAAGAAGTTCCGGGCCTCGCGCCATACGCCGACCATGTGCAGGCGGGCCTCGTCCTCGCCCGCCTTGCGGGCGTCGGAGGTGTGCATGTGGAGGCAGTACGCGCAGCCGTTCAG
Source organism: Streptomyces sp. NBC_01381 (assembly GCF_026340305.1). Taxonomy (NCBI): domain Bacteria; kingdom Bacillati; phylum Actinomycetota; class Actinomycetes; order Kitasatosporales; family Streptomycetaceae; genus Streptomyces; species Streptomyces sp. NBC_01381. Next base: position 870,669 of record NZ_JAPEPI010000001.1, on the reverse strand, counting down.
GAGCGAGGCGCGGATCTGGATCAGCTCGACCAGGGCCGGGTCGAGACCGTCGCGCGCAGCGGCGTCGAACCCGATGAGGGCCTTGAAAGCCTTCGGGGCGGCCTTGGCGAAGTTGATGCGGGTCAGGGTCTGCGCGGCGTTCTCGTTGTTCGTCATGACCATGAATCTACGGGGCGGATAGACCTTGGGTAGGGTGCATTCCTGTGCCAGAACCATGGGTCAATTTGGCGGAGCGTCTCGGCAGTGATCTGCACCTGGAGCTCTCCGGGTCAGGGGGCCGCCGCGCCGTCCTCATCCGCGCCCTGCGGGACGCCGTGCGCGAGGGACGGCTCGCTCCGGGGACGCGGCTCCCGCCCTACCGCTCCCTCGCCGCCGATCTGGGCATCGCCCGCAACACCGTCGCCGACGCCTACGCCGAGCTCGTCGCCGAGGGCTGGCTGACCGCGCGGCAGGGTTCCGGTACGCAGGTGGCCGACCGCGCGGCGCCGCCCCAGCGGGCCCGCGTCCCCAAGCGGGCGCCCGCGCGGCCCGCCATGCCGACGTACAACCTGCGCCAGGGCCAGCCGGACGCCGCGTCCTTCCCGCGCGCCGCGTGGCTCGCCGCGGCCCGGCGTGCCCTCAACTCGGCGCCGAACGAGGCCTTCGGGCCCGGTGACCCGCAGGGGCGCGTGGAGCTGCGCCGGGCGCTCGCCGAGTATCTGGGGCGCGCGCGTGGGGTGCGCACCGATCCGGAGCGGATCGTGGTGTGCTCCGGGTTCGCGCATGGCCTGCGGCTGCTGTTCGGCGCCGGAAGAGGCGGCGTGCTGCGAGGGCGGCTGGCCGTGGAGTCGTACGGCCTCGGCTTCCACCGCTCGATCCTGGAGACAGCGGGCGTCCGCACGGTCCCGCTCGGCCTCGACGAACAGGGCGCCCGGATCGACGAACTGACCGAGGGACAGCGCGTCCGCGGAGTGCTGCTCACGCCCGCTCACCAGTTCCCCACCGGCGGCCCGCTGCACCCGACCCGGCGCACGGCGGTCATCGACTGGGCGCGCACCCAGGACGGCCTCGTCCTGGAGGACGACTACGACGGCGAGTTCCGCTACGACCGGGAGCCGGTGGGCGCCGTACAGGGTTTGGATTCCGAACACGTCATCTACATGGGCTCGGTCAGCAAGAGCCTCTCTCCAGGGGTGCGTCTGGGGTGGCTGGTACTGCCCGAACACCTCATCGACGACGTACTCGCGGCCAAGGGGGAACGGGAGGCGTGGGCCAGTGTGATCGACCAGCTGACCCTCGCCGACCTCATCGAGTCGGGCCACTACGACCGCCACATCCGCCGGATGCGTCAGCGCTACCGGCGGCGCCGCGACCAGCTCGTCGACGCCCTGGCCGCGCATGCCCCGCACATCAGCCCGACCGGCGTCGCCGCGGGCCTGCACGCCGTCCTGCAGCTGCCGCCGGGCACCGAACAGTCCACGGCCAAGGCGGCCGCCTGGCAGGGCCTCGCGCTGGACGGCCTCGCCGATTTCCGCCACCCGGACGCCACGATGCCCGCTCCGGACGGGCTGGTGGTCGGCTACTCGACGCCTCCGGAGCACGCGTACGGCGCGGCACTTGAGGCGCTGTGCAGGGCGCTGCCGCCCGACTGAAGCAGACCGCAGCAGACCGCGTCAGGCGGTGACCAGTGGCGTGTCCTCGCGCCATTTGAGGATCTTGTCGAAGCTGATCACCGCGCCGCCCCTGCCCGGCTTGTTGCCGAAGTGCACATGATCGGCCAGCTCCTGGATGAGGCACAGCCCCCGGCCGTGCTCGGCCGTCTCGGAGGCGGGCAGCGTGACGGGGACGAACCCCGGGCCGGAATCGGCCACTTCGATACGGCACTTCTCGCCGTCCAGATACGCCGTGACCCGGTACGCCCCGGCCTGCCCCCCGGGGGCCGGCGCCCCGCCGTGCTCCACCGCGTTGGCACAGGCCTCGCTGAGAGCCACCGACAGGTCGTAGGAGACGTCCGGATCCACCCCCGCGGTCTCCATCGTGCCGATCAGCAGTCGACGGGCCAGCGGGACGCTCGCAGCTTCGCGCCGCAAATGGAGAGACCACCACATGCTCATGCTCCAGCCTCCTGGCCGCGGCTCGACATACCGATACGTATTGCCGCAAGCGCCCGTCAATAAGCGCTTAGTTGAAGTGATGCCGCCCATACGGCCGACGCGCGGACCGCGCGCAACGGTGTAGCCGGGTCACCCAAAGGTACGCATTTCCCCCCTCATGACCATTCATCGGAACCGAACGGTGCCGAACGGCATCCCCGGGATCTTGTGGACCTGCCGTGTGCGGCCGGTGGGCCCAGTGCGATGATGGCCCGGCCATGACTGCCCCCCACCAGCGCGAAGCGCGCGCCGGATTCGACGTACGGCTGCTGAGAGCCGCGGTGTTCGCCGTGCTCTGCGTCGTGCTGTCCGCCGGGGGCCATGTGCTCGCTTCCTGCGCGAGCGTCCCGCTGTGGACGCTCGGGGCGGGCTTCCTCGCCGTTCTCGCCGTCGCGGCGCCGCTGGCCGGGCGTGAGCGTTCGCTGCCCGGCATCGCCGCCGCGCTCGCCGCGGGCCAGGTGGGCCTGCACACGCTGTTCGCCGTCGGCCAGCACGGCGGCGCCGTGCCGCAGTCCGCCGACGCCTCCCTGATGGAGCGGGCCGCGCGGCTCGTGTGCGGTGCGGGCGCGGCGACCCTCAGCCCCGCCGAGGCCCAGCGGATCCTGGCGAACGCCGGCGTACAGGGCACCGCCCACGCCACGCACAACGACACCGGAGCCACCGCGGACGCCGCGATGGACTCGATGTCGCTGCTTCCCTCGCTGCCCATGCTGCTCGGGCACGTGCTCGCCGCGGTCGCCGCCGGATGGCTGCTGCGCCGCGGCGACATCGCGCTGCTCCGGCTCGTCCGGCTCTCGGCGGACGGGGCGCATGGAGTCGCCGAAGGAGCGCTCGTACGTTCCCTGCGCGGGGCCCTCGCTCTTGTGCGCGCCCTGCGGGCAGGCCTTCCCGGGGCGCCCGAGACGGGTCCCCTGACCCCGCGCACCGGACATCTCGTACCGCCGAAGCCGCACACCACGGCGCTCCAGCACACGGTGATCAGGCGCGGCCCGCCGACGGCCGCCGCACTCGTACTCGCCGCCTGACGCGACGCACTCCACCCTCGTACTCACTTCAACGCAGTACTACGGAGAGGCGCATCGCGGCCGGTGGCCCCCACGCGCGCGTGCCCGCTCCGTTCGTCGCCGCGCGCCCCTCCCCGACTGATCACCGCTGCCGAAAGTGGAGTGTTCCGCCATGTCTGCTCTGTCTGCTCTGTCCTCCGTGAAGGCTTCCCGCGTCTCCGTCGTCGGTGGCGTCGCCGCCACCGCCGTCCTGCTGCTCTCCGTCCCCGCCTTCGCGCATGTCAGCGTCACCGCCGAGGGCGAGGCCGCCAAGGGCGGGTACGCCACGGTCAACTTCAAGGTGCCGAACGAGATGGACGACGCCTCGACGAACAAGCTCGAGATCTCCTTCCCGATGGACCACCCGCTCGCGTCCGTCATGACGCAGCCCGTCCCCGGCTGGACCGCCAAGGTCACCAAGACGAAGCTCGACAAGCCCCTCGAGATGCACGGCGAGAAGATCGACGAGGCCGTCTCCAAGGTCACCTGGACCGCTGACGGCAAGGGCGTCGAGCCGGGCACCTTCCAGAAGTTCCCGCTCTCCATCGGCGCGCTGCCCGAGGACGCGGACGAACTCGTCTTCAAGGCCGTCCAGACGTACGACAACAAGGAAGTCGTCCGCTGGATCGAGCCCCAGCAGAAGGGCCAGGAGGAGCCGGAGCACCCGGCGCCGGCCCTCGCGCTGGTCGCCGCGTCCGAGGACGGCCACGGCGCCGCCGCATCGCACGACGACGCCAAGGAAGACGCCAAGTCGGACGACAAGAGCGAGACCGCGTCCGCCGACAGCAGCGACTCGACCGCCCGCGTCCTCGGCATCGTCGGCATCGTCGTCGGCGCCGCGGGCGTGGCCTTCGGAGTGCTCGCCGGCCGCCGGCGCGCCAACAGCTGAGCCAACCCATCGGACCGCACCGCGGGCGCTCCAGCGCCCCGGTGCGGCCGGGCCTCCTCACATCTGGGACATTTTCGTATGCGCAAGAAGAAGCTGCTCGCCGCCGCCATGCTGGCCGCGGCCGCCCTCACCCTCTCCGCCTGCGGCGGCGGTGACGACGGCAAGAAGCCCGTCGCGGACGTCTCCGTCGAGTCCGACGGAGACAAGGCCGCGACCGTCCTCGACAAGCCGTTCGAGAAGCCGGACATGGTCCTCACGGACACCCACGGCAAGAAGTACGACCTGCGCGCGCAGACCAAGGGCAAGCCGACGCTCGTCTACTTCGGCTACACCAACTGCCCCGACGTCTGCCCGCTGACGATGAACAACATCGCCGTCGCCAAGAAGAAGCTGCCCAAGGCGGAGCAGGACAAGCTCCAGGTCGTCTTCGTCACCACCGACCCCGAACGGGACACCCCCGCCGCCCTCGGCAAGTGGCTCAAGGCCCAGGACACCGACTTCATCGGCCTGAGCGGTGACTTCGACACCATCCAGGCCAGCGCCCGCACCCTCGGCATCAGCATCGAGCCCCCCAAGAAGGAGAAGGGCAAGATCGTCTCGATGCACGGCAAGCAGGTCATCGCGTTCTCCCCGAAGACCGACGCGGGCTACGTCCTGTACGGCGAGGACGCCTCCGTGGACGACTACGTCAAGGACCTCCCCAAGCTCATCAAGGGAGAGACCCCGTGAAGACCCCCGCAAACCGCCGTGCCCTCCTCGCCGGTGCCATGGCGCTGACGGCGGGGCTCACCCTCGCGGGCTGCTCGGACTCGTCCGCCGGCAAGGCATCGGTGTCGACATCGGACAAGCCCGAGCTCAAGGTCAGCGGGGCCTACATCCCCGAGCCCGTCATGGACACCATGGCCTCCGGCTTCTTCACCCTCACGAACAAGGGCGGCGCCGACAAGCTCGTCTCGGTGACCAGCTCCTTCGCGAAGAAGGTCACGCTGCACAGCACCAAGAACAGCGCGATGCGGGAGCAGAAGTCGTTCGACGTACCGGCCGACGGCGAGCTGGACTTCGCCCGGGGCGGCAACCACCTCATGTTCGAGAAGCTCAACCACAAGCCGAAGCCGGGCGAGAAGATCGCGGTGCTGTTGCGCTTCGAGAAGTCGGATCCGATCGAGGTTGAGGTTCCGGTGAAGGCCGCAACGTACAACCCCGAGCACGGCAAGCACTCGGCGCACTGAGGGACTGATCGTTGATGCGGACCATCGCTCCCCGCTTCGGAGCCCACTCCGGAGCTGTCTCCCGGCTCGGGATCACTCCCGGTGCCGGGCGGCTCCTGCTCGTCGTCGCCCTCTTCCTCGGCGCCCTGCTTGCCGCGGCGACGCCCGTCTCCGCGCACGCCGCGCTGACGGGCAGCGACCCCAAGCAGGGAGCGGTGGTCGACAAGGCGCCGGACCGGGTGACGCTGTCCTTCTCCGAGAACGTCGCCATGTCCGACGGCTCGGTGCGGGTGCTCGACCCGTCCGGCAAGCGCGTCGACTCGGGCAAGACCAGTGACTTCGGGTCCAACACGTACGGCGTGAAGCTGCACAAGGGGCTGCCCGACGGCACCTTCACCGTCGCCTACCAAGTCGTCTCCGCCGACAGCCATCCGATCTCCGGGGCGTTCACCTTCTCCGTGGGCGCCCCGTCCGACACGAAGGTCGCGCTGCCGGACCAGGAGGTGGGCGGCGGATTCGTCGGCGGCCTCTACGGCTTCGCGCGCTACCTCTCGTACGCCGGATTCATCCTCGTCGTCGGCGGGGCGGCGTTCGTGCTCGGCTGCTGGCCGCGCGGCGCCGGGGTGCGACCCGTGCAGCGCCTGGTGGTGTCCGGCTGGCTCACGCTCACCGCGTCGACCCTCGTGATGCTGCTGCTCCGCGCGCCCTACACCGGGTCGGGGAAGATCGCCGACGCCTTCGACATGGCCAAGCTCGGCGACGTGCTCCAGACGAAGACTGGCGCCGCGCTGGTCTCCCGGCTGCTGCTGCTCGCCGCGGCCGCCCTCTTCATTGCGGTCCTTTTCGGTGCGTACGAAAAGCGAACCGACCCCAAGGAGCGCAAGGACCTCGCGTTCGGGCTCGGGATCGGCGGCACCGTCGTCGCCATCGGGCTCGCCGCGACCTGGGCAATGGCCGAGCACGCGTCGACCGGCATCCAGGCGGGCATCGCGATGCCCGTGGACGTCGTCCATCTGCTCGCCGTCGCCGCCTGGCTCGGCGGGCTCGCGGCCCTGGTCGTCGCCCTCTACTTCGCGCCGTCGGTGGACTCCGGGGCGGTGCGGCGCTTCTCGCGCGTGGCGTTCTGCAGCGTCGTCGCCCTGGCGGCGACCGGGCTCTACCAGTCCTGGCGGCAGGTCGGTTCGTGGTCGGCGCTCACCGGTACGTCGTACGGACAGCTGCTCCTCGTCAAGATCGGCCTGGTCGTCGTCCTTGTCGGCATCGCCTGGATCTCGCGGCGCTGGACGGCGCGTATCGCGGGCACGGCGGGCGGAATGGCGCCCGAGGCGGCGGCCGCCGCGGTGGTCGAGCAGCGGGCGCGGAGGAAGCCGGTGACGGTGCCTGTCGGGGGTGCCGGTGACTCTGGGGCGGGGTCCAAGGAGGCTTCTTCTGAGGCCACCTCTTCGGAGGGCTCGTCTTCGGAGGGCTCGTCTTCGAAGGGCACCTCTTCTAAGGGCTCACCTTCTAAGACGCTGTCTTCGGAGAGCGCATCTTCTAAGGCGCCGTCTACGGAGAGCTCGTCCTCGAAGGCGCCGTCTAAGGAGGACACGTCTTCGGAGGCGCCGTCTACAGAGGGCAAGGATTCCGACAGCCCGTCTTCCGATGCCTCGCCTGCCAAGGACGCGTCGTCTTCCAAGAGCGCGTCGTCTTCCAAGAACGCCTCATCTTCCAAGAGCGCGTCGAAGGCCCCCGCCAAGGAGGCCAAGGACTCGCAGCGCGCCGCTCAGCTCGCCCGCCAGCAGGCCGCCATGAACACCGCCCGCGAGAAGCGGATCCGCGACGCCGACCCGCTCCGATCGGGCCTGCGCCGCTCCGTGCTCGCCGAGGCGGGCGTCGCCGTCGTCCTGCTCGCCGTGACGACGGTCCTCACCTCCACCGAGCCCGGGCGCACGGAGGAGGAAGCGGCCGCCTCGAAGACGGCCGCCGAGACCGCCCAGCGGTCCGGGCCGCTCATCCTCACCATCCCCTTCGACACGGGCGCCGAAGACGGCAAGGGCACGGTCCGACTCGACCTCGACCCCGGCCGCACCGGCAGCAATGACTTCCACCTCTACGTGAAGCGGCCCAACGGCAGCGCCTTCGACGTCCCGGAGGTGAAGGTCTCCTTCACCCTCAAGTCGAAGGACCTCGGCCCGCTGCCGGTCGCCCCAGACCGCATCGCCACCGGACACTGGACCGCGACCGGCGTCCAGCTCCCGATGGCCGGCAAGTGGAAGGTCGCGGTGACCGTGCGGACCTCCGACATCGACCAAGTGACCGTGAACAAGAACGCGCAGATCGGCTGAACGACCATGGCGGACAACGAGACGACCCGCGAGGCGGACCGCGTCGAGAACCACCGCACCATCTCGCGGCGGCGGCTGCTCGGCACCGCGGGCGCCACCGGTCTCGCGCTCGGGGCGGCGGGCGGCGCGGCCGGATATGCCGCGGCGCCGTCGGACAGCCCGTCCCGGGCGGCGTCGTTGACGTCGCTGGGCGCGGACGAGGTCATGTTTCACGGGAAACATCAGCCGGGCATCACGACGCCCAACCAGTCCCGCGGCCACCTCGTCGCCTTCGACCTGAAAGCGGGAGCCGGCCGCAAGGAGGCGGCGGCCCTGCTGCGCCGCTGGTCGGCGACGGCCGAGCGGCTGATGGCGGGCGAGGCCGCCGCGAGTGACGACACGGATGTCGCGCGGGACGCGGGCCCCTCGTCTCTGACGGTCACCTTCGGCTTCGGCCGCAGCTTCTTCGGGCGCACCGGCCTGGAGAAACAGCGCCCGTCCGCGCTCGACCCGCTGCCGGACTTCTCCTCCGACCGTCTCGACAAGGCCCGCAGCGACGGCGACCTGTGGGTGCAGATCGGCGCGAACGACGCGCTCGTCGCCTTCCACGCCCTGCGCGCCGTCCAGAAGGACGCGGGCGACGCGGCCCGGATCCGCTGGCAGATGGACGGCTTCAACCGCTCACCCGGCGCGACCGCGCAGCCCATGACGACCCGCAACCTGATGGGCCAGATCGACGGCACGAACAACCCGAAGCCGTCCGAGAAGGACTTCGACCAGCGGATCTATGTGCCGGGCGACGGGGACCCCGCGTGGATGGCCGACGGTTCCTACGCCGTCGTACGCCGTATCCGGATGCTCCTCGACGACTGGGAGAAGCTGGGCCTGAAGCATCAGGAGGCGGTCATCGGGCGGCACAAGTCCGACGGCTCACCGCTGACCGGCGGCACGGAGACGACCGAGCCGAAGCTGGAGAAGGCCGGCGCGGACAACGAGTACGTCATCGCCCTCAACGCGCATGCCCGCATCACGCGGCCCGACCAGAACGGCGGCGCCGCCATGCTGCGCCGCCCCTTCTCGTACCACGACGGCTTCGGCAAGGACGGCGAGCCGGACGCCGGGCTCCTGTTCATCTGCTGGCAGGCCGACCCGCTCCGCGGTTTCGTACCGGTGCAGCGGAAACTCGACCGGGGGGACGCGCTCTCGGAGTTCATCCGGCACGAGTCGAGCGGGCTCTACGCGGTGCCGGGCGGGGCCGCGAAGGGCGAGTACGTGGGGCAGCGACTGCTGGAGGCGTAGGCCTGCCCCTTGTGCAGATTCTCGTACGCGGGACTTGTGCGGTTTCTCGTACGCGGGACGGGTGCCGCTCCGTGAGACGCGTGAGCCGCGCCACGTGCAGCCCATTAGGGTGACGGTATGTCGGCGATGCGCTACACCTATCTCGGCCCCGAGGGCACCTTCACCGAGGCCGCCCTCCGCACGCTCCCGGAAGCTGCCACCCGGGAGCTCGTCCCGATGGTGTCCGTGCCGGCCGCGCTGGACGCGGTCCGTAACGGCGACGCGGCGGCCGCGCTGGTGCCGATCGAGAACTCCGTCGAGGGTGGCGTCACGACCACCGTCGACGAGCTCGCCAAGGGCGAGCCGCTGATGATCTACCGCGAGGTCGTCCTGCCGATCGCCTTCGCGCTGCTCGTGCGGCCCGGCACGCAGATCAAGGACATCAAGACGGTGACCGGCCACCCCGTGGCCCAGCCCCAGGTCCGCAACTGGCTCGCCGCGAACCTGCCGGACGCCCTGTGGGAGTCGGCGGCCTCGAACGCGGACGGCGCCCGCCTGGTCCAGGAGGGACGCTTCGACGCGGCCTTCGCGGGCGAGTTCGCGGCGGCGACGTACGGCCTTCAGCCGCTGGTCAGCGAGATCCACGACGCGGCGAACGCCGAGACCCGGTTCGTCTTGGTCGGCCGCCCTGCCCGCCCCGCGGCGCCGACCGGCGCGGACAAGACCTCGGTGGTCATCTGGCTCGGCGACGACCACCCGGGCGCCCTGCTCGAACTGCTCCAGGAGTTCGCCGTGCGCGGGGTCAACCTGATGCGGATCGAATCGCGGCCGACCGGTCGGGGCATCGGCAACTACTGCTTCTCCGTGGACGCCGAGGGACACATCACGGACCGCCGCGTGGGCGAGGCCCTGATGGGCCTGAAGCGGATCTGCCCACAGGTGCGCTTCCTCGGCTCGTACCCGCGTGCGGGGGTCGCACCCGACGACGTACGCACGCTGCGGCCCGGTACGTCCGACAGCGAGTTCCTTGCGGCGTCGGACTGGCTGACGCAGTGCCAGGACGGCCGGTTCTGACCGGACCGTCCTTCCGTTCCCGTCCGGTCTTACCTGCAGATTTACGTTGTCCACAAAGTTATCCACAGGCTGGGTTCTCGACCTGGGGACAAGTCGACAACGATCCATGACATGGTCGACAAATCGCCCTACACCCCACAAGTCCATCCACAGCCGAGCACGTCACCCCCCGTCCACCCTTTTCCTTTGATCAACTCTTTGGAGTGAACCATTTCCACTCGAAAGTGGGTGTGAAGATGGTTTGGGACGGGAATCCTTCGTCGCACATGCGGCTTTCGGAATGATCACTTCCGGCATCCACAGATCTTTCGCACACCCTGTGGATAACTTTTCCGGAGCGCCCATTCCTGTGGACAACGGCACCCTCAAGTCCCGCTTCCCACAAGGGGATCGAGTCAAGGCAGTGCGCCTCCTCTGCCCCGTTTCGGGGAATGACGCCCTTTTTATTGACCGGCGCCCGACCGACACCCGATCGACACTTGTCGCCCCATGGCGAACCATTCCGGCCGCACCTCTTCCCGGAATTCACACTCCGGCAAATGGGACATAACTACACAGAAAGGAATATCAAGTCGTGGGCCGGAAGCGGGCACCGGTAGCCTTGTGGGGTGATTGACCTTCGCCTGCTCCGTGAGGACCCCGACCGTGTTCGCGCCTCCCAGCGCGCCCGTGGAGAGGACGTCGCCCTCGTCGACGCCCTGCTCTCCGCCGACGAGCTGCGCAGGTCGTCCGGGCTCCGCTTCGACGAGCTCCGTTCCGAGCAGAAGGCGCTCGGCAAGCTGATCCCCAAGGCCTCGGGTGACGAGAAGGCCGAGCTCCTGAAGAAGGCCGGCGAGCTCTCCGCCGCCGTGAAGGCGGCCGACGCCGCGCAGGACGAGGCCGACGAGGAGACCAAGCGCCTCCTGCTGCAGCTGGGGAACATCGTCCACGCGGACGTCCCGGTCGGCGGCGAGGAGGACTTCGTCGTCCTCGACACCATCGGCACCCCGCGCGACTTCGCGGCCGAGGGCTTCGAGCCGAAGGACCACCTGGAGCTCGGCGAGGCGCTCGGCGCCATCGACGTCGAGCGCGGCGCGAAGGTCTCCGGCTCGCGCTTCTACTACCTGACGGGTGTCGGCGCGCTGCTCGAGCTGGCCCTGGTCAACGCGGCGATCGCGCAGGCCACGGAGGCCGGGTTCATCCCGATGCTGACGCCCTCGCTGGTCCGCCCGCGCGCCATGGAGGGCACGGGCTTCCTCGGCCAGGCCGCCGAGAACGTGTACCACCTGGAGAAGGACGACTACTACCTGGTCGGCACCTCCGAGGTCCCGCTCGCGGCGTACCACATGGACGAGATCATCGACGCCGACAAGCTGCCCCTGCGGTACGCGGGCTTCTCGCCCTGCTACCGCCGCGAGGCCGGCACGTACGGCAAGGACACCCGCGGCATCTTCCGCGTGCACCAGTTCGACAAGGTCGAGATGTTCTCGTACGTCGACCCGGCGGACGCGGAGAACGAGCACAAGCGGCTCCTGGAGTGGGAGAAGCAGTGGCTGACCGGCCTCGGCTTGCCCTTCCAGGTGATCGATGTGGCCACCGGTGACCTCGGATCCTCGGCGTCGCGCAAGTACGACTGCGAGGCGTGGATCCCCACCCAGGGCAAGTACCGCGAGCTGACCTCCGCCTCGAACTGCGACGGCTTCCAGGCCCGCCGCCTCTCGATCCGGGTCCGCGACGGCAAGAAGGTGCAGCCGCTCTCGACGCTGAACGGCACGCTCTGCGCCGTCCCGCGCACCATCGTCGCCATCCTGGAGAATCATCAGCAGGCCGACGGTTCCGTCTGGGTGCCCGAGGTACTGCGTCCGTACCTGGGGGGACGAGAGATCCTGGAGCCCATCAACAAGTGAGCCACCCTGCTCCCGACGTCCCGTCCTTCCCGTACAAACTCGTCGCGACCGACCTCGACGGAACGCTCCTGCGCTCCGACGACACGGTCTCGGCGCGTACGCGCGACGCGCTCACCGCGGCCACTGCGGCGGGCGCCGCGCACATCATCGTCACCGGCCGTGCCGTGCCCTGGACCCGGCACATCCTGGACGACCTGGGCTATGAGGGCCTGGCGGTCTGCGGGCAGGGCGCGCAGGTCTACCACGCGGGCGAGCACCGCCTGCTGACGTCGGTCACGCTCGACCGGCAGCTTGCGGGCATCGCGCTCGCCAAGATAGAGGCGGAGATCGGCCCGCTGGCACTGGCCGCGAGCCGTGACGGCCTCGACGGCGAAGTGATCGTCGGTCCCGGGTACGCGGTCCAGGACGGCCCGCTGGCCGCCGTCCCGTTCACCGATGTCGCCGAGCTCTGGGCGGCGCCTTTGAACAAGGTGTACGTCCAGCATCCGGGCCTGAGCGATGACGCGCTGGCCGCTGTGGCGCGGGAGGTGGCAGGTGGTCTGGTCGGCGTGACGATGGCCGGCGAGGGCATCGTCGAGCTGCTCCCGCTCGGCCTCTCCAAGGCGACCGGCCTCTCCCTGGCGGCCCGCCGCCTGGGCGCGAAGGCCGCGGACACGATCGCCTTCGGCGACATGCCCAACGACATCCCGATGTTCGGCTGGTCAGCACATGGCGTAGCCATGGCCAACGCCCACGAGGAACTCAAGGCGGTGGCGGACGAGGTGACGGCGTCCAACGAGGACGACGGAATCGCGGCGGTGCTGGAACGGATGCTGGGCTGAGGGGGTTTCCCCCGGGCACCTGGATGGGGCCCAAGCCCAGTGCAACGTCTGGCGGAGGATGCGCGGATCGAACGCGCGCGGGATTTCCGGTCCCGACGACGGCTTAGCAAGCCGCTGCCTTACCACTCGGCCAATCCTCCGGGTGGGCGGCCCGCGCAGCGAAGTGCGCGCTCGAAGCGGCCGCCCCGGGCAACTCCCCCGTGGGCGGGGCTCTACGGAGTGAGTGACTACTCCGAAGCCTGCCGCGGGCTGCCCTGCTGGGAACTCGACGGACTACTGCTGATGGACACGTCGGCTCCTCTCCCAGAAGGTGAGCGCCAGGCTGTGGCGCGGTGACATCAACTACTCTGCCCGCGCCGGAAGTTCACCGCCACCGATTAATCCGCCCTAGCGGCGCCGCCGACGCCACCGCCGCCGCGCCCGGCTGAAGAACCACCCTGCGGGCGGCTCGTCGGAGCGCCACGGCTGCGGCTCGGGAGCGCCGCTCTTACGCCATCGCGCGCTGAGCATCCGGGCCCGCGCCGACGGCTCCGCGGTCCCCGCGGAACGTATGAAGTCCTCGTCCAGGACGATCTCGTCCCAGTCCTCCGAAGGCTTCTCTGAAGGTTCCTTTGAAGGCTCCGCTGCCATCACGGCACCTCCCTGGAAACAGCGCACCCTCCCACCAGTGTCCTGGCAGGAGGGTGAAGACGCCGTCAAGACCGAACGGGCGGCTACTCTTCCCCGGCCAGCGTCAGCGACCGCAGCTTCTGTCCCGCGTACCAGGTGGCGAGCACCGTGACGCCGACGAGGAGGACCGTGGCGACGGGCAGGCCGACGTCCGAGGTGACCAGATCGCCCTCCGCGGTCCTCTGCGCGACGGCGAGGGACCACTGCTGGACGCTGAGCGTGCGCGCTCCGGAGACCAGCGACCCGAAGAGGGCCTCCCAGACGAGGGCGTAGACCAGGCCGAAGACCACCGCGTGCCGGGTGATCGTGCCGAGGAACAGGAACATCGCCGCGTACGCGATGGAGGCGACCAGGGCGGCGATGGTGTACGCCACGGCGATCTGCTGGCCGTTGCCGTTCAGGATCATGCCCGCGATGAAGGTGGGGATCGCGGAGAAGGCCATGGTCACGGCGATGGCGACGATCAGCTTCGTAAAGATGATCGTCGGCCGCTTGACCGGCTTGGACAGGAGATAGACGACGGAGCCGTCGTCGATCTCGGGACCGATCGCGCCGGTGCCGGCGATGACGCCGATGATCGGCACCATCGTGGCGAGCGCGAAACCGCCCAGGAGGTCGACGGCGACCTGATCGTCGGCGCCGCTGAATCCGCGGACCGCCGCGGCGATCACGATCAGCAGGACGGGCAGGGTGAACAGGATCAGAGCCCGGCGGCGGCCGAGCAGGGCCCGGTAGGTGAGCCGGGCGACAGTGGGGTCGTACACGGTGGCTCCCTTCAGGCCGCGACGAGATAGGAGAAGACCGACTCGAGGGACTCGTCCGAGGGCGAGACCGTGAGGAGCCGGATGTCGTGATCGCGGGCGATGCGTGGCAACAGGGCGGTGAAACGGCCGAAGTCGACGGCCTGGATGCGCAACGCGCCTTCCTTGAGGTCGACTTCGATGCCGGCGGTCGACGGGTCGGCGATCAGCGCGGCGGCCAGGGCTCGGTCGTCGCTGGAACGGACCAGGTAGCGGTGCGGGCGGTCCGTCATCAGGCGGCGGATCTTGCGGAAGTCGCCGCTCGCCGCGTGCCGTCCGGCCACGATCACCTCGATGTGCGAGGCCAGTTGCTCGACCTCTTCGAGGATGTGCGACGAGAACAGGACCGTGCGGCCCTCGTCCCCCATGCGCCGAAGGAGGTCCATCAGCTGCATGCGCTGGCGGGGGTCCATGCCGTTGAACGGCTCGTCGAGCAGCAGCACGGACGGCTCGTGGACCAGGGCGGAGGCCATCTTCACGCGCTGGCGCATGCCCTTGCTGTACGTCGAGATCTTGCGGTCCTGCGCGTACTCCATCTCCACCGTGGCGAGCGCCCGGTGGGCGGCGCGCTCGTCCAGACCGTGCAACTCGGCGTTGGCCACGACGAATTCGCGGCCCGTGAGGAAGTCGTACATCGCCTCGCGCTCGGGGACGATGCCGATGGCCTTATAGATCTGTTCGTTGCGCCAGATCGGCTTGGCGTCGAGCGTGACGCTGCCGGTGGAGGGGGCGAGGAAGCCGCCCATCATGTTGATGAGGGTGGACTTCCCCGCGCCGTTCGGCCCGAGGAGGCCGGTGACGCCGGGGCCCACGTCCATCGTGATGTCGTTGACCGCCACCACGTTGCCGAACCAGCGTGAGGTGTGATCGATGTTGATGGTGCTCACAGTCCGACCTTCCGGTAGCGGCGCATCAGCGCGCCGTAGCAGCCCGCGATGAGGGCGAGGACGACGATCACGTAGACCACGCCCGTGCCGGACGAGGGGCCTTCCCCTGCGGGGAAGGCGGAGGTCGCGCCGAGGAAGGCGGTCTGTACGCCGTCGATGAGCGTGGTCGGCGAGAAGAGGCCGAGCCAGGCGATGGCGTCGATGCTGCCCTGTTCGTAGGCGATCACCTGGACCGTGGACACCGCGCCGTAGGAGATGCTCAGTACGGCGATGACGGCGGCGATCCCGAAGCCGCGGCGGGGGGTGATCGCCGAGATGACCAGGCCGATGCCGGCGAAGAGGAGCGAGAGCAGCGCCACGGAGACGAGTCCCTGGGCGAAGCCCTTTGTCTGGTCCGCGAAGTCGAGCTTGGCGAGCAGCGCCCCTACGTAGAGCACGAGCAGCGGGGCGGCCGTGAGGATGAAGAGGGCCGATGCCATCGCCGCGAACTTGGCGCGTACGTAGTCACTGTGCTCGATGGGCCGGGAGAAGTAGAGCGGAACGGTCTTGAAGCGCAGGTCGCGGGAGACCGTCTGCGGGGCCTGGGCCGCCAGGTAGAGGCTGATGACGGCTTGCAGCACGATCGCGTAGCGCGTGTAGTCGAGGGGGAGGTCGTTCGCCTTCGTGGTCACGGTGACCGCCACCATGATCGCTGCGGGGACGCACATCACCGCGAAGAGAATCATGGGGAGGACCTTGGACTTGGCAGAGCGGCCCAGGCCGTACGCGCCGCGCAGGCTCTGTGAGAAGAGCGAGCGGGTGGCGTAGGCGCGGCCAAGGCGCGGACCGTCGTAGTTGCGATACCCGATGTTGTGGATCCGGGTCTGTTCACCGGCGCGTGCCGGGGTCTGCTCAACCGCCATGGCGGACCGCCTCCTTCCCCTCTGCTTCGTGATCGGCGTGATCGGCGTCATCGGCTTGATCGGACTGACCGGAGTGGAAGACCTCCGCGATGTGGTGCCTGCGCTGTTCCATCCGGACGAGGCCGAGGCCGAGGTCCGCGACGAGGTCGCGCACCAGGTCGTACGTCTCCTCGCCCTCCGCTTCGAGCAGCACGGTGTGCCCGGCGCCGGGCAGGGTGCCGCCCTCGTGGGTGGCGACCCCGCGCCCCTTCAGTGCCTCGCGCAACGCGCTGGTGCCGTCCGGGTGTTCGTCGGTGTCCGTCACCTCGACGGCCAGCGTCGTGGTGGTCTGGGTGAAGTCGGTGGTGGAGCTGGAGCGCAGCAGCTTGCCGCCGTCGATGACGACGACGTGGTCACAGGTGCGCTCCAGCTCGCCGAGGAGGTGCGAGGTGACCAGGACGGAGATGCCGAAGTCCGTGTGGACCCGGCGGATGAGGCCCAGCATCTCGTCACGGCCCACGGGATCGAGGCCGTTGGTCGGCTCGTCCAGGAAGACCAGGTCGGGGTCGTGCACAAGCGCCTGCGCGAGTTTCACGCGCTGCTTCATGCCCGTCGAATAGCCCCCGATGGGGCGGTAGCGCTCCTCGTACAGACCCACGTGCCGCAGGGTGTCCGCCGTCCGCTCACGGGCCGCGGCGGGTGGCAGCCCCGACATGCGCGCCATGTGGACGACGAACTCGGTGGCCGACACGTCGGGCGGCAGGCAGTCGTGCTCGGGCATGTAGCCGACGCGCTCACGGATCTGGCCGCCGCACGTTGCGACGTCGAGTCCGAGCACGGCGGCCGTGCCCTCCGTGGCGGGGGACAGACCCAGCAAGATCTTGATCAGTGTGGACTTGCCGGCTCCATTGGCTCCGACGAGTCCGGTCACACCGGGCCCGATATCCATGGAGAGCCGGTCAAGCGCGGTCACCCTCGGGAACCGCTTGCTCAGGCTTTCGGTCGCGATCACAGTCACGCATTCGACGGTAGTGGCGCAGACCACACCAGTCGTCAGACCACGGGCTTGCCCTGCCCTCACTCTCGAGTATTACGGGCCCGTAAGGGTCGTCCGGAAGTCGACCCCTGGGGGATCTTCCGGACCTGTCCCGCAGGTTGCGCAGAACTATTGACGCAGCCGCTGAGCATTGTCACATTCATCAGTGTCAAGTTACGACCGCGTACGGCGATGGACCGGACACGGGTGGACCGGACACGGGACGGACGGTGGCATGACCTCAGCAGTGGCAGGCGAACTCTCGGCGGAACTGCGGGGGTTCAGGGAAGTGCAGACCCTCGCGTATGAATGCGCGGAGGCGGTCGCGGCGCAGCTCAAGCCGGGGGTGACCGAGCGCGAGGCGGCGCGGATGCAGCGTGAGTGGCTGCGCGAGCGGGGCGTGCGGGACTGGTTCCACCTGCCCTTCGCCTGGTTCGGGGACCGCACGGCGTTCGTGAACTTCCGGATACCGCTGCAGTTCTTCCCCACCAACCGCAGGCTGGAGCCGGGGATGCCCTTCATCCTCGACATGGCCCCGGTCTACAAGGGATATACGGCGGATATCGGCTACTCGGGCTGTCTCGGCCTCAACCCCGTGCACGACAAGCTGCTCGCGGACCTCGAGGCGCACCGCGAGCTGATCCTGCGCGAGGTGCGCGAGCGCCGCCCGTTGCGCGAGATCTATGAGGACGTGGACCGCCTCATGGTCCGCCAGGGGTACGCCAACCGCCACCGCGCGTATCCCTTCGGCGTCATCGCGCACAAGGTCGACCGGGTGAAGGAGCGCCGCCTGACGCCGCATGTCTTCGGCTTCGGCACCCAGTCCCTCAAGGGCCTGGCGAGCGACGCGATCCATGGCCACCGGGACGGCTGGTCGCCGCTCTGGTCGCCGTACAAATTCTCCGACCACTCGCCTCAGAAGGGGCTGTGGGCGGTCGAGCCGCACCTCGGATTCAGGGGTACGGGCGCGAAGTTCGAGGAGATCCTGGTCGTCACCGACTCCAAGGACCCCGAGCAGAGCGCCTTCTGGCTGGACGACGATCTGCCGCATGTGCGGCGCTGGGCTGAGGAAAGGGCCGTCGCATGAACACGGGGGGATTCACCAACGGAGTCGCCAAGGGACTCACCGGCGCGCGCGAGCGCTGGGTGCGTACGGGCGGAGTGGAGCTGTGCGTCGCCGAACTCGGCGACCCCACGCAGCCCACAGTTCTGCTCGTGCACGGCTATCCGGACTCCAAGGAGGTGTGGTCAGAGGTCGCCGAGCGTCTCGCCGACCGCTTCCATGTCGTCCTGTACGACGTGCGCGGGCACGGCAGGTCGACGGCCCCGAAGCCGCTGCGCGGCGGCTTCACCCTGGAGAAGCTGACCGACGACTTCCTGGCCGTCGCCGACGCGGTGAGCCCGGACAAGCCGGTGCACCTGGTCGGGCACGACTGGGGTTCGGTGCAGTCCTGGGAGTTCGTCACGGTCAGGCGGACGGAGGGGCGGATCGCCTCCTTCACCTCGATGTCGGGGCCCTCGCTCGATCACTTCGGGCACTGGATCAAGAAGCGGATGTCCCGGCCGACTCCGCGCAAGGTCGGTCAACTGCTCGGCCAGGGCGCCAAGTCCTGGTACGTGTACATGCTGCACACGCCGGTGCTCCCCGAGCTGGCCTGGCGCGGGCCGCTCGGCAAGCAGTGGCCGAAGATCCTCCAGCGCGTGGAGAAGGTCCCGGCGGGCGACTATCCGACGCCGTCGCTGCCCTCGGACGCCGCGCACGGCGCCTGGCTCTACCGGGACAACGTCCGCGCCCGGTTGCGCAGGCCCCGCGCGGACGCCTACGCGCACGCGCCCGTGCAGCTCATCACGCCGTCCGGGGACATCTTCCTTTCGGAGCGGCTCTATGACGAACTGGAGCTCTGGGCCCCGCAGTTGGTCCGCCGCAGCCTGCCGGCCAAGCACTGGGTGCCACGCACCCGGCCCGACCAACTGGCCGGCTGGATCAGCGAGTTCGTGACGACCAACGAGGACGGCGTGCCCGCCAACGACAGTGTGGCCACCGGGAAGCACGCCGATCGTTTCGGCGGCCAGCTGGTCCTGGTCACGGGCGCGGGCAGCGGCATCGGCCGGGCCACCGCCTTCGCGTTCGCCGAGGCGGGGGCGCGCGTGGTGGCCGTCGACCGGGACGCGGAGAGCGCGGCGCGCACGGCGGAGATGTCCCGCCTGATCGGCGCCCCGCAGGCCTGGGGCGAGACGGTCGACGTCAGCGACGAGCAGGCCATGGAGAAGCTCGCCGAGAAGGTCGCCGGGGAGTACGGCATCGTCGACGTCCTGGTGAACAACGCGGGCATAGGCCTCTCCGGCTCGTTCCTCGACACGAGCGCCGAGGACTGGAAGAAGGTCCTGGACGTCAATCTGTGGGGCGTGATCCACGGCTGCCGGCTCTTCGGCAGGCAGATGGCCGAGCGCGGCCAGGGCGGTCACATCGTGAACACCGCGTCCGCGGCGGCGTACCAGCCGTCGAAGGCGCTGCCCGCCTACAGCACGTCCAAGGCGGCGGTCCTGATGCTCAGCGAGTGCCTGCGCGCCGAGCTCGCGGGCCAGGGCATCGGGGTCTCCGCGATATGCCCGGGCTTCGTGAACACGAACATCACGGCGACGTCCCGCTTCGTCGGTGTCGACACCGACGAGGAGAAGCGCCGCCAGAAGAAGACGTCGCGGCTGTACGGCCTGCGCAACTACCCGCCGGAGAAGGTCGCCGACGCGGTCCTGCGCGCGGTCGTCAAGAACCAGGCGGTGGTCCCGGTCACTCCGGAGGCCCGCGGCGCCCACTTCATGTCCCGCTTCACTCCCAAGGCCCTGCGTGCGATAGCCCGATTGGAGCCACCGTTGTGAGCACGGAGAAGAACGCCGAGACGAACACCGAGGAGCACTACACGATCGTTCCGCGCCGGGTCTCCTTCGACTGGGAAGAGACCCCGCTGCACTGGATACCGGACGAGCCCACCGCCACCCACGTCATCAACGTGCTGCATCTGCTGCTGCCGGCGGGGGAGCGGTGGTTCGTGAAGGTCTTCAAGGAAGGCCTGCCCTTGGTCACCGATCCGGTACTGCTCAAGGACGTCAAAGGGTTCATGGGCCAGGAGGCCACGCACAGCGTGCAGCACGCGCATGTGCTCGACCACCTGGCTGCGCAGCGGCTCGACACCGCGGCGTTCACCAAGTACGTCGACCTGCTCTTCGAGAAGATCCTCGGCGAGAAGCCGCCGCTCGGGGCGCCGATACCGACGCAGGAGTGGCTGCGCTACCGCCTGTCGGTCGTCGCGGCGATCGAGCAGTTCACCGCAGTCCTGGGCAACTGGGTGCTGCACGCCGAGGGCCTGGACCACGCGAACGCCGACGAGGTCATGCTGGACCTGCTGCGCTGGCACGGCGCGGAGGAGGTCGAGCACCGCTCGGTCGCCTTCGACATGTACCAGCACTGCGGCGGCGAGGGCCTGCCCCGCTACGCCCGTCGTATCGCGGGCATGGCGGTCACGGCACCCGTGATGCTGTACCTGTGGGTCTGGGGCACGGCCTATCTGATGCGCCGCGACCCGCAGCTGGCGGGACGCCTGCGCTACTCCCTGGCCCAGCACAACAGGGCGGTGCGCAAGGGTCTGCTGCCCACATGGCGTGAGCTGGGTGCGGCGATACCCCGCTATCTGCGGCGGTCGTACCATCCCTCGCAGGAGGGCTCCCTGCGCAGGGCCGTGGAGTATCTGGCCGAGTCGCCCGCGGCGCGGGCCGCGGCGGCCGCTGTCGGCAGGGCGGCCATCGCCTAGCACAAGGGTTCGTGGAGGGGCGGGGAGCGTGGACGAGCAGTCGGGCGCCGGGCACAGACTGGTGGAGCACCACGGCACGGGGCACAGACCGGTGGAGTACCGCATCGAGGACCTGGCGCATCACAGCGGCGCCACGGTGCGTACGATCCGCGCCTACCAGGACCGGGGGCTGCTCCCCCGGCCGGAGCGGCGCGGGCGGGCCAATGTGTACGGCGACGCGCATCTGGCGCGGTTGAGGCAGATCGCCGATCTGCTCGACCGCGGCTACACCCTGGCCTCCATCAAGGAGCTGCTTGAGGCCTGGGACGCGGGCCGCGGTCTCGGCGGTGTGCTGGGGCTGGCCGCGGAGGTCGGCGGTCCATGGACGGACGAGAAGGCCGACCGGATCACGCGGGCTGAGCTGGACGCGGCGTTCGGCGGCAAGCCGGACGACGCGGCGGTCGCCGACGCGGTCGCCCTCGGCGTGCTGGAGCCGATGCCGGGGCGGGACGACGAGTACTTGGTTCCGAGTCCTCAAGAGCTCGCCGTGGCCGTGGAGTTGCACGCGGCGGGAGTTCCGCTTCTGGCAATCTCCGGGCATCTGCGGGAGTTGAGGGGGCAGGTGGAGCACATAGCCTCCCGTTTCCTCGAGTTCACCACCGAGCATGTCTTCGCGCGCTATCTCGGCCACCACCCGCCGACCGATGCAGATGCCGCAGAGGCGGCTTCGCTCGTCCGTCGGCTGCGGCCACTGGCGCAGCAGTCGGTCGACGCCGAACTGGCCCGAGCCATGCGTCTGTTCGCCACCCGCCACCTCCAGCAGCACCTCACATCGGGAGTGCCCGCATCTCGTACGGATGAGGCGCTTCCCGTAGCGCTTCCCGCGTCGACAACCCGGGCCGTGGAAGCCCTGGTTGGTCGGGAGAACGTCGCGGCGTTCATCGCGGCGGCCACCGAACGTGAGCTGCAGGCCAGGACATTGGACTCACTTGCCGCAACTCATACCAATCCAGGATCTGTTGCTCAAAGCACCTAAATGGCTGGTGCGTTGTCCACAGAATCGCCAATTCCCCTGTGGATAACTGGACTTGGCTGTGGATCAAACCTGTGGACGCAAATCGACCGATGAAAAGTCGGTGGACGAAAATCAAGTGCGGGGAGAACGGCCCGTGCGCGACTCTGAACGGGTGATTGGAGAACCCCCCGCCGACGAACGACGCACCGTGAAGGTGTCGAAATACCTGTCGAAACACCTGCGCCATCAGCCCGAGCGGATCGGTCTCACGCTCGACGAGAGCGGGTGGGTGGAGATCGACACCCTCATCGCCGCGGCCGCACGGCACGGATTCCGCTTCACCCGCTCCGAGCTCGACCATGTGGTGGCCGCCAACGACAAACAGCGCTTCGCCGTCGAGAACGGCCGGATCCGCGCCAGCCAGGGCCACTCGATCGACGTGGACCTCAAACTGCCGCCGGCGACCCCGCCCGCGTATCTCTTCCACGGCACAGTGGCCCGCAATGTCGCCGCGATCCGCGCCGAGGGCCTACGGCCCATGAACCGCCATGCCGTGCATCTCTCGCCCGACCGCGAGACCGCCACCCGGGTCGGCGCCCGCCGCGGCCGCCCCGTCGTGCTCTCCGTGGACGCGGGGGCGATGCACCGCGACGGGCACACCTTCCAGGTCAGCGCCAACGGCGTCTGGCTCACCGCCGCCGTGCCACCCGGCTATCTCCGCTTTCCCGACCGGCACTGATCGCCCCCGACCGCCACTGATCGCCCCCTACCGCAATGATCACTTTCCCGACCGGCACTGACCGGGCATACGCTCTGATACATGAGTTTGCGTCTGAGCACAGTGATCCTGCCCGTCACCCGCTGGCACGAGGGCGGCAAGGAGCGCTGGCGGCGGGCCGAGGAGCTGGGCTTCCACACCGCGTACACCTACGACCACCTCTCCTGGCGGACCTTCCGTGACGGGCCCTGGTTCGGCGCGGTGCCGACCCTGACCGCCGCCGCGGCCGCCACCGACCGGCTGCGCCTGGGCACGCTGGTCACCTCGCCGAACTTCCGGCATCCGGTGACCCTCGCCAAGGACCTGATCACCCTCGACGACGTGTCCGACGGCCGGATCACCCTCGGCATCGGCGCGGGCGGCAACGGCTTCGACGCCACCTCGCTGCTCAAGACCGGCGAGGAGCCCTGGACGCCGCGCGAGCGGGCCGACCACTTCGGAGAGTTCGTTCCGCTGCTCGACCGCCTTCTTACAGAAGACGTCGTTTCGTACGACGGCGAGTACTACTCGGCGTCCGAGGTGCGGAACATCCCGGGCTGCGTGCAGCGCCCCCGGCTGCCCTTCGCGGTGGCCGCCACCGGTCCGCGCGGGCTGAAGCTGGCCGCGCGCCACGGCCAGGCATGGGTGACCACCGGCGACCCGAAGCTCTTCGAGAACGGCACCCCGGAGCAGTCACTTCAAGCCATTCGCGGCCAGGCCGAGAAGCTCGGCGCCGCATGCGAGGCGATCGGCCGCGATGTCGCCGAGCTCGACAAGATCCTTCTCACCGGATTCACGCCGGATCGCCCTCTCGACTCCTTCGACGCGTTCATCGACTTCGCCGGCAACCACGCTGAGCTGGGCTTCAACGAGATCGTGCTGCACTGGCCGCTGCCGGGGACGGACTTCGCGGCAGACGAGAAGCTCTTCGAGCGGATCGCCACGGAGGCCCTGGTCCAGCTGGGCGGCGCCACACCAGGGGCGTAAAGGCACTCAAATGTGCGCCCCAGCGCACGCCCGTGCACCCAGATGCGGGACAATCGGTGGCGTGACCTCAGCTACCCCACGGCCCAGGACCCCGGCCGCCTCCGTCCCGCACCGACCCACGGCACGGCTGATCGCCACGGACCTGGACGGCACGCTGCTGCGCGACGACAAGTCCGTCTCTGACCGCACCGTGGCCGCGCTAGCCGCCGCCGAGGAGGCCGGCATCGAGGTCTTCTTCGTGACCGGCCGCCCGGCCCGCTGGATGGATGTCGTCAGCGACCACGTCCACGGCCACGGCCTCGCCATCTGCGGCAACGGCGCGGCCGTCGTCGATCTGCACGGCGGCGCCGGCAGCCATCGCTTCGTCAAGCTGCGGGAGCTGCGGCGCGAGGACGCGCTCGACGTCGTGCACGTCCTGCGCGACGCGGCCCCCGGCACGTCCTTCGCGGTCGAGCGCACGGGCGGGCTGCACCACGAACCGACGTACCCGCCCCTGCACTTGGAGCCCGGGGAGAGCGTCGCGCCCGCCGAGAAGCTTCTGGCGGAGGACTCCGACGCCGCGGACCAGCCCGTCCTGAAGGTCCTCGCCTACCACCCCGAGCTCGCGCCCGACGAGTTCCTCACCGTGGCCCGCGCCGCTGTGGACGGCCGCGTCGAGATCACCCGCTCGAGCCCGAGCGCGCTCCTGGAGATCAGCGGCCCCGGCGTCTCCAAGGCCAGCACCCTGGAGCTGTGCTGCGCCGAGCGCGGCATCACGCCCGCTGAGGTCGTCGCCTTCGGCGACATGCCGAACGACATCGAGATGCTCTCCTGGGCGGGCACTTCGTACGCGATGGGCAACGCGCACCCGGACGTGATCGCCGCCGCGTCGGGGCGCACGGTGGCCAACAACGAAGACGGCGTCGCGGTCGTCATCGAGCAGATCCTGCAGGACCGGCTGACCGGCTGACCGGCTGACCGGCTGACCGATCCTGTGGGACCGCCCCGAGCGCCTGACCGCCGGAGCGGCTGAGCGACTGAGCCGCCCGGCGTCAGAGCGGCACCCCCCGCTCGGCCAGCCACGTCGCCGGATCGATCCCGGACCCCAGATACGGCGTGAGCCGCACCTCGAAGTGGAGGTGCGGCCCCGTCGAGTTGCCCGTCGTGCCCGCCTGCCCGACCCACTGCCCCGGAGCCACCAGCTCCCCCTGGTCGACGGTGACGGCGGACAGATGCGCGTACTGCGTGTAGTAGCCGCCCTCGTGCTCCACCACGACCTCGATGCCGAAGGCGCCCCCGCACGACACCTTCACCACCCGGCCCGCGCCGACCGACCGCACCGGTGCCCCGATGCCGACCGCGAAGTCCTGCCCCGTGTGCCGGCTCGCCCAGCGCGCGCCCGCACTGCCGAAGCCCGCCGAGAGTTCGTACGTCTCCACAGGCGGCACCCACGCGCGCGTGTCGACGATTTGCGGCTGCTCCAGGCGTACGGCACCGCGGCACTGCCCGGCGGCCACGGACCGGTCGGCCTCGCCCTGAAGGGCCCACTGCGCCGACGCCAGCTTGCTCTCGATGCCGCGCTTCAGCTTCGCCAGATGTGCGTTGCGCCGGTCGAGCGTGCGCTTGGCCCGGTCCGCCGCGTGCTTGGCGTCGGCGAGTCTGGCGGCTGCCCGCTGGGTCTTGATGACGGCGTTGTTGACCGCGAGATCCGCCTGCCACAGGACCCGCTGACCTCGCATCAGTTCCTCGGGGCTGTCGGCGAGCAGCAGTTGGGCGGTCTGGGGGAGTCCGCCACCGGTGCGGTACTGCGCGCTGGCCATCCGGCCGAGGTCGCCGTGCAGCACCGCGACGGCGTGCTGCTCCTTCGTGAGGAGTCGGTCCAGTTTCCGGACCTCGGCCCGCTGCACCTCTGCGGCCCGCTGCCCCGCTTCGTAGTGCACGGTCGCCGCGGACGCCTCTTCGTAGAGCCGCGCCACCTCGGCACTGGCGCCCGGCCCTTCGGAGGCAGAGGCCGGCGTGGGGACGAGGAGCGCGCACAGCAGTACCGACACGGCGACGAGAGGGTGGATACCGCGGTGGCTCAGGCGCATGTCACGGATCGTTGTCCCGCCGCCTTCACCCGGTCCTGCTCAACTCGTACACCCGGGGCACCCGGTGCCCCGAACGGCCCACTGCCGTACGGCCGAACAGGGCTCTACGGAGAGGCCGGTCCGGAAACACCCCACCTATAGAGGCCGACCCCAAGTAACGCCCCACCTGTAGAGACCGATTCAGTCCCCCGCAGATCCGCCGCAGAGACCGATTCAGTACGGCGCCTGCCACACCACCGTCGTACCGCCGCCGTCCTCACCGATGCCCGGCCCGTACCAACTGTCGCCGCCCAGCGACTCCGCACGCCTCTTGAGGTTCTTCAGGCCGCTGCGCCGGCCGCCCTGCGCGATGCCGACGCCATCGTCCGAGACCGTCAGACGTACGCCCTGCTGCCCGTCGGGCAGGATCACCGTCGCGTCGACGACGACGTCGATGCGGTCGGCCCGCGCATGCCGGAACGCGTTGGACAGCGCCTCCCGGAGCGCGGCGATGAGGTTCTTGCCCGCGAGCTCGCCGACCACCGTGTCGACGGGCCCCACGAAGTGGTGCGACGGCTTGAAGCCGAGCGGCACGGCAGCCATGTTGATCTCGCGCAGGACACGTGTACGCAGCCCCGAAGGGGCCTCAGCGGGCCCCTGCTGCAAGGCGAAGATCGCCGTACGGATCTCCTGGATCGTCACGTCGAGCTCGTCGACGGCCTTGCCCACGCCGGTCCGCACCTCGGGGACGACGGACCTGCGCTGGGCGCTCTCCAGCATCATCCCGGTGGCGAACAGGCGCTGGATCACCAGGTCGTGCAGGTCCCGTGCGATGCGGTCCCGGTCCTCGTACACGGCGAGCCGTTCACGGTCGCGCTGCGCCTCGGCCATCATCAGGGCGAGCGCGGCCTGCGAGGCGAACTGGGTGGCCAGCGTCCGCTCGGTCTCGCTGAACGGGCGGGCCCCACGCGCGCGTGGCGTCACGAGCGTCCCCATGACACGGCCGTCGCTCTGCAGCGGCAGCATCATCACGGGGCCGTATCCGCGGGCGAGGTCGGTCATGATCCGCGGGTCCGTGGCCGCGTCGTCGACGAACACGGACTCCCCGGCCAGGAGATCGGTGACGATCCGGCTCTCCGCGGGGATGACCATGCCGAGCGCGGCCAGGGGTTCGTCCGAGGAGACGGCGACGATCTCCATGCCGCCCTCGTCCTCGGGCAGCAGCACGATCCCGGCGGCCGAGTCGGCGAGATGCCGGGCTTGTTCGGCCACTACGGAGAGGGCCTCTTCCGCGTCGCTGCCCGAGAGCAGCGCCGTGGTGACGGCCACGGAGCCGTCGATCCAGCGCTCGCGCTGCATGGCGGCTTCGTAGAGGCGTGCGTTGCCGATGGCGATCCCCGCCTCCGTGGCGAGCACGCGGACCATGTGCACGTCGTACTCGTTGAACTCGGCGCCGTCCCGCTTCTCGGTGAGATAGAGGTTGCCGAAGATCTCGCCCTGGACGCGGATGGGGACGCCGAGGAAGGTCCGCATCGGCGGATGGTTCGCCGGGAAGCCGCAGGAGCGCGGGTCGGCGGAGAGGTCCGCGAGGCGGAGGGTCTCGGGCTGGTGAATGAGGGCGCCGAGCAGCCCCTTGTGTCCGTCGGGGAGGTGCCCGATCCGTTCGGCCGTCTCCTCGTCGATGCCGGTGTGGACGAAGTCCGAGAGCCCCTTGCCGTCCTCGGAGACGACGCCGATGGCCGCGTAGTGGGCGTCCGCGAGCTCGGCGGCCGTCTCGCAGATGCGGTCGAGCGTGGTGTGCAGTTCGAGCCCGGCGCCGACCGACCGCATCGCCTCGAGCAGCTGCGGCACCCGCGCGGTCAGCTCGGGGGAGAGCCCCTGGAGGCTGCGGGTCGCCCGCTTCGCCGCCTCGATCGGGTCCGGAGTGCCGTCGGGAGGCGGTGAGGCGGCGGAGGCCGATGGGGCTGACATGCTTTGAGAGTAGTTAGTCCTATTTGGCGAGGAAAGTCGGGGCTGACGTCCCTGCCCAGTCGGCGCCGGAGGCCCGTCCTACCCGGCGGTCAGCAGCAGGTCCGCCGCGCTCTCCCGCTCCCGCATGCGCGCCAGCGGCCCGTCCACCGCCACGAGGTCCGCGTACGCGCCGCGCTGCACGATCCGGCCCGCGTCGAGGACGATCACCTCGTCCACCGCGTCGAGCCCGGCGAGACGGTGCGTGATGAGCAGCGTCGTACGTCCCTCGGTGGCGGCCAGGAGGTCATCGGTGAGGGCGTCCGCGGTCGGCAGGTCGAGGTGCTCGGCCGGCTCGTCGAGGACGAGGACGGGGAAGTCGGCGAGCAGGGCGCGGGCCAGGGCGACGCGCTGGCGCTGGCCTCCGGAGAGGCGCGCCCCGTGCTCACCGACCAGGGTGTCGAGGCCTTCGGGCAGCGAGGCGGTCCACTCCGTGAGCCTGGCCCGCGTCAGCGCGTCGCGCAGTTGGGCGTCGCTCGCGTCCTTCCGCGCGATGAGCAGGTTCTCGCGTACGGAGCTGTCGAAGATGTGCGCGTCCTGGGCGCAGAGCCCGACCAGTTCGCGCACGGTGTCACCGTCCAGGGCGGCCGCTTCGGTGCCGCCCAGCGTGTACGTGCCCTCGGTCGTCCCCAGGAAGCGCAGCAGGACCTGGGCGAGCGTCGTCTTGCCGGAGCCTGACGGGCCGACCACGGCGATCCGCCGCCCCTGCTCCAGCGTCAGGCCGACACCCGCGATGGCGTCCCGGTCCTGCCCCTCGTAGCGGGCGTGCAGCCCTTCGACGCGCAGCGGGAAGGGTGTCTGCGGGCGCTGTGCGGGATCGGCGGGCTCGGGTACGGGTTCGGGGGCGTCGAGGACCTCGTAGACGCGCTCAGCGCTCTTCCTGACGCGCTGGCGGTACTGCACGGCGAGCGGCATCCCGATGACCGCCTCGAAGGCGGCGAGCGGCGTGAGGACGACGACGGCGAGCGCGACCCCGCTCAACCGGCCGTCGTGCACCGCCTGTACGCCGACGAGGGCGGCGGCGGCCACGGTGAGCCCGGACGCCAGCGCGCCGAGTCCGTCGCCGAGCGCGGTGGCCGTGGCGGTCCGTGACGCGATCCGGGTCAGCTCGGCGTCGGCTTCCTTCGCCGCCGCGGTACGCCGGGGCAGCGCGCCCGCGACCGTCAACTCGGCGGTCCCGGTGAGCAGATCGGCCACCCTTGTGGCGAGCACCCCGCGCGCGGGAGCGAGCTTCCGCTCGGCGCGGCGGGCGACGCCTCCGGAGAGCAGCGGTACGCCCACGCCGGCGAGCAGCAGGCCGACGGCGAGGACGGCGCCCGCTTCCGGCAGCAGCCAAGCGGTGAAGCCGACGGCTCCGGCGCCCACGACGGCGGCTGCGGACGCGGGGAGCAGCCAGCGCAGCCAGTAGTCCTGCAGGGCGTCGACGTCCGCGACGAGACGGGACAGGAGGTCGCCGCGGTGGCGGTTCCTGAGCCCGGCGGGGGCGAGGCGTTCCAGGCGCCGGTAGACGGCGACACGGGTGTCGGCCAGCATCCGCAGCACGGCGTCGTGCGAGACGAGGCGCTCGGCGTAGCGGAAGACGGCGCGCCCCATGCCGAAGGCGCGGGTCGCCGTCACGGCGATCATCAGGTACATCACCGGGGGCTGCTCCGAAGCCCGGCTGATCAGCCACCCGGAGGTGCCCATCAGCCCTACGGAGCTGCCGATCGCAAGGGCGCCCAGCAGGAGGGCGAGCCCGAGCTTGCCCTTCCGCTGCCGCGCCATCCCCCGCAGCCGGGCCAGGACCCCGCCCCCGGGGTGCGAGCCACCCCAGGCCCCCGCCTGATCGCCCGTCACCACCGGGTCGCCGGAAGCGCCTTCGGCAGCCCCTTGCCCGTCGGCCTCGCCGCCCATCTGGACGGGCACCCGGGCGGCAGCGATCTCCGAGGCGCCCAGCCGTACGACCCGGTCGGCAACGCCAAGCAACGCCGGCCGATGCACCACCAGCAGCACCGTCCGCCCGACAGCCAGCCGCCGAACCGCCTCGACAACCCCCTCCTCGGTCTCCCCGTCCAACGCCGCGGTCGGCTCATCAAGGAGCACCACAGGCCGATCGGCCAGGAAAGCCCGCGCCAGCGCAAGCCGCTGCCGCTGCCCCGCGGAAAGCCCCGACCCGTCCTCCCCTAGGACGGTCTCCACCCCGCCCGGCAGCGCGGACACGAACTCCCACGCCCCCGCGGCCCGCAATGCGCCCCGCAAGGAAGAGTCGTCCGCGTCCGGCCGCGCGAGCCGTACGTTCTCCGCGATGGACCCGGCGAACAGATGAGGCCGCTGCGGAACCCAGGCGATGCGCTCACGCCACCGCTCGGGCGAGACGTCCGCGAGGTCGACGCCGCCGACCCGAACCCGCCCCTCGGCGGGTTCCACAAAGCCAAGGACGACATCGAGCAGCGTCGACTTGCCGACGCCGCTCGGCCCGACCAGAGCCACCGTCTCGCCCGGCTCCATCGCGAACGACACCCCGGAGACCGCGTCCGACGCCCGCCCCGGATACCGGACCGTCACGCCCTCCACGCTCAGCGTCCCCGAAGGCGCCGCCGCCTCCCCCGTGGCCCGCACCGGGGTCTCAAGGACCTCGAAGATCTCCTCGGCGGCCGAGAGCCCCTCCGCCGCCGCGTGGTACTGCGCACCGACCTGACGCAACGGCAGATAGGCCTCGGGCGCCAGGACGAGGATGACGAGCCCCACGTACAGATCCATGTCGCCATGGACGAGCCGCATCCCGATGGTCACCGCGACCAGGGCGACCGACAGGGTCGCGAGGAGTTCGAGCGCGAACGACGAGAGGAAGGCGATGCGCAGCGTGCGCATCGTCGCCTGCCGGTACTCGCCCGTGATCTGCCGGATCGACTCGGCCTGCGCCTTGGCCCGCCCGAACACCTTCAGGGTCGGCAGGCCCGCCATCACGTCCAGGAAGTGCCCCGACAGGCGGGAGAGGAGCCGCCACTGACGGTCCATCCGGTTCTGTGTCGCCCAGCCGATCAGGATCATGAAGACCGGGATCAGCGGCAGCGTCACGAGGATGATCGCCGCCGAGACCCAGTCCTCGGTGACGATCCTCGCGAGCACCGCCACCGGCACGACCACCGCGAGCCCCAACTGCGGCAGATAGCGCGAGAAGTAGTCGTCGAGCGCGTCCACGCCCCGCGTCGCCAACGAGACGAGCGAGCCGACCCGCTGCCCGGTCAGCCACCCCGGGCCCAGCTGTCCGGCCCGTTCGAGCAGCCGCCCCCGCAGCTCCGACTTGACCGCCGCGCTCGCCCGGTGCGCCGCGAGTTCGGTCAGCCAGGAGACGAGGGCCCGTCCCGCCGCGACCACCGCGAGCAGGACGAGCGGGGTCCCCAAGTCGCCTACGGAGAGCCCTCGCTGGAAGGCGCCCACGACGACCTCGGCGATGAGCATCGCCTGGGCCACGACCAGGCCCGCCCCGGCGACTCCGAGGACCACCACCGCGATCAGGAAGAACCGGGTGGCACGGGCGTACCGGAGCAGACGCGGGTCGATCGGTTTCACGTGAAACACACCTTCCGGGAAACCACGGGACGTCAGAACCTAGTGAGCGGCGTCAGCGATGTGCTGCGTACCGATCCGCTTGCGGAACACCCAGTAGGTCCACGACTGGTAGAGCAGCACGATCGGCGTCGCGATCGCTGCGCACCAGGTCATGATCTTCAGGGTGTACGGGCTCGACGAGGCATTGGTGACCGTGAGGTTCCACTCCTCGTTCAGCGACGACGGCATGACGTTCGGGAAGAGCGTCAGGAAGAGCATCGCGACAGCGGCCGCGATCGTGATGCCCGAGAGCGCGAACGACCAGCCCTCGCGCCCCACCTTGATCGCCCCGATCGCTCCCACCAGCGCGACCACGGCCACGATCATCGCGACCAGGCTCTTGCCGTCACCCTTGTCCACCTGCGTCCAGGTCAGGAAGCCGAGCGCGAGCACGGCCGTGACCAGGCCGAGCCCCAGCGCCATCTTCCGTGCCCGGACCCGGATGTCGCCCACCGTCTTGAGCGAGGCGAATACAGCGCCGTGGAAGGTGAAGAGCGTCAGCGTGACGAGCCCGCCGAGGATCGCGTACGGGTTGAGCAGGTCCCAGAAGTTGCCCACGTACTCCTTGTGGGCGTCGATCTTCACGCCGCGCACGATGTTGCCGAAGGCCACACCCCACAGCACCGCGGGGACCAGCGAGGTCCAGAAGATCGCGTGCTCCCAGTTGCGCTGCCAGTTCTCCTCGGGCCGCTTGGCGCGGTACTCGAAGGCGACACCGCGCACGATCAGGCAGAGCAGGATGATCAGCAGTGGCAGATAGAAGCCCGAGAAGAGCGTCGCGTACCACTCGGGGAAGGCGGCGAAGGTCGCGCCGCCCGCCGTGAGCAGCCACACCTCGTTGCCGTCCCAGACGGGACCGATGGTGTTGATCAGGACCCGCTTCTCGACCCGGTCGCGGGCGAGCAGTTTGGTCAGGATGCCGATCCCGAAGTCGAAGCCCTCCAGGAAGAAGTAGCCGATCCACAGGACGGCGATCAGTACGAACCAGACGTCGTGAAGTTCCATGTCCGATCAGCTCCTTCAGTACGAGAAGGCCATGGGCCGGTCGGCGTCGTCATCTGCGTCGGAGTCCTTGCCGGACCCCGGGCCGCCGATCTTGGTCGGCGGGTTGAGATCGGCCTCGGTCAGCTCGGGCGGCCCCTGCTTGACGTACTTGAGCAGCAGCTTCACCTCGATCACGGCGAGGATCGCGTAGATCGCGGTGAACACGATCAGCGAGGTGAGCACCTCACCCTGCGAGACTCCCGGCGAGACCGCGTCCCTGGTGCGCAGCACGCCGTAGACCACCCAGGGCTGACGCCCCGTCTCGGTGAAGATCCAGCCCCAGGCGGTGCCGATGAGCGGGAAGATCAGCGTCCACTGGGAGAGCAGCCACCACCACTTGCCGAGCTTCGGCGCAAGCTGCTTGTTCTTGGTGAGCATCAGCTTGGGGATGTCGTCCTCGCCGGTGCGGTGCTCCGGAGCGAGCCAGAACTTCTTGCGCGTGAGCCAGAGGCCGGCGGTGCACAGGGCCATCGAGACGCCGCCGAAGCCGATCATCCAGCGGTAGGACCAGTACGTGGTGGGGATGTTGGGCCGGTAGTCGCCGGGCCCGAACTTCTCCTGCGACTCCTTGTTGATGTCGTTGATGCCCGGGATCTCGGCGCTGAAGTTGTTCTTGGCGAGGAAGGACAGTATCCCGGGGACCTCGATGGCCACCGTGTTGTGGCCCTTGGCGACATCGCCGTACGCGAAGAGCGAGAACGGCGCCGGCTTCTCCGTCTCCCACAGGGCCTCGGCGGCCGACATCTTCATCGGCTGCTGCTCGTACATGACCTTGCCGAGGGTGTCGGCGCTGATGACGGTGAGCAGCGTGCCGACGAACGCGGTGACCAGGCCGAGTCGCATCGACATCCGCATGGTGCGGATGTGCTGCTTCTTACGGAGGTGGAAGATCGCGATGCCGGTCATGAAGGCGCCACCGACCAGGATGGCGGCAGAGATGACGTGGAAGAAGTTGACGAGCGTCGTCTCCTGGAAGAGCACCGCCGCGAAGTCGGTGAGCTCCGCACGCTTGGTGCCGTCCCGCTCCACGATCTTGTAGCCGACCGGGTGCTGCATAAAGGCGTTCGCGGCGATGATGAAGTACGCCGACAGGACGGTCCCGACGGAGACGATCCAGATCGTGGCGCAGTGCAGCTTCTTGGGGAGCTTGTCCCAGCCGAAGATCCACAGGCCGATGAAGGTCGACTCGAAGAAGAAGGCGATGAGGGCTTCGAAGGCCAGCGGGGCCCCGAAGATGTCACCGACGAAGCGCGAGTAGTCGGACCAGTTCATGCCGAACTGGAACTCCTGGACGATGCCGGTGACGACACCCATCGCGATGTTGATCAGGAACAGCTTCCCCCAGAACTTGGTGGCCCTGAGGTAGTGCTCCTTGCCCGTGCGCACCCACGCGGTCTCGAGGATCGCCGTGAGGGCGGCCAGGGAGATCGTGAGCGGTACGAACAGGAAGTGGTAGACGGTGGTGATGCCGAACTGCCAGCGCGCCAGTGTTTCCGGCGCCAGAGCCAGGTCCACGCGACTTCTCCTTACGTGCCGTGATCACATCGGCAGTTTGCCCTTTTAATCCCACTGATTCCGGGATGAACGAGACACGCTTGTGAACGCGTTCACATTCACAAGCATTATGTCGTACCGCCTGTCGGCACCCGTAGGGGGGGGTCCCATACCGGGCGGTACGCAGGGACGTATCGACAGGAACGCGAAGAAAGCCCCGGGGTGCGTCCCCCGGGGCCTTCCCAACGGCTTCAACATATTGTTGAATCCGCGCCATGCAGATACGGATCTCCTGGCCCTCAGGCCACCTGACCGCGACGATCGAGGACACCCCGACCGCCCAGGCCCTGGGCAAGGTCCTGCCGCTCGCCTCCACCGCCCACACCTGGGGCGAGGAGGTCTACTTCGACACGGGCGTGAGCGTCCCGATCGAGGACAGCGCCCAGCAGGTCGTCGAGCCCGGCACGGTCGCCTTCTGGACCGACGGCAACGCGCTCGCCCTCCCCTACGGACCCACCCCGATCTCACGGGGCGACGAGTGCCGCCTCGCGAGCCCGTGCAATCTCCTCGGCCGGATCGACGGCGACCCGCGCCTGCTGGCCACCGTCCGCTCCGGCGATCCCGTCCGCGTCGAGCTCACCGCCGGCTGACCACACCGGACCGCGCTGCACCAAAGCCGCTCAGGCTCAGAGCTCCTTGCGGAACGCCTCCGCCGTCTGCAGGAAGATGTCGTTGGCCTCGGTCTCCCCGATCGTGGCCCGCATCCCCTCGCCGGCGAACGGCCGCACGACCACACCGGCCTTCTCGCAGGCGTCCGCGAAGTCGGCGGTGCGCTCCCCGAGCCGCAGCCACACGAAGTTCGCCTGCGTCTCGGCCACCGTCCAGCCCTGCGCCCGCAGCGTCTCGACCACCCGTGTGCGCTCGGACACCAACGAGCCGACCCGGCCCATCAGTTCGTCCTCGGCCCGCAGCGAGGCCACCGCCGCGTCCTGCGCGACCTGGCTCACCCCGAAGGGCACCGCCGTCTTGCGCAGGGCGGCCGCCACCGGCTCATGGGCGATCGCGAAACCGACACGGAGGCCGGCCAGGCCGTACGCCTTGGAGAACGTACGCAGCACGGCGACGTTCGGACGCTCGCGGTAGAGCTCGATGCCGTTCGGCACCTCGGCATCACGGATGAACTCGATGTACGCCTCGTCCAGGACGACAAGGACATCGCTCGGCACCCGGTCGAGGAACCGCTCGAGCTCGGCCCGGCGCACCACCGTGCCGGTCGGGTTGTTCGGGTTGCAGACGAAGATCAGCCGCGTCCGGTCGGTGATGGCCTCGGCCATCGCGTCCAGGTCGTGCACCTCGTCCGCCGTCAGCGGTACCTTCACCGACTTCGCCCCGCTCACCTGCGTGATGATCGGGTACGCCTCGAAGGACCGCCAGGCGTAGATGACCTCGTCACCCGGTCCGCACGTGGCCTGAAGCAGCTGCTGCGCGACGCCGACGGAACCGGTGCCCGTCGCCACATGCGACACCGGCACCCCGAAACGGTCGGCGATCTCACTCATCAGGCCGGTGCACGCCATGTCCGGGTACCGGTTGAAGGAACCGGCCGCGGCAAGCGCGCTCTCCATGACACCGGGGAGCGGCGGGTACGGATTCTCGTTCGAGGACAGCTTGTACGCCACCGGACCAGCGGCCGCGGCGGACTTGCCGGGCTTGTAGGTGGGGATACCCTCCAGCTCGGCGCGCAGCCTCGGGTTCGTCTCGCTCACCGCAGTCCTCCTCTTGAACACCTGAACACCTGAACACCCTGACTTCAATACTGCACACCTTATGAGGATTCAGCCCCGCTGCGAATGGGTTCCGGGGCATCGAGGTACGAAGGCGCACGAAGAGGGGGGAGCGCTCCCCGTCACGTCACGCGCCGGTGGCTCACTCCGTGGCGCGCATCACCCGTGAAGGTGAGTTGAGACCTCTTCGAAACATCGCCCATTTGGCAGGCCCGTGCGCGACGACAAGGGACCGACTCCCCCGAATCCCGCCAACTCCCTTGCATTCCAAGGTCATTGACCCGGAAGCGCCATGCAGAAACGTGCCTGTCAACGAGTGAATATGCGCCCGCACTACCCACCCTCATGAGCCCTACTATCGGCTCGCCATGACAGCAGCAGGGAACCACCAGGTGAGCCGAGCGGAGACCGCCCGCCGGGGCAACCGGCAGAGCCGAGCGGGCATCAGAGACGTCGCCGCCGCAGCCGGTGTCTCCATCACGACTGTCTCCGACGCTCTTAACGGCAAGGGGCGCCTCCCGGATGCCACCCGACGCCATGTCCGCGAGGTCGCCGAACGGCTGGGCTATCGCCCCTCCGCGGCGGCCCGAACGCTCCGTACCGGCAAGTCGGGCCTCATCGGCCTGACCGTGACGACATACGGGGATGAACCTTTCACCTTCACCGAATTCGCGTACTTCGCGGAGATGGCCAGAGCCGCGACCTCGGCCGCGCTGGCCCGCGGCTACGCCCTTGTCATCCTTCCCGCCACCTCCCGGCGCAGCCCGGTCGACGTCTGGTCGAACGTCGCGCTCGACGGCACCGTCGTCGTCGATCCTTCCGACCACGACCCGGTCGTCAGCGAGCTGGTCCGCCAGGGCCTGCCCGTGGTCTCCGACGGCCGCCCGGCCGGGTCTCTGCCGGTCACCGCCTGGGTCGACAACGACCACGAGGCGGCGGTCCTCGAGATCC
Source organism: Streptomyces sp. NBC_01381 (assembly GCF_026340305.1). Lineage (NCBI taxonomy): Bacteria > Bacillati > Actinomycetota > Actinomycetes > Kitasatosporales > Streptomycetaceae > Streptomyces > Streptomyces sp. NBC_01381. Next base: position 834,299 of record NZ_JAPEPI010000001.1, on the reverse strand, counting down.
TCGACCACCTCGCGGCGGCCGGCGCCCGGCGGATCGGACTGCTCACCGGGACCACCACCGACACGTACACCCACCTGTCCACGACCGCCTATCTGCGCTGGTGCGAGCGCGTCGGACAGGACCCGGTGTACGAGTCCTATCCGGCCCACGACCCGTGCGCCGGCGCCGTCGCGGCCGACCGGCTGCTCGCCCGACCCGACCGGCCCGACGCCGTCTACGGCCTGTTCGACCCGAACGGCACCGATCTCCTCGCGGCCGCCCGCCGGTACGGACTGCGCGTCCCTGACGATCTGCTGCTCGTGTGCTGCAGTGAGTCGACGGTCTACGCCACCACCGAACCGCCCATCACCACACTCTCGCTGAAACCGCGGCGCATCGGCACGGCCGTCGTCCAGCTGCTCATCGACGCCATCGAAGGGCTCGATTCGGGCCGCCCGGTCGAGCAGGTGATACCGACGGAGCTGATCGTGCGCACCTCGTCCGAGCGACGTCCACCGCGTACGACGGTCAGTTCACCCCGTTCGCCCGGACCTGGTTGACGGTGCCGGCCGGCGGGGAGAGACACCCTGTCGGCCCGCGCTGCCCGGCGCCCACCAGCACAGCCCGGTCATGACCTACGGGGAAACCCCTACCCAATTCGGGAGAAAACCTCGGTGAACTGGGGTTCAGCACTGATTCACCACCCCTGGTGCACCACACAGCGCGAGCCGCATTCCTATGATGGGCGGACGACACCGCGGGCCGCTGCGACCAGGCAGTCCGATCTCGGTGCAGATGCGGCGCAATGGTGGTGGAGGGGTCGATGACTCAGGGGGCCGGTCAGGGACCCGATGTGCGGACGGCGACGCTGCGCGACTTCCGCGTACCGGCGTACGTCCATGAGACCGGTCCGGTCGACGGAAGTGCGGGGGGCGCGGCGGGTCCTGGCGACCCCGGGGAGGTTCCCGGGGTGCCGGACAACGGCTACACCCCCACCCAGCGCGACCTGCCCGTCATCAACCGCGGCGACACCGTGCAAGTGGAGGTGCAGGCCATGCCCGAGCCTCCACAGGCGCCGGCGTCCGACGAACACGGCCCGCTGTACGTCGTGGGCGATGTGCACGGCTATCTGGAGGAGCTGCTCGCGGCCCTCCAGGAGCAGGGCCTCATCGACGCCGACGGCGACTGGTCCGCGGGCAACGCGCGGCTGTGGTTCCTCGGCGACTTCACCGACCGCGGCCCCGACGGCATCGGCGTCATCGACCTCGTGATGCGCCTGTCCGCCCAGGCCGCCGCCGCCGGCGGCTACTGCAAGGCCCTGATGGGCAACCACGAGCTGCTCCTTCTCGGCGCAAAGCGGTTCGGGGACACCCCGGTCAACTCGGGCGCGGGCACGGCCACGTTCCAGGCCGCCTGGCTCCTCAACGGCGGCCAGAAGACCGACATGGAGCGCCTGGAGGACCACCACCTGCAGTGGATGGCCCGCCTGGACGCGATCGAGGCGGAGGACGGGCATCTCCTGATGCACTCCGACACCACCGCCTATCTGGATTACGGCGACTCGATCGAGGCCGTGAACGACACCGTCCGCGAGACACTCACGCGCAACGACGCGGACGAGTGCTGGGACCTCTTCCGGAAGTTCACCAAGCGCTTCGCCTTCCGCGACGAATCCGGCCCCGCGGCCGTACGCGAACTCCTCGACATGTACGGCGGCCACCGCATCGTCCACGGCCACAGCCCCATCCCGTATCTGCTGGGCGATGTCGGCTCCGAGGACGATTCGGACGGCGGCGGTCCCGTCATCGAGGGACCGCACATCTACGCAGGCGGACTGGCCATCGCCATGGACGGCGGAGTGACCATGGCCGGAAAGCTACTGGTCTGCCAACTCCCCTTGGATAGCTGAGCGTTCGCTGGGCAGGCGCTCCACTACAGGATCACGCTGGCCAGGGGGCCTATTTCTGGAAACCCCCTGTCACCGCGTGCCGTCACGGCTCTACCATCGGCTTATCCGTAGCAGGCTCCCCTCCGTTTCTGCCCGACGGCTCGTACCCATGCGAGCCACCAAGCCCTACGGAGCATCGGGGGATGCACATGAACAGCGCTCCACACCTGCTCAATGAGGACCGCCCCGAGTTCGAGCGGATCCTCGATGAGGCGCTGCGCACCGCACCGAACCGTCCGGATCTCGCCGCAGTGGGCGAGCGGCTCAATCCCGAGCAGCTGCGCACCATGGCACTGAACGCCAGTGCGCTGATCACTGCCGCTGCCACGACCGAGTACACGCACTATGTGAAGGTCCGCGAGAAACTGCGCGAAAGCGGATCTGCCGCACCATCGATACGGGAACGGAGCAGCCAGAGCGAGGCGGAAGCCGGCTCGGGCGGCCTCGGTCTCGCCACCACGATGGGGGAGGTCACCGCCGAGACAGGGGCGGGGGCGGGGGCGATCGCCGTCGTCGCGGTGCTCGCACCCGTGCTCGCCGGGGCGGCCGCCGCGATCTTCCTGCTCGTGGGCTACATCCTGAAGATGCTCAACCCCGAGCCCGCCTTCGCGGACACCCTGCTCACCGCGGGATGGCTGTTCGGCGCGCTCACCGCAGGGGGCATCCTGGTCGCTGCGATCGGCCTGCTCCTGACCGCTCTGCGCAATGGCTCGACCTCGCTCCAGGCCGGCTCGCACGGCGAACGGAACGAGGAGGTGGCCCGCGCCAGGGAAGCCTGGGGCGAGGCACTCCTGGAGCGCGGCGTCCTGCCGTTCCTGCGGGAGGCGCTCGCGGATCCGGGGGCTGCACAGGTGGCCCGTACGGCGTCGGCGGACCCGAGCAGCCGCATGCCTCAACTGGGCTACCACCGGCCCGGGTTCAGCAGCCCGGACGGCGGTCCCTCCGCGGGGCCGCGGCCGAGCTACTCGAGTCCGGACTTCTCAAGCCCCGACTTCGGCGGGCCCGACCACAAGCCGGAGTAGCGGGTAGCGAACGCGCACGGCTGTGGGTCCCCCAACGGCTGTTGGGAGACCCACAGATTCGCGCTGTCCGGAACCTCGTGGGCCGCTTCAGGGGCCTGCTCGGTTCAGTCCGCGATCGGCAGATAGACCCGGTTGCCCGCCGCGGCGAACTCCTTGGACTTCTGCTCCATGCCCGCCTCGATCTCGTCCTGCGCCAGGTCACCGCCGTGCTGGCGACGGATGTCCTGCGAGATCTTCATGCTGCAGAACTTCGGCCCGCACATCGAGCAGAAGTGCGCCGTCTTCGCGGGCTCGGCCGGCAGCGTCTCGTCGTGGAACTCCCGTGCGGTGACCGGGTCGAGAGCCAGGTTGAACTGGTCCTCCCAGCGGAACTCGAAGCGCGCGTCCGAGAGCGCATCGTCCCAGTCCTGCGCGCCCGGGTGCCCCTTGGCGAGGTCCGCCGCGTGCGCCGCGATCTTGTACGTGATGACGCCCGTCTTCACGTCGTCCCTGTTCGGCAGGCCCAGGTGCTCCTTGGGCGTGACGTAGCAGAGCATCGCCGTGCCCCACCAGCCGATCATCGCGGCGCCGATGCCGGAGGTGATGTGGTCGTAGGCGGGCGCGATGTCCGTGGTCAGCGGGCCGAGCGTGTAGAACGGCGCCTCCTCGCAGATCTCCTGCTGGAGGTCGATGTTCTCCTTGATCTTGTGCATCGGGACGTGACCGGGGCCCTCGATCATCGTCTGTACGTTGTGACGCTTGGCGATCGTGTTGAGTTCCCCGAGGGTCTTCAACTCGGCGAACTGCGCCTCGTCGTTGGCGTCCGCGATCGATCCGGGGCGCAGACCGTCGCCGAGCGAGTACGTCACGTCGTACGCCGCGAGGATCTCGCAGAGCTCCTCGAAGTTCTCGTAGAGGAAGCTCTCCTTGTGGTGCGCCAGGCACCAGGCGGCCATGATCGAGCCGCCGCGCGAGACGATGCCGGTCTTGCGGCGCGCGGTGAGCGGGACGTACGGAAGGCGCACACCCGCGTGCACCGTCATGTAGTCCACGCCCTGCTCGGCCTGCTCGATGACCGTGTCCTTGTAGATCTCCCAGGTCAGCGCCTCGGCCTGGCCGTCGACCTTCTCCAGGGCCTGGTAGAGCGGCACCGTGCCGATGGGGACGGGGGAGTTGCGCAGGACCCACTCGCGGGTGGTGTGGATGTTGCGGCCGGTGGACAGGTCCATGACCGTGTCGGCGCCCCACTTGGTGGCCCAGGTCATCTTGTCCACCTCCTCCTCGATGGAGGAGGTGACCGCGGAGTTGCCGATGTTGGCGTTCACCTTCACCAGGAACTTCTTGCCGATGATCATCGGCTCGATCTCCGGGTGGTTGACGTTGGCCGGGATCACCGCGCGGCCCGCGGCGACCTCCGCGCGCACGACCTCGGGGTCGAGGTTCTCGCGGATCCCGATGAACTCCATCTCGGGCGTGATCTCGCCGCGACGGGCATACGCGAGCTGCGTCACCGCCTGGCTCTGACGGCCGCGGCGCGGCTGGCGGGGGCGGCCGGGGAAGACCGCGTCGAGGTTCTTCAGCCCGCCGCGGGGCGAGGTGTGCTTGATGCCGTCGTCCTCGGGACGGGGCGGGCGGCCCACGTACTCCTCGGTGTCGCCGCGGGCGATGATCCAGTTCTCGCGGAGGGGTGCGAGACCCCTGCGGACGTCGGTGTCGATGGACTCGTCGGTGTACGGCCCCGAAGTGTCGTACAGGGTCACGGCCTTGCCATTGGTGAGGTGCACCTGGCGGACCGGCACGCGCAGATCGGGGCGTGAGCCCTCGACGTACGCCTTGTGCCAGCCGATGGACTTCCCGGCCTCGTCGCTCTGGTTCTGCGTCGAGGCAGGCGTGCGTGCGTCCGATGTGGTCATGAGACCTACTCCCTACGCCGGCATTACCCGGTAACAGGTTCGGCGGTCGACGCAGCGGATCCCGTACGGCACCGGCACCATTCGTGCCGTTTCGTACGGAGTTCAGCGCCCTCTCAGCCCGGTGCTCCGAGCTCCCGCGTTTGCAAAGGTGCCCCCACGCTAGCGTCATATCGGGCGTGCTGAACAGAGGGCCCCCTCCGTTCTTGCGATGATCGGGCAGTGACCACCACAGAGCCGCCGCCGCGCCCGCCGTCCGAGCCGCCGTCTCAGCCGCCCTTCTCGACCCCGCCCGGGGACGGGCACGGGCGGGGGGACGGAGGCGGCGACGGGGGCGGCCACGGACATGGGCACTCGCACAGCCACGGCCCGGCGGCGCCCGTCTCCAAGCATCTGCGCAAGGTCATCGCCGCGGTGCTGATTCCTTTCGCCACCGCGGTCGTCGTGGGCCTCGCCGTGCTCTGGCCCGGTGGTGCACCGGGCCATGAGCGCACCGGGGTCGGCTTCGACCGGCAGACCGAGTCGGCGACGGTGACCAAGGTGGAGGAGCTGCCCTGCAAGGACGTGAACGCCTCGCAGCCGCCGCCCACCGGGGACACCTCCACCGCCGAGGGCCAGACCGCGCAGTCACGCGCGGAGGGCATGTGCAAGAAAGCGACGGTCGAGGTGACCAGCGGCAAGGACAAGGGCCGCACCTTCACCGAGATCGTCCAGCCGGACGCGCCCCGGCAGTTGAGTGAGGGCCAGCGGGTGGTGGTCGCCTATGAGCCCAAGGCCCCGGAGGCGCTGCAGTACTCGGTCACCGATGTGGACCGCACCGTCCCCATGGCGCTGCTCGCCGGGATCTTCGCCCTCGTCGTCGTCGTGGTGGGGCGGATGCGCGGTGTCATGGCCCTGGTGGCACTGGCGTTGAGCTTCCTCGTCCTGACCTTCTTCATCCTGCCCGCGATCTTGCAGGGCTCGAATCCGCTGGTGGTGGCGGTGGTCGGGGCCAGCGCCATCATGCTGATCGCGCTCTATCTGTGCCACGGGCTCACGGCCCGTACATCGGTCGCGGTCATCGGCACGCTGATCTCGCTCGTCCTCATCGCACTGCTCGGCTCGATCTTCATCGGCTGGGCCTCGCTGAGCGGCAACACGGACGACAACACGGGCCTGATTCACGGCCTTTACCCGGATATCGACATGAGCGGTCTGCTGCTCGCGGGCGTCATCATCGGCTCACTCGGTGTCCTCGACGACGTGACCGTCACGCAGACGTCCGCGGTCTGGGAACTGCACCAGGCCAACCCGACGATGGGCTGGCGCGGCCTCTACCGGGCGGGCATCCGCATCGGCCGCGACCACATCGCCTCGGTGGTCAACACCCTGGTCCTGGCGTACGCCGGCGCCGCGCTGCCGCTGCTCCTGCTCTTCTCGATCGCACAGAGCAGCGTGGGCACGGTGGCCAACAGCGAGCTGGTCGCCGAGGAGATCGTGCGCACCCTGATCGGCTCGATCGGCCTGGTCGCCTCGGTCCCGGTGACGACGGCACTGGCCGCCCTGGTCGTCTCGGCCGACCGCACCGGAGGCACCACCGCCGCGTCGGCCGCCCCGGCCCCCGCGGCTCCCGCAGCCGCCAAGCAGCGCCGCGTCGGAGGCGGTGGCCGACGCCGCAAGCGGTGAGGTGGCCCCGGGGGGAGCCGGAGGCCGGCCGCTAGCTAACGGGGAGCCGACGCCGAGCCCCCCCCCCCAGGCCAATGCCGCGAAATGCACCAACCTGCCATCCGGCTGTGCCCGTTGGCCCCCGGAGGTCAGCCCGCGCTCTGCTCCTCCGCGAGGATCCGGTCCAACGCCTCGTCCAGGTGCGTCTCGAAGTCGGCGAGCGCCCGCTCCTGCCCGAGCGGCACCAACTTGTCCGTACGGTCGAGGAATGCGAGCAGCGGCGGAATCCCCACCCGGAACAACGCCTGGTCACCGCCGACCTGAAGCCTGATGAGGACCTCTTCGAGCAGCTCGGGATCGGTGGGTGCGATGCGCACATCCCCGTCGCCGCACGCCCTGCCCACCCCGTCGATCAACAACTCCCGCCCGAACGCCCAGGTCACAGGAGCGTCGCCGGGCAGGTGGAAGGTCAGCCGGACGGCATAGGGATCTCCGGTCTCGTAGCGCAGCTCCACCGGGATGCGAAACGACAGCTCCTCGGAAACAAGGAAGCTCATCATGACCTCTGCCTGCACCGACTCGCGCTCTCGCATCGCCCGCCTACCCCGTCGCTAAACATCGACTGGCCAGGAACCAACTCCCTGACACCCATGGCATCTTGCTTAACGTACACATCAGATCACAAGGAGTGAGTTTTCAGATGCTGATAGAGAAGGCGAGTGCCCCTAGGAGCTTTCCGATCTCATTTTGCAACCGATCGGCTGCGGGCAGTAGCCGTTCGGCTTGATAGGAGGGAACGGAAATCGCCATCGTGGCGGCCGTGTTGCCCGCCGTGATCGGAATGGCGGCGCAGACCGTCCCCAGCGCGTACTCCTGCCGCTCCACCACGGGTTTCATCCGCCCCATCGCGTCCAGGCGGCGCAGGAAGCTCCGGTCGTCACGGACCGAGTACCGCGTGATCGACTGCACCGGATGGCGGTCGAGGTGGTCCTTGCGCTGCTCGTCGTCGAGTTGGCCGAGCAGGCACTGGCCGATCGCATGGGCATGACCGGTCTCGCGGAAGTCCGCCCACTCTTCGACGGCCGGAATCCCGGGCGTGTCCGCGACCGCCACGATCTCGATCTCGCCCTCGCGGTAGACGGCGAAATAGACCGGTACGCCGATGGCGTCGCGCCAGTGCGCCAAGGCCTCGCTGATCATGCCGCGACGATTCTGCTGCGCCCCGCTGGCACTCAGCCGCTCGGCGGCCTCGCCGAGCACGAACAGGCCCTTCTCCCGGCGCAGATAGCCTTCGTGCGTCAGCGTGCGCAGCAGGTGATAGGCCGTGGGAAGCGCGAGCCCCGACTCACGGGCCAACTGCTTGGCGGGTGCCCCGCCCTCATGCGCGGCGGCGGCCTCCAGCAGTCGCGTCGCCCGCTGCACGGAGCCGATGAGGGTCGGCGCGGCGGCAGTTGAAGGTGCGGCATCAACTGTGGCCAAGGTTCACTCCCGAAGCGCGTGGAATGTCTGCCCGTGCCCGCGATCACACGGGAGGAAGCGCATTGCGCCCGCGCGCGGGACGGACCCGGCGTCGGATTTCGGACTCTAACCGCTGGGCACCGGCCCGAGACCCCGTGCGGGGAAACTTCCCCCGCCCGAGGGAACTGTTGCGAGAAGTCACCAATCGCTGCGTGACGAGGCCGAGCCCGTTATGAACTTCCGTACGACGTAGATGAGTCCACCGACGAGCGCCACGAAAATCAGTGCCTTGAACAACAGGCCGACAACGAATCCGACAACGGTCGCTATCACGCTGCCGAACACGACCAGGGCGATGACCGGCACCGCGATCCACTTCACCCACCACGGCAATCCCGAGAAGATCTCCTGTGCTGCCATCGTCCTTACCTCTCTGCGCGTCTTTGCATCTCCGCATCGCTGCGTCTCTGCATCTCTGACTTCCTGCATTCGATGCTAGGGCGGCGAAGTCCTCGACGGGGGCCTCGGATCCCTTGTCCTCCCCTGATCCGTCCCTTAGGGAACCCCGAGGTCCCGGCCCCGAGAAGTCATCCCTCCGGCGGCGAGAAGACCACGAGGACGCGCAGGTCCTCGCTGATGTGGTGGAACTTGTGGGCCACGCCCGCGGGCACATAGACGACGCTGCCCCGCGCGACCTGGGTGGTCTCCATGCCGACGGTGATCGACGCCCGGCCGCTGACGATCATGTACACCTCGTCCTGCTGGTGGGGCAGTTGGGGGTCGGACTCCCCGGCATCGAGCGCGTACAGCCCGACCGACATGTTCCGCTCACGCAGAAACTGCAGATACGCACCGTCGTTCGCGGCGCGCTCCGCCTCCAGCTCATCCAGTCGGAATGCCTTCATCGTCCGTGTACGCCCCTCGCCGCTGATCGCGGGCCGACCGCTCCGGCCCTACGTCTGCCACGATCAGACACATGAAGAATTTCGTAGTCAAGACGATCGCCAACGCGGCGGCCCTGGCCGTAGCCGTATGGCTGCTCGACAAGATCACCCTGACCGGCGACAGCACCGGCAAGAAGGCCGGGACGCTGATCATCGTCGCCCTGCTCTTCGGCCTGGTGAACTTCCTGGTCAAGCCGATCGTGAAGGTGCTCACCTTCCCGCTGTTCATCCTGACCTTGGGTCTGATCACCCTCGTGGTCAACGCCCTGATGCTGCTGCTGACCTCGTGGCTGGCCGACAAGTTCGACCTGAGCTTCCACGTCGACGGGTTCTGGACCGCCGTCCTGGGCGGCCTGATCATCTCGGTCGTGTCCTGGGCGATGAACGTCGTCCTGCCCGACGACAAGGACTGAGCCCGCCCGATGCCCCAGCCCTTCTCCGTGTGTTTCGTCTGCACCGGCAACATCTGCCGGTCACCCATCGCCGAGTCCGTCTTCCGCGCGCGGGTCGACGAGGCCGGACTCGGCGGCCTGGTCCGGGTGGAGAGCGCGGGCACCGACGGCTGGCACGAGGGAGACGGCGCCGACCCGCGCACCGTCTCCGTCCTGGAGGCGGCCGGCTACGAGAGCGATCATCTGGCGCGGCGCTTCCAGGTCTCCTGGTTCCCGCGCCTCGATCTGGTGATCGCCCTGGACACCGGCCACCTGCGTACGCTGCGCCGCCTCGCGCCGACACCCGCGGACGCGGACAAGGTCCGGCTGCTGCGCTCGTACGACCCCGCCGCCACCGACCTGGACGTTCCCGACCCGTACTTCGGCGACGACGACGGCTTCGACGCGTGCCTGAGAATGGTCGAGGCGGCGAGCGACGGTCTGCTCGACGCCGTACGCGAAGCGATGGAAGGGCGGGCGGCATGACGGATTCCGCACGAACCGCAGGCACAGCCGCAGGAACGGGCTCAGGGATGGCCTCAGGAATCGGCGACGGCACGAGAGCGGTGCGGGCCGGCCTCCCCGAGCCGGTGAAACACGAGCCGACGCTCCCGGGCCCGGTGTTCGCCGCGCACTTCCACCTGCCGGGCGACCCCACGGGGCCGTACACCTACGGACGTGACGAGAACCCGACCTGGACGCTCCTGGAGCGGGCCATCGGCGAGTTGGAGGCGCCGGAGTCCGGCGACGACGTCGAGACCCTGGTCTTCGCCTCCGGGATGGCCGCGATCTCGGCGGTGCTCTTCTCGCAGCTGCGCGCCGGCGACGTGGTGGTCATGCCGAACGACGGCTACCAAGCCCTGCCCCTGGTCCACGAGCAGCTCGCCGCGTACGGCATCGAGGTGCGCACCGCCCCGACCGGCGGCGACGCCCAGCTCGACGTCCTGGACGGCGCGAAGCTGCTGTGGATCGAGACCCCGTCCAACCCGGGGCTCGACGTGTGCGACGTGCGGCGCCTCGCCGACGCGGCACGCGCGCGTGGCGCCCTGGTCGCGGTCGACAACACCCTGGCCACGCCGCTGGGCCAGCGTCCCCTGGAGCTCGGCGCCGACTTCTCCGTGGCCAGCGGCACCAAGCAGCTCACGGGGCACGGCGACATCCTTCTGGGGTACGTCGTCTGCCGCGATGCCGAGTTGGCCGCTTCCGTGAAGCGCTGGCGCAAGATCGTCGGGGCGATTCCGGGCCCGATGGAGGCCTGGCTCGCGCACCGCTCGCTCGCCACGCTCCAACTGCGCGCCGAGCGGCAGAACGCCAACGCCCTGGCCGTCGCCGAAGCGCTGCGCGGCCGCGACGAGGTGACCGGGCTTCGCTATCCGGGGCTGCCCGACGATCCCTCGCACAAGATCGCCTCGCAGCAGATGCGGCGCTTCGGGTGCGTGGTCTCGTTCACGCTGCCCTCACGCGCGCGTGCCGATCGTTTTCTCGACGCGCTGCGTCTGGTGGACGACGCGACGAGCTTCGGCGGCGTACGGTCCACCGCCGAGCGGCGCGGCCGCTGGGGCGGGGACGCGGTCGCGGAGGGCTTCGTCCGCTTCTCTGCCGGGGCCGAGGACCCGGCGGATCTGGTGGCGGATGTGCTGCGAGCGCTGGACGAGGCGGCCGCGTCCGCCGAGCCGGACAACTGACCGATTCCGGTGCTCTGCCGGCCCCCGGCTAGTACCCCGCTACGCACAACGAACGGTCCGAGCCTCCCCCCTCGTGGCTCGGACCGTCCCGGTTCTGCGCGCGAAGAACCGCGCAAACAAGGCTAGTTGACTCTGTGTCAGTGTCCAATCACAGTAGCGACAGAGACCTATCGACATATTTATAGTTGGGCGCGGCCCAGGGGCCTGGAGGGGAGGGCGCTGCCATGGATCTGGCCCTGCTGCGCACATTTGTCACCGTGCACCGGGCCGGTTCCTTCACGCGCGCCGCCGCCCTGCTCGGCCTGTCGCAGCCCGCGGTGACGTCCCAGATACGCACCCTTGAGCGGCAGTTGGGCCGCCCCTTGTTCCTGCGCCAGGCGCGCGGCGTGACCCCCACGACCATCGGCGACGAACTCGCGCACAAGGCCGCCCCGCATCTCGACGCCCTGGTGGAGATCGCCGAGACCGGGCTCGACGAGGACTCTTCGGTACGCACGCTCCACCTCGCGGGGCCGCCGGAGTTCACGGCCGCCCTGGCGCTGCCCGCCCTCACCGCGCTGACGGGGCAGGACGGCCAGGGCTTCGCGCTGCGCGCCTCGTTCGGCAACGCGGAGGAGGTCCTCGAAGGGCTCTCAGCGGGGCACCACGATCTGGCCATCACCACGGCCCGTCCACGCGGCGCCCTGCTCACCGCGACACCGCTCTGCGACGAGGAGCATGTCCTGGTCGCGGGCCGGCGCTGGGCCGCCCGTATCGGCCCCGGAAAGCTGCGGCGCAAGGGTGCGTCCGCCCTCGAGAACCTGCCGGTGGTCGAGGTGCATGAGTCGCTGCCGCTGGTCGCCCGTTACTGGGCCGCCGTCTTCGACACCCGTCCGGCGGCATCGGGCGCCGTCATCGTGCCCGACCTGCGGGCGGTGCTCGCCTGCGCCGCCTCCGGCGCGGGCCTCGCCGTGCTGCCCCGCTATCTGTGCGCGCCCGCCCTGGAGAGTGGCGAGGTCGTGGCCCTGCACGACCCGGCGGTGCCCCCGCTGCGCACCTATTTCCTCGTCGTACGCACCGGCACGCTGGCCATGCCGCACATCGCGCGGGCGCACGAGTGGCTGCTGCGTGCTGCCGTCGACTGGGCTTGACGGGGTCTCCGCCTGGTTCGCGATGTTTCACGTGGAACAGTCCGGGCCACATTTCTCCCATGACCGTCCGACCCGTGGTCAAGCGCACCGCACGCGCCGTCCTGCTCGATGGCAACGACCTGATCCTGATCAAGCGGACCAAGCCCGGCGTCGATCCGTACTGGGTCACTCCGGGCGGCGGCGTGGAGGCGGAGGACGCAACCGTCGTCGACGCGCTCCACCGCGAGGTCCATGAAGAGCTCGGCGCCAAGATCTCGGATGTGGTGCCCTGCTTCGTCGACACCGTCGAGCACATCGGCGAGGACGGTGGCGCGACCGGTGTGAAGGTGCAGCACTTCTTCGTCTGCCGCCTGGAGTCCATGGACGCCGCCCTGCGGCACGGCCCCGAGGTGGAGGAGCCATGCGGCGAGTACGAGATCGTCCACGTGCCCTTCACTCGCGTCGGGATCGCCTCGGTCCATCTCGTACCGCTGTCGCTGCGGCACTATCTGGACGGCAACATCGAGGGCGTACGCGCGATGCACGCGCCTGACCTGGGCTAGCCGCACGCTCCCGGACCGGGCTAGTCGCCCGCGGCCACCAGTTCCTCGACGGAGTCGTGGCGGATCCGGCCGGCCGGGATGCCGACGTCCCGCAAGGCGTCCACGCCGCTGCGGATCATGCCGGGCGGACCCGAGAGGTAGGCGTCGTACTCGTTCCAGGGGCCGTACTCGCGCACGGCGTCCGGGAACTGTGCGTGGTCGTCGACGACGGGGCGGACCGCGAGCCAGGGGTGGGTCTTCTGGAGCCGCATCATCGTGTCGATGTCGTACAGGTCGTGGTCGGTGCGAGCTCCGTAGAAGACCTCGACGGGCCGCCGCTCGCCGTGCTCGGCGACGTCCTCGACGAGCGCCTTGATGGGGGCGATGCCGGTGCCGCCGCCCAGACAGAGCAGTCCGCTGTCGGTGGTGTGGTCGACGGTCATCGAACCGGCCGGCGGGCCGAGCCGCATGACGTCACCGGGGCGGGCGTGATGCACCAGGGCGTTGGACACCCAGCCGGCGGGGACGGCCTTCACGTGGAACGAGAGCAGCCCGTCGGAGCGCGGCGCCGAAGCGAACGAGTAGTGCCGCCAGATCCGCGGCCACCACGGCGTCTCCAGGCTCGTGTACTGCCCGGCAAGGAAGGGATAGGGCTGGTCGGGCCGGACGGTGACGACAGCGATGTCGGGCGTTCTGAGGTCGTGCGAGACGACCTCGGCGAACCACCAGGCGGGGGCGCGCAGTTCGTCCGCGGCCGCCGCGTCGATCATGACCTGGGAGATCGTCGTGTACGTCCGGACCCAGGCGGCCTCGGTCTCGTCGTCCCAGACCGCGCTCGCGTAGCGGCTGAGCGAGCCGATCAGGCACTCACCGACCGCCGGATAGTGCTCGGGCTGCGTCCCGTACTTGCGGTGGCCGCGGCCGAGGTTCTTCAGATACGCGACGAGCACAGCGGTGTTGTCGACGTTCTCGGCGGCGGTCAGCAGCGCCTTGAGCAACCGGTCGCGCTGGGTGTCCATGGCCGCCGGGAAGAGGGGCCGCAGATCGGGGTGCCGGGTGAAGAGCAGCGCGTAGAAGTACGAGGTCACCTTGTCGGCGACAGGGCCGATCTCGGCCATGGTGCGCTGCACGAGGATCGCGTCGGGGGATCCCTGGGGGGCGGGCGCGGGCTGCGGCGTGGCTTCCGGCTTGGGGCGCGGTTCCGGCACGCGCTCCAGACGAGGCTCCGCGCGGGGTGGCTCCGTGGCCGTTCCCACCGCGTCCCGGACGGGCTCGCTCTGCTCGGGGGCTGCCGGTATTCGCCCCTCGGTCACGGGCCGGGGCCCGGAGTCGCGCGTGGGCTCCACGGGAGCGGCGGATTCCGTTGTGGGAGACGCGGGGGCGGGCCCGGGGGCGGGCCTGTTCAGGGGGCGTATCAACGCCACACGGCGCCCCTCCGGGGTCTCGGACTCATCGGCCGCGGGGCGCGACGCCTCGACGTCCTCCGAGCGCTGCGGCGCCTTGCGTGGGGTGAACCAGCCGCCTCCACCGCCGTTGTCGCCGGAAGTGCCGTTGCCCGCCGACGTGGTGGTCGGAGAGTCCATGCTGTGCCTCGCCTCGAACATCTCTCAGTCGGTCCGCGCACTTCCCTGTAGGAAGCTGCCTGCTTTCCCCGCTTCGTCTCGCCCCGTGTCCCCGTGTGCCCGCATTGAACCTTGGATTCCAGACCCTACGGACAAGTAGGGATGGAATGTGACATTGGCCGCAGTCATCTCCCCGCAGCGTCCCATCCATCGCCACCGCGCCGGCCGCATAACCGAAAGTTCAGGTCTTCGATCTCTTCGCCCCGTTAGGCTTCGTTGACCTCCGTCCGTGCCCCCCAGGGGTGCGCAGAGATGCACCCGGCACGAACCGGACTCGACCATACCGGCAGCCGTCCGGCACACAAGTCCGCCTTCCTTCACCTGGAATTCAGCGGACCACGCCTGCCAATTGCGCCAATTACCGGGCGGGGCACACCAATTCATACGCCTTACGCAGATCCCGCCCGACATAAGAGTGGGTAGCGAGCCCAACCAGCCGCTGATCCGCATTGACGGCGACCGAAACCGGCACCGCCCCGAACAACTCCACGTCCGAGAGCGAGTCGCCATATGCGATGCAATCGGACCTGCCCACCCCGAACTCTTCACAGAGCCGGTCCGTGATCTTCACCTTGGCCGCGGCATTGAGAATGCCCGCCGGATTCACCGGCTCGGTGAACGGCACGGAGGGGAATCGCGATCCGTACGCGGCATGCGCTCCCCATGCCAGGAGCCGCTCGACGAAGAACGACGGCGACAGCGAGATCACGGCGCAATAGTCACCGCCCTCGCGGATCTCGGCCCAGGTCTCCCGGATCCCGGAGAGCCAGGGAGCCCCTGCGAAGGCCGCCGTCACCTGCGCCTCGGTGAGATCCGCCCACAGGGCACGCACCCGGACCGCGTACTGAGGCGGATCGATGCGCCGGGCCACGAAGTCGCGTTCCAGCTCCGCGATCTCCGCGTCGAGACCGAGCCGACGGGAGATCTCCACGGGGGCCGCCGTGCCGTGCAGCAGCGTTCCGTCCAGGTCGAAGAGGTGAAGGCGAGGCATGTACGCCGAGGCTAGTAGCCACGGTTACTCCCGCTGCCAGACGCCTCCGGCCGCCGTTCCCGGCACCGTGTTTCACGTGAAACTAAGCCGCCCCGCTCGCCGGGCCACCCTCGTCGTCCACGTAGCCGCTGCCGCGGGCTGGCTCGGGCTCACGCTCGGGCTGCTCGCGCTCGCCTTCGCCGCCATCACCACGGATTCAGCCGCGACCACCGAAGCCGCCGCCCGCTCCATGAAGCTCTTCGCGGACTGGCTGGTGCTCCCCCTGGCGCTGCTCACGCTGCTGAGCGGACTGCTGCTTTCCCTCGGAACTCCTTGGGGACTCGCCAAGCACCGCTGGGTCTACACGAAGTTCTGGCTGACCCTGGCCACCACCGCCCTATCAGCCTTCGCGCTGCGTCCGGGCATCAACGACACCGTCGCCACGGTGGCCGCGGGCTCCCCGGTGACGGATACGACCGACCTGATCGCCGGGCCCATCGTCTCCCTGAGCGCCTATCTCTTCATGACAGTCGTCTCGGTGCTCAAGCCCTGGGGTCTGACCCGCCGTGGCCGGAAGCAACGTGGCCGGAACCAGCGTGCTTCTGCCCACAAACCGGTGGACGTCACGGACGTACGTCAGACAGCCTGACCCGAGTGTCGACACCTTCCCTCTCCGCACTGCCCATCCGCCGGCTGACCCTCCGCGACGTCAACGCCTGCGCCGACCTCTCCCAGGACCGGGGCTGGCCACGCGAGGACCACAAATGGGGGCTGCTGCTCTCGGCCGGTACGGGCCACGGCATCGACGACCCCGACGGAAGCGGCCTCATCGCCGCCTGCGTGGTGACCGAGTACGGACCGCATGAGCGCCCGGGCCTCGGAGCGATCGGCATGGTCCTCGTCGCCGAGCGGCACGCCCGCAAGGGCATCGGCCGCCGCCTCATGCGCCACGTCGTCGAAGAGGCCGGCACCACCCCGCTCACCCTGCACGCGACGCCGAACGGCCGCCCTCTCTATGAGGAGCTCGGTTTCAAGACGACCGGCCGCGCCGAGATGGTCCGCGGCCGGTTCACCGCTGACGGCCCGCTGCCCGATGTCGCCACCCGGCCGGCCACCGCCGAGGACCTGACCGCGATCCTCCGGCTCGACCACGAGGTCTTCGGCCTCGACCGCACGCACATGATCACCCGCCTTCCGGCCTTCGTCGACCAGTTGCGGGTCGCGGAGGCCGACGGCGAGATCATCGGCTACGCGGGCGCCTGGCCGAACATGGAGACCCACGTCATCGGCCCGCTGATCGCCCGCGACACGGATACGGCGAAGGCCCTCATCGGCTCCCTCGCCGCCGGCTCGGACCGACCGCTGCGCACCGACATCGACGTACGCCATGAGGAGCTGCTCGCCTGGGTGAAGGAACGCGGCTTGGAGCCCATCGCCTTCAACGCCGTGATGACGTACGGCATCCCCGAGCTGCCCGGCGACTGGTCGCGTCGCTTCGCGCCGCTGACGGTGGCGGCCGGCTGAGCATGCGGTGGCCACGCGGCCACCGCATGATGAAAGGCCCACCCCCAAGTTCCGGACAGATCTCGGCGCTTGAGGGTGGGCCTTTCGTCATGTGCTCGCGCGGCGACGTATGGCGGCATATGGCGACGTACTACGCGAGCGCCTCCACGGCCGCCGTAGCGAAACCGTGGTCCTGCTCGGGCGCTCCACCGCCGACGCCGATGGCGCCGATCAGCCGGCCGTCGCGGTGGACCGGGATGCCGCCGGCGATGAAGAGCAGCGGCCGGTCGAGGGCGGTGGGCAGGGTGTGGAAGGGGCCGTCGGGCTTGACCAGGTCGACGAGGTCGGCGGTCGGGGCGTTGAGCTGAAGCGCCGTGTACGCCTTGCGGGTGCTGGTCTCTCCGGAGATCAGCACGGCCCGGTCGTCACGCCGGAAGGCCAGCAGATGCCCGCCCGCGTCGAGGACGGTGACGCTGACCATGACACCGGCGGCCTCAGCCGCACGGTGGGCCGTGGAGACGAGCGCCTCGGCGTCCTGGATGGTCAGCGGGGCGACGGCGGTGGCGGTGGTGCTCATGGGGATTCTCCTTGTGCGGTGGTGCTTGCGCGGGGGGCTATGGGGGGTGGGGTCAGAGGTGAACGGGCGTCGGCTGCTCCAGCGGGGCCGCTCCCGCGACGACCAGGCTCGGGGTGGCCGAGCGGCGCTCGAGCACGGCCGAGAGCACGGCCAGGACGAGCGCGGAGCCCGCGAGGACCGCGCCCACCCAGTTCGGGGCGGTGTAGCCGAGGCCCGCGGAGATCACGAGGCCGCCGAGCCAGGCCGAGAGGGCGTTGCCGAGGTTGAAGGCGCCGATGTTCACGGCCGAGGCGAGCGTGGGCGCGCCGGAGGCCTGGTCGAGCACCCGCTTCTGCAGCGGCGGCACGGTCGCGAAGCCCAGGGCGCCGATCAGGGCGATGGTCACGGCTGCGGCGATCTTGTTGTGCGCGGTGAAGGTGAAGAGGGCGAGCACCACGGCAAGCCCGCTCAGCGAGATGTACAGCAGCGGCATCAGCGAGCGATCCGCGAACTTCCCGCCGATCAGGTTGCCCGCGACCATGCCGAGGCCGAAGAGGACGAGCAGCCAGGTCACGGAGGAGTCCGCGTAGCCCGCGACGTCCGTCATCATCGGCGCGAGATAGGTGACGGCCGCGAAGACACCGCCGAAGCCGAGGATCGTCATCGCCATGGCGAGCAGTACTTGTACGTTGCGGAACGCCGCCAGCTCATGGCGGAGCCGTACGCCCTGGGGCTTGGGCAGGTCCGGGACCAGCTTGGCGATGCCCACGAGGCCGATGACGCCGAGGCCGGCCACGATGGCGAAGGTGATCCGCCAGCCGAGGGTCTGCCCGACGAGAGTGCCGAGCGGCACACCGACCACATTGGCCACGGTGAGGCCCGTGAACATCATGGCGATCGCTCCGGCCTTCTTCTCCGGCGCGACCAGCTCCGCCGCGACGACCGAGCCGATGCCGAAGAAGGCGCCGTGGGCGAGCGAGGCGACGACCCGGCCCGCCAGCATCACGCCGAAGGCCGGGGCCACGGCGGAGAGCAGATTGCCCGCGATGAACAGGCCCATCAGGATCATCAGCATCCGCTTGCGCGGGATACGGGTGCCGAGAACGGTCATCAGGGGAGCGCCGAGGACGACGCCGAGTGCGTAGCCGGTCACGAGGAGACCGGCCGTGGGGATGGAGACGCCGAAGTCACCCGCGACCTCAGGGAGCAGTCCCATGATCACGAACTCTGTGGTCCCGATTCCGAAGGCCCCGATCGCGAGGGCCAGTAGCGCGAGAGGCATGGTTCTACCTTCCAAGACGATTGCAGGTGCGCTTAGCTTGCGTCCACAATAGTTGCAGACGCGGGATACTTGCAACCGCTGGATATTGCGTAGGTGCACTATCCTGGATTCAGCCGCTCCGGGACGGAGGAACAAGAGCCATGACAGCGACGGACCCCGCACTGACCGCCCTTGCACAGGGCTGGTGCGCGCTCTCCCTGCTCCACGGGAAGATCGAGACCCACATCGAGCGCGCCCTGCAGGCCAAGCACGGCCTGAGCGTGCGCGAGTACTCCCTGCTGGACGTCCTCAGCCGGCAGCACGACGGGGAGGGCGGCCATCTGCAGATGAAGCAGGTCGCCGACGCCGTCGTGCTCAGCCAGAGCGCCACCACACGCCTGGTCACCCGGCTCGAGGACCGCGGGCTGCTCGCCCGCTACCTGTGCCCGACCGACCGCCGGGGCATCTACACCGACGTCAGCGAATCGGGCGCCGCTCTGCTCGCCGAGGCGCGGCCCACCAATGACACCGCGCTGCGCGAGGCGCTCGACGCGGCGGCACTGGAACCGGAGCTCGCGCCGCTGGTCAGGGCCGTGGAAGCGGTGCGCGTACCGGCGTAAGGACTGACCGACCGGCAGATGGCCGCATAGGCTGCGGCTCATGGGAGATCTTGAGATACGCCCGGCCGTGGCCGACGACATCCCCGCCATCGTGAAGATGCTCGCCGATGACTCGCTGGGCAACCATCGCGAGTCGCCGGACGACCTCACGCCGTACCTCGCCGCGTACGAGCGACTGGCCGGCGACCCGAACCAGCACCAGGTCGTCACCGTACGCGAAGGACGCGTCGTCGGCACCCTTCAGCTCACGATCATTCACGGGCTGTCCCGGAAGGGGGCCACCCGGTCGATCATCGAGGCCGTACGCATCCACGCCGACGAGCGCGGCAGCGGCCTCGGCACCCGCTTTATCGAGTGGGCCATCGAGGAATCCCGGCGCCAGAACTGCCAGTTGGTGCAGCTGACCTCCGACGCCACCCGCACCGATGCCCATCGCTTCTACGAGCGGCTCGGGTTCACGGCATCGCATGTGGGCTTCAAGTTGCAGCTCTGACACTGCCGTTGACGTGTCGTACGGGTGGGGCGTCGTGTTTCACGTGAAACACGACGCCCCACCGAGCTCCTACTGGGGAAGTCCGCGCCACCCCTCCGGGTCCACCCCGCCCGGCACGGGAGCGCCCGTGTCGTACGGCTCCCGCGTGAAGAAGAACGAGCCGAGGTCGAGATGGCTCACCGACCCGTCCGGCCGCCGCACCACCCGCAGGATCTCCCCCGCGAAGTAGCCGTCGAGCCCGGTCCAGGTGCCGTCGCCGTTCGGCCGGAACCGCGAGCCTCGGCCCCCGCCGACCAGGGGCGCAAGACCGACCGCCCCGTCGGCCGCCGGCCGCAGCACGAAGGTGTTCGTCCCCCAGTGCCAGGGCCCCGCGAGCTCCAGCAGAGCCTTGTCCAGCTCGGGCAGCGGCCGCCATGCATCGGGGATGCGCGGCTCGGCCTCGGCAACGATCAGGAGCAGCTCGGCGGCCAGCGACGTCACGGCCGGACCGGAGGTGCAGTTGGTCAGCGTGACCGCCACCAGACCTTCCTCCTCGATCGCCCACAGCCCGGCCATGAAGCCCGGCAGTGAGCCCCCGTGCCCGACCAGCGTGCGCCCGTCCACCCGGAGCACCTGCGCGCCGAGCCCGTACGTCGAGTTCCAGTCCCCCGGCGGCGTGGGCGCCGCCGGAGTACTCATCTCCCGTACCGAATCGGCGGACAGGACACGATCGTCGCCCGCCAGGAGGAAGGCGCCGAACCGGGCCAGATCCGCCGTCGTGGACCACAGCTGTCCGGCCGGTGCCATGAGACCCAGGTCTTCGGCGGGTTCGGGCATCATCACGTCCGCCCACGGATGGACGGCCCAGCCGCCCGCGTGCGGCGCCTGCGGCTGCGCGCTCGTACGGTCCAGGCCCAGCGGCTCAAGGATCTCGCGGCGCAGCACGGCCTCCCAGGAATCACCCCGGAGCGCCTCGATCAGCGAACCGAGCAGCGTGTAGCCGGGGTTGGAGTAGTGGAACCGGCGCCCCGTGGGGTGCTTGAAGGGCTGCTCACCGAGTACGTCTTCCAGCTCGGGACGCTGCGCACCGGGCGTACGCTCCCACCACTCCCCGGGGGTCTCGGCCGCCAACCCGCTGGTGTGCGCGAGCAGTTCCGCAATGGTGACGTCGCCCGCGGCCGTGCCCGGAAGGTGCTTCTCCAAGGGATCGGAGAGGTCAAGGGCGCCCTCGTCGCGCAGCCGCATCACCAGGACGGCGGTGAAGGTCTTGGTGATCGAGCCGATGCGGTACTGGACGTTCTCGTCCGGCGCATGCCCCTCGACGCAGGTGCGGCCCTCGGTCCACACCAACTCGCCGTCCCTGAGCACCGAGGCGACAAGGGAGGGAGCCCGGCCCTCCGCCTGAGCGGTGGCGACGCGGTGCAACAAGGCTCGGCGGGTGGTGGGCAGCAGCTCTTCACGGGGTGATGTCATGGCCCTAGTCCACCTTTGGAGAGGCCGTGCGTCGAGCGAATTCCGCCGGCCGCGCTATGCGGTACGCGTACCCGTGGCCTTGAAGAACGTGTAGTGGAAGGTCCCGTCGTCGTCCGCGGTCCTGCGCAGGTCGGCGATCCCGCGGTCCCAGTCGGCCTCGGTGATGAGCGCCGCGGCCAGCGCGTCCTCCCTGACGGACTCGATCATGGCGGTGAACGTGCTGCGGGTGAAGCCGTCGACCAACGCGGGGCGGGTCCGGTCCGCGTAGACGGCGCACGCCCGCACCCTGACGTCGTCGTATCCAGCCCCGGCGACCAGAGGCTGCAACTCCCGCCCGATCAGGCCGTTTCCACCACCGTCCGCCTGCAACTGGACCAGGCAGCCGATCGCCGCACGAGCGTAGGCACTGTCCGGGTGGAAGAACGCCGACGCGTGGTCCCCCTCGATCACGGTGAGGCTCCCGCCGGGTCGCAGCAGCCTCCGCAGCGCGGCGAGCGCACGCCGGGGAGCGGCCAGGTGCTCCAGGACGAAGCACACGAAGATGTGGTCGAACTCGGCATCCGGGAAAGGAAGATCGAAGAGATCGGCACGGCACCACGTGACGTCCGCGTCGGGCGCGTGGGCCTCGACGCGGGCGCGGGCCTGTGCCAGCGAGTCCACCGAGCGGTCGACGGCGACGATGTGCGCGCCGGGGCTGGAGTCGACGAGGTGCACGGTCTGGGCGCCGACCCCGCAGCCGACCTCCAGGACCCGGCTGCCCGCGGGATACGCCGTGCCTTCGTGCAGCAGCGCGGCAAGGGTGTCCGCCTGGTCACCGAGCCTGCGGGCCTCGCGGTCCGAGTATCCGTGGACGTAGTCAACTGCCGGGAGGATGGCGGGAGATGAGGGCGCGGGGTTCGTGGTGGCCGTGTGCATGGCTTCAGCCTGCTGTCACTATGGCCCGGTGAACAGGTCCAATGACCATGCTGCCGACCAGTCCATAGCGCCGTCCCCCGGGGCCGACTTCCTCCAGCTGAACATCGACGATGCCCCGCCCGGCGGGCGCGCGGACTGGCTGGCCCGGCGGCTGCGCCTCGCGATTGCGGACGGCCGCCTGCCGGTGGGCAGCAGGCTGCCGGCCACCCGGACCCTGGCGGGCGAACTGCGCGTGTCCCGCGGCGTGATCACCGAGGCGTACCAGCGCCTGAGCGAGGACGGCCATGTCGCGGGGCGGGGGCGCAACGGCACCGTGGTGGTCGCCGCGCCCGTGACGGTCCGGTCGGAGGGCAAAGGGGTCGGCGACGGAGAGAGGGCCCGCGCGCAGCCGCATCCACCGCCGAGCACTCTCTTCGCTACCGCGCCCGGCACAGACATCTTCGACGCGCTGCGGGCCGCGCCGGCCCGGATCGACCTCTCGCCCGGGGTGCCCGATCTCGCGGCGTTCCCGCGCACCGCGTGGCTCCGCGCCGAACGCACCGTACTCAAGGAACTCCCGGCCTCCGCCTTCGGATACGGAGACCCGCGCGGGGCCCGGGAACTGCGCGTCGCCCTCGCCCACTGGCTGGCCCGCAGCCGGGGCATCCGCGCCGATCCGGACGAGGTCGTCGTCACCGCGGGCACGGCTCAGACCCTCACTCTGGCCGGTCAGGTGCTGCACGACGACGGGATGCGCGCGGTGGCCGTGGAGGACCCCGGCTCGCTCGGCGGCCGGCAGCATCTGCGCAACGCGCGCCTGGACACACCGCCCGTCCCGGTCGACGGCGACGGCATCCGCGTCGACGCACTGGAGACCACGGGCGCTCCCGCCGTCCTGCTGACACCGGCTCACCAGTTCCCGACCGGCGTCGTGCTCGGCGGCCGACGCCGGCGCGCGCTGATGCGCTGGGCCACGGAGCACGACGGGCTGATCATCGAGGACGACTACGACGCCGAGCACCGCTACGACCGCGCCCCGGTCCCCGCCCTGCGTTCCCTGCTCGCCGAGCACGTCCTGTACGCCGGCAGCGTGTCCAAGCTGCTCGCTCCGGCGCTGCGCATCGGCTGGGCCATCGCGCCGCCCCGGCACCGGGACGCGCTCGTCGCCGCCAAGCGCTTCGCCGACCTCGGCAGCGCCGTACTGCCGCAGCTCGTCCTGGCCCAGCTGATGGAATCCGGCGCGCTGGAACGCCAGTTGCGTCTTCTGCGGGGGCGCCATCGCCGCCGCAGGGACGCGATGATCGCCGCGATCAGGAGCCGGCTGCCGAACGCCGTCGTGCACGGCGCCGCTGCCGGCCTGCATCTGACGATCACCTTCGACGCGGCGTTCCGCGACACCGGCCTCGCCGCGGCGGCCCTGCTGCGCGGTGTGAAGGTCCAGCCCTTGTCCTGGCACGGCCAGCGCCCGCACCGCCCAGGCCTCGTCCTCGGCTACGCCGCACCCACCGCCACCGACATCGCCGAGGGCATCTCGCTCCTCGGCGACGCCGTGCGGGACTTGGCCTGACTGCTTGTTCTCAGCAGCCGAGCCGCCCGTTGAGGGTTACTGCCGCCGCCGGCCAAGGATGCAGAACTCGTTGCCTTCGGGGTCGGCCAGAACAACCCACGATTGATCACCCTGGCCACTGTCGACACGCTGTGCGTCATGGGCCAGCAGACGAGTCGCCTCGGCGTCCTGGTCATCAGGCCGGAAGTCGAGATGCAGTCGGACATGTGAGCTCAGATCGCGCACCGATGAGTTTCCCGCGCCGCGTCGGTCCGTACGCGTGAGACCGACACACGGAAGGCTGGCGCCATGCGGAAACTGATCTACGGCATGAACCTGACCCTGGACGGCTACATCGCCGCGCCCGGCGACGACATCGGCTGGAGCGTGCCGAGCGACGAGCTGTTCCAGTTCTGGTCCGACCAGTTGCAGGCGACCGACCTGACGCTGTACGGGCGCAAGCTGTGGCAGACGATGAGCTCCTACTGGCCGACCGGCGACCAGCAGCCCAACGCCACCCCGGCGGAGATCGAGTTCGCGCGCCGCTGGCGGGACATGTCGAAGGTGGTGTTCTCCTCGACGATCGACAAGGTCGACTGGAACACCCGCCTGGTCACCGGCGACGCGGTCGCCGAGATCACCCGGCTCAAGGCCGAGGACGGCGGCCCGATGGACATCTGCGGCGCGACGCTCGCCGGGGCCGCCATGCAGGCCGGGCTGATCGACGAGTACGTGCTGGCCACCGCTCCGGTCCTGGTGGGCGGCGGCACGCCGTTCTTCACCGCGCTGGACAACTGGGTGAACCTGAACCTGGTGGAGACGCGGACGTTTCCCTGCGGCGTGCTCCTGACCAGGTACGAGACGAGGCGCTGAGCGCCCGTCCGGGAGTCACGGGCCATATGCTCCGCGGGTGACACCGGAGGAGCTGGCTCGGTCGCGCCGCGCACGCGACCTCGGCTTTGCAGCTGACTGCTGTTACGTCTGCGCCATGTCCACGAAGCGCGAGTAATGGCCCTGGAAGGCGACCGTGATCGTGGCCGTCGGGCCGTTACGGTGCTTGCCCACGATGATGTCCGCCTCGCCCGCGCGCGGTGACTCCTTCTCGTACGCGTCCTCGCGGTGCAGCAGGATGACCATGTCGGCGTCCTGCTCGATCGATCCGGATTCACGCAGGTCGGAGACCTGGGGCTTCTTGTCCGTGCGCTGCTCGGGGCCACGGTTCAGCTGCGAGAGCGCGATGACCGGGACTTCGAGCTCCTTGGCGAGCAGCTTCAGGTTTCGCGACATGTCCGAGACCTCCTGCTGGCGGCTCTCGGCGCGCTTCGAACCACCGGACTGCATCAGCTGCAGATAGTCGATGATCACGAGCTTGATGTCGCTGCGCTGCTTGAGGCGACGGCACTTGGCGCGGATCTCCATCATCGACAGGTTCGGGGAGTCGTCGATGTAGAGGGGGGCGGCCGAGACCTCGGGCATACGGCGCGCGAGGCGCGTCCAGTCCTCGTCCGTCATGGTGCCGGAGCGCATGTGGTGC
The DNA here is from genome assembly GCF_026340305.1 of Streptomyces sp. NBC_01381. Lineage (NCBI taxonomy): Bacteria > Bacillati > Actinomycetota > Actinomycetes > Kitasatosporales > Streptomycetaceae > Streptomyces > Streptomyces sp. NBC_01381. Next base: position 809,197 of record NZ_JAPEPI010000001.1, on the reverse strand, counting down.
AGCGCGACACGGGCCTCCGCGGAGAGCAGACGCATCGCGATCTCGTTGCGCCCCATTTCCAGGGAGAAGATGACGCTGGGCAGGTTGTGCTTGATCGAACAGGCCCGTGCGAAGTCGAGGGCCAGCGTGGACTTACCCATGGCGGGACGGGCCGCGATGACGATCATCTGGCCCGGGTGCAGGCCGTTCGTCAGCGAGTCGAAGTCGGTGAAGCCCGTCGGCACACCGGTCATCTCACCGCTGCGCGAGCCGATCGCCTCGATCTCGTCGAGCGCGCCCTCCATGATGTCGCCGAGCGGCAGATAGTCCTCGCTGGTGCGCTGCTCAGTGACCGCGTAGATCTCGGCCTGGGCGCTGTTGACGATCTCGTCGACGTCGCCGTCAGCCGCGTATCCCATCTGCGTGATGCGGGTGCCGGCCTCGACGAGGCGGCGCAGGACCGCGCGCTCGTGGACGATCTCCGCGTAGTACTCGGCATTCGCCGCGGTCGGCACCGTCTGCACCAGCGTGTGCAGATACGGGGCGCCGCCCACCTTGGTGATCTCGCCACGCTTGGTGAGCTCGGCGGCGGTGGTGATCGGGTCGGCCGGCTCGCCCTTCGCGTACAGGTCGAGGATCGCGGTGTAGATCGTCTCGTGCGCGGGCCGGTAGAAGTCATGTCCCTTGAGGACCTCGACGACATCGGCGATGGCGTCCTTGGAGAGGAGCATGCCGCCGAGCACCGACTGCTCCGCGTCCAGGTCCTGCGGCGGTACGCGCTCGAACGCGGTGCCTCCGCCGTCCCAGCCGCCGCCTTCGCGGCCCCGCTCGTGCTGTTCGTCGCGGCTGCGGCCGCCGTCGCGGCGCCGGGAGGCGGGCAGACGATCACTGGGACCGCTGTCGGCCCAGGGGTCGTCCAAAGGCTCGGAAATACTCACCGGGCCACCTCCTCCCGTCCGCCGCGCGGACCTCGCCGTGCCCCTCTTTCTTACGGCACGACACTGACAAATGAGTCGCCCAACTCCGGTTCTGACGCGTCGGGTTTACCGGGTTTCCCCAGTCTGAAGACGAGGGGGGCGCCGCACCACGGTAGGCCCGTGGCCACCGTCAGCCAATCTGGTTATCCACAGGCGGTGTGGATGACGGGCGCGATGCTGTGGAGAACCCTGCAAAACCTGTGCACGGCCCGGTGGACAGCCCTGTGAACAAGCCCTCAGCCCTCTCCGCAAACCGGCTCTGACCTGCAACGTTCCCATCCACCGGCTGTGCAGAAGAAAAACTTCCCCAGTCGGACCAAGATCGCGACAAACAGTGCGCCACCGAGCGTCCCACCGAAGGCCAAGTAAGGGTCCATTAGCCGTTGCATCTCTTACCTGTGGAAGATTACATTGGTGTCCATGACACAGGCTCCCGCGGCACCCAAGGCCGCACGGCGACGGCATGACCGAGAGATCATCGCACTCGCCGTCCCCGCCTTCGGCGCACTCGTCGCCGAGCCTCTCTTCGTGATGGCCGACAGCGCCATCGTCGGCCATCTCGGCACCGCGCAACTGGCCGGTCTCGGCGTCGCCTCGGCTCTCCTCACCACCGCCGTGAGCGTCTTCGTCTTCCTTGCCTACGCCACCACGGCCGCCGTCGCCCGACGGGTCGGCGCCGGAGATCTCCAGGCCGCCATCCGCCAGGGCATGGACGGCATCTGGCTCGCCCTCCTGCTCGGCGCCGCCGTCATCGCCGTCGTCCTGCCCACCGCACCCGCGCTCGTCGAGCTCTTCGGCGCATCGGACACCGCCGCCCCGTACGCGGTCACGTATCTCCGCATCTCCTCGCTCGGCATTCCGGCCATGCTCGTCGTGCTCGCCGCCACCGGTGTGCTGCGCGGCCTGCAGGACACGAAGACCCCGCTGTACGTCGCCATCGGCGGTTTCGTGGCCAACGGCGTCCTCAATGTGGGCCTCGTGTACGGCGCGGGCCTCGGCATCGCCGGTTCGGCCTGGGGCACCGTCATCGCCCAGTTCGCCATGGCCGCCGTGTATCTCTTCGTCGTCGTACGCGGAGCCAGACGCCACGGCGCCTCACTCCGCCCCGACGCCGACGGCATCAGGGCCTGCGCACAGGCAGGCGCACCCCTTCTCGTCCGTACGCTCTCGCTGCGGGCGATCCTCATGATCGCGACAGCGGTGGCCGCCCGCCTCGGCGACGCCGATGTGGCCGCCCACCAGATCATCCTGTCCCTGTGGAGTCTGCTGGCGTTCGCCCTCGACGCCATCGCCATCGCGGGCCAGGCGATCGTCGGCCGCTATCTGGGAGCGAACGACGCCCAGGGCGCGCGCGACGTCTGCCGTCGGATGGTGCAGTGGGGCATCGCATCGGGGGTCGTGCTCGGCGTCCTGGTCGTCCTGGCCCGGCCCTTGTTCATCCCGCTGTTCACGAGTGACGCGGCGGTCGAGGACGCGGCGCTGCCGGCCCTCGTGGTGGTGGCCATCGCCCAGCCGATCTGCGGCATCGTCTATGTCCTGGACGGCGTCCTGATGGGAGCCGGCGACGGCTCCTACCTGGCCTGGGCCATGCTCGCCACGCTCGCCGTCTTCGTCCCCGTCGCCCTCTTGGTGCCCACCCTGGGCGGCGGCCTGACGGCACTGTGGGGAGCGATGACGCTCATGATGGCGGTACGGATGATCACACTGTGGCTGCGATCCCGCTCGGGCCGCTGGATCGTCACGGGCGCCACACGCTGAGGCGTTTCACGACGCCGAGCCGTTTCACGTGAAACATGTGGGGCCGCGCCCCGAAGGGTGCGGCCCCACATGTTCGTTCAACTCTGCCAAGCGCAGTGCTTAGGCGGAGACGACCTCGATGTTGACCTTGGCGGCAACCTCGGGGTGCAGACGCACGGACGTCGCGTGAGCGCCCAGCGTCTTGATCGGCGCGTTCAGCTCGACACGGCGCTTGTCGACCTTCGGACCACCGGCAGCCTCGATCGCCGAAGCGATGTCGGCCGGGGTGACGGAACCGAAGAGACGACCGGCGTCGCCGGAGCGAACGGCCAGACGGACCTTGACGCCCTCGAGCTGGGCCTTGACCTCGTTGGCCTGCTCGATGGTCGCGATCTCGTGGATCTTGCGCGCGCGACGGATCTGCGCGACGTCCTTCTCGCCACCCTTGGTCCAGCGGATCGCGAAGTTCCGCGGGATCAGGTAGTTACGGGCGTAGCCGTCCTTGACGTCTACGACCTCGCCGGCGGCACCGAGGCCAGTGACCTCGTGGGTGAGGATGATCTTCATTAGTCGGTCACCCTTCCCTTATCGCGCGGTGGACGTGTAGGGCAGCAGCGCCATCTCACGGCTGTTCTTCACGGCCGTGGCGACGTCACGCTGGTGCTGCGTGCAGTTGCCGGTCACGCGGCGGGCACGGATCTTGCCGCGGTCGGAAATGAACTTCCGCAGCATGTTCGTGTCCTTGTAGTCCACGTACGTGACCTTGTCCTTGCAGAATGCGCAGACCTTCTTCTTAGGCTTGCGCACAGGCGGCTTCGCCATGGTGTTTCTCCTGTGTGATCAAGAAGTGTGGGTACGGCCCACCCTTGGCCCTGAGGCCTAGAAGGGGGGCTCGTCCGAGTAGCCGCCGCCAGAGCCGCCGGAGCCGCCGGAGCCGCCGGAGCTTCCGCCCCAGCCACCGCCGCCGCCCTGCTGCTGGCCGCCGCCGGCCGGCGCACCGGTCGCCCAGGGGTCGTCGGCGGGAGCACCGCCGCCACCCTGCTGCTGACCGCCACCGGAGCCGCCGCCCCAGTTGCCGCCGCCCTGCTGGCCGCCGCCACCGCCGCCGTATCCACCCTGGCCGCCGCGACCGGTGGTCTTGGTGACCTTGGCCGTGGCGTTCTTCAGGCTGGCGCCGACTTCCTCGACGTCCAGCTCGTAGACCGTGCGCTTGACGCCCTCGCGGTCCTCGTAGGACCGCTGCTTCAACCGGCCCTGCACGACGACGCGCATGCCTCGCTGAAGCGACTCAGCGACGTTCTCCGCCGCCTGACGCCAGACCGAGCAGGTGAGGAAGAGGCTCTCGCCGTCCTTCCACTCATTGGTCTGACGGTCGAAGGTGCGGGGAGTGGACGCGACACGGAACTTCGCGACCGCCGCACCGGACGGGGTGAAGCGCAGCTCGGGGTCGTCGACAAGATTGCCGACGACCGTGATGACGGTCTCGCCTGCCATGGGGGAACCTCTCGGCGGGTTTGCTGCTGGCTGCTTTTGCTGCTGCTACTCGAAACCCGAGTGCCGCTGAGCTGGGAAGCTCAGTGGGTCTCGGGACGGAGGACCTTGGTCCGGAGGACCGACTCGTTCAGGTTCATCTGGCGGTCGAGCTCCTTGACGACCGCAGGCTCGGCCTGCAGGTCGATGACCGAGTAGATGCCCTCGGGCTTCTTCTTGATCTCGTACGAGAGACGACGACGGCCCCAGGTGTCGACCTTCTCAACCTTTCCGTTGCCCTCACGGACGACGGAGAGGAAGTTCTCGATCAGCGGGGAGACAGCGCGCTCCTCGAGATCGGGGTCGAGGATGACCATCACTTCGTAGTGACGCATGTGGAACCCACCTCCTTTGGACTCAGCGGCCACGGTCGTTCCGTGGCAGGAGGGTCGTGATGCGTACGCAACGGTATCGGCAGCCACTGACAATCGGGCTCCTCGATCGGAAGACCGAGCTGGAGCCCTGCCAGGAGCCTGGGCAGACACCGGTGCAGACGGTACAGAGTACCCGCACCATGGCTTCCGGTTGAAATCCGGCGCCCGACGGGCAGAATCTGTACACATCGGGTGTGTATGGCGCTACGATGCGCCGCCTTCCGCAGGAGGTGCCTCATGGCACAGGCATTGCGACCGAACACCGCCGGCTCTCTCTTCGCCACGGACGGCAAGGCCCATCCACTGCAGGACACGCTCCTCGGCGTGACCCTGGTCCTCGGTGCGATCGCCTTCGTCTCCGCGATGTTCCACAACCTCCACCTGCTCAGCTCCTGGGCCGGCCTGGTGGGAATCGCCACGGGCGCCTGGGGACAGTTCGTCTCCGAGACGACCCGTGAGCGCTTCGGCCTGATCGTCGGTCTCGGTGCGTCGGCGGTCGGATTCTTCCTGGGCATGGCCCACGGCGGCCTCTTCGGCGGGCTCTGGTGACCCGCCCTCGGCACCCCCGCCACACGTAGGCCGGGGGCCGAGTTCCGTACGCCCAGACGGGGCGCTCGCGGGGCACAGTAGGCTTCGGCGCGAGAGCCGGAGCCCCTGTACCCATGGGGACACACCAGCCCGAGGAGCGCCCCGAATGAGTCTGACCCTGAGGACCATCAGTCGCGAGCAGCATCTGGCGTACATCCAGAGCCTGCCGTCGGCAAGTCATTGCCAGGTCCCGGCATGGGCGGATGTGAAGAGTGAATGGCGTTCGGAGAACCTGGGCTGGTTCGACGACTCGACCGGCCAGCTCGTCGGCGCGGGCCTGGTGCTCTACCGCCAGCTGCCCAAGCTGAAGCGCTATCTCGCGTACCTCCCCGAGGGCCCGGTCATCAATTGGTACGCCCCGAATCTGGACGACTGGCTGCAGCCGATGCTGGCGCATCTGAAGCAGCAGGGCGCCTTCTCCGTGAAGATGGGCCCGCCGGTCGTCATCCGGCGCTGGGACGCTCCCGCGATCAAGTCGGGCATCCAGAACCCGGACGTGAAACGGCTGCGCGACGTCGAGGCCTCGCACATCGAGCCGCGTGCCTTCGAGGTCTCCGACCGGCTGCGCCGCATGGGCTGGCAGCAGGGCGAGGACGGCGGGGCCGGCTTCGGTGACGTACAGCCTCGCTACGTCTTCCAGGTGCCGCTGGCCAACCGCTCTCTGGACGAGGTCCTCAAGGGCTTCAACCAGCTGTGGCGGCGCAACATCAAGAAGGCCGAGAAGGCCGGTGTCGAGGTCGTCCAGGGCGGTTACGAGGACCTCGCCGAATGGCAGCGTCTTTACGAGATCACCGCGATCCGCGACAAGTTCCGTCCGCGGCCGCTGGGCTACTTCCAGCAGATGTGGCGGACCCTCAACTCCGAAGACCCCAACCGCATGCGGCTGTACTTCGCGCGGCACAACGGCGTGAATCTCTCCGCGGCGACGATGCTGGTCGTCGGCGGTCACGTCTGGTACTCCTACGGCGCCTCGGACAACATCGGCCGTGAGGTCAGGCCCTCGAACGCGATGCAGTGGCGGATGCTCCGCGACGCCTACGCGCTCGGCGCCACCGTCTATGACTTGCGGGGCATCTCCGACTCTCTGGACGAGACGGACCACCTCTTCGGACTGATTCAGTTCAAGGTGGGCACGGGTGGAGAAGCGGTCGAGTACATCGGCGAGTGGGACTTCCCGCTCAACAAGCTGCTTCACAAGGCGCTCGACATCTACATGTCGCGCCGCTGACCGCGCGGACCCGGCACAATTCACACAGCCACGAGCACTGCCACAAATAGTCTTCATACCTCTGATACACCGCAGCCACGAGAAAGGTTCCGGGATCCGGCCATGGCGCTCACGCTCTATGTCGACACCGCGCGCTGGCGGGCACACCACAAGCACGTGCTGGAGCAGTTCCCGGGCATCGTCCCGGTCTGCAAGGGCAACGGCTACGGCTTCGGCCACGAGCGCCTCGCGGAGGAAGCGACCCGCTTCGGCTCCGACGTCCTCGCCGTCGGCACCACGTACGAAGCCGCCCGGATCAAGGACTGGTTCAGCGGTGACCTGCTGGTCCTGACCCCGTTCCGGCGGGGCGAGGAGCCCGTGCCACTGCCCGACCGTGTCATCCGCTCCGTATCGTCCCTGGACGGCGTACACGGCCTCGTGGGCGCCCGCGTCGTCATCGAGGTCATGTCCTCGATGAAGCGGCACGGCGTGAGCGAGCAGGAGCTCTCGCAGCTGCACGCGGCCATCGAGGACGTACGGCTCGAAGGCTTCGCGATCCACCTGCCGCTGGACCGCACCGACGGCTCGGACGCCGTCGAGGAGGTCATCGGCTGGATGGACCGGCTGCGTGCGGCCCGCCTTCCGCTGCACACGATGTTCGTCAGCCATCTCAAGGCCAATGAACTCCAGCGCCTGCAGCAGCAGTTCCCGCAGACGCGCTTCCGCGCACGTATCGGCACGCATCTGTGGCTGGGGGATCACGAGGCCACCCAGTACCGCGGCGCCGTCCTGGACGTCACACAGGTGTCCAAGGGCGACCGCTTCGGCTACCGCCAGCAGAAGGTCGCGTCCGACGGCTGGCTGGTCGTGGTCGCGGGCGGCACCTCGCACGGCGTGGGGCTGGAGGCTCCGAAGGCGCTGCACGGCATGGTGCCGCGGGCGAAGGGCGTGGCCCGTGCGGGCCTCGCGACCGTCAACCGCAACCTGTCGCCGTTCGTCTGGGCCGGCAAGCAGCGCTGGTTCGCCGAGCCGCCGCACATGCAGGTCTCCATCCTCTTCGTGCCATCGGACGCGCAGGAGCCGAAGGTGGGCGAGGAGCTGGTGGCCCATCTGCGGCACACCACCACGCAGTTCGACCGCATCGTCGACCGCTGATCACGTGGCTGACTAGACGACGCTGAGCACACGGAGAAGGGCCGGGCGCGACCACATCGCGCCCGGCCCTTCTCGTACGTACCTGTTCGCTCAGGGTGAAATATCGGTCGTCGTCGACCCCCACCGCACGACGGGCCTTTCCGTTGAATGCACCGCGTGCCGGGGCGGATGGGCCGCCTGCCCAACGACGAAGACGTCCTGCGCACCGTCCAAGACGCCCCCGGACGGATCGTCGTCACCGGACCGCCGCACCGGGTCCCGCTCCGGCATGAGGATGTCCCGTACGACCATGGCGCACAGGTACAGGGTCCCCAACAGGTGGATCACGATGACCAGTTGGTAGCCCTCGGTCGGCAGTCCCTTGTGGGCGTCTCCGCTCGTCGTGTACGCGAGGTACAGCCAGATCCCCAGGAAGTACGCAACCTCGCAGGCCTGCCAGATCAGGAAGTCCCGCCAGCGCGGCCGGGCCAGCGCGGCGAGGGGGATCAGCCACAGGACGTACTGCGGCGAGTAGACCTTGTTGGTAAGGATGAACGCGGCGACCACCAGGAAGGCCAGCTGCGCGAAGCGCGGGCGGCGCGGCGCGGTCAGGCCGAGGGCTCCGATCCCCAGGCAGGCCAGGAGCATCAGGACGGTGGCGAGGGTGTTGACCGTGTCGGTGGACAGCGGGTCGTCCATGCGCTGGGAGAGGATCAGCCAGAAGGAGCCGAAGTCGACCCCTCGCTCCTGGCTGAAGGTGTAGAACTTCGCCCAGCCCTCGCGGATGTGGAAGCCCGAGGCATCGTGGTCGATCATCACCGGCAGGTTCACCACGAGCCAGGCACCCACCGCGGCGCCGGCCGTCATACAGAACGCCCGCCAGCGCCCCGCGCGCCAGCACAGGATGAGCAGTGGGCCGAGCAGCAGCGCCGGATAGAGCTTCGCGGCGGTCGCCAGGCCGAGCAGGATGCCCGCGGAGAGCATCCCCTTGCGTGCCCACATCAGCATCGCGGCGGCCGTGAGAGCGACGGCGAACAGGTCCCAGTTGATGGTGGCCGTCAGAGCGAAGGCGGGCGCCAGGGCGACGAGCAGGCCGTCCCAGGGGCGGCGCCGGTGGGTGCGGGCAACGCACACGGCGATGACCGCCGTGCAGGCCATCAGCATCCCGGCGTTGACCATCCAGTAGAACTTCTCCTGGTGCTGGATGCTGCCGCTGCCCGGTGTCAGCCAGGAGGCCACCTCCATGAACACACCGGTCAGCACCGGGTACTCGAGGTACTCCATGTCGCCGGGCAGCTTGTCGAAGTAGGGCACGAGCCCGTCGGCGAAGCCGCGCCCTTGGTAGAGATGAGGGATGTCGGAGTAGCAGGCGTGCGTGTACTGCGAGCTCGCGCCCTGGAACCAGGCGCCGTCGTAGCACGGCATCTTCTGCACCATGCCGAGCGCGAACATCCCGATGGCCACGAGCGCGATGACACGTACGGGAGTCCACCAGGTGGCCGCGTACAGCACTCTGCGGCCGATGGGCCCGCCGATCAGCTCGCTGCCGGCCGCCGCGACCTCATCCTCCTTGGTCGGCCGTACGGGCTCCGGCTGCCGCCCGCTCGAGGGCTGGTGCACGCTCGTGCGCGTCGTTTCTGCACTGGGCATGCCGCACATCCTGCCGTACGCGCCTGAGAACACGGAGAGGGCCGCCACACCGTACGGGTGTGGCGGCCCTCTTCATGATCGACTGTGCGTGTTTCACGTGAAACGGTGTGTTTCACGTGAAACATGCACGCGGGGTGCCTCGGTCAGCCGGTCGGGCCTCCGAAGATGCCTCCGTTGCCGTTGCCGTTGCCGTTGCTTCCTCCACCGCCGGTTGGATCCTCTGTGGTCGGTGGTGACGGTTCGCCGGTGCTCCCATCGGTGGTCCCGCCGTCCGCGGCGCCGCCGTTGTTGCTGCACTCCCAGTCCCAGTCGGCACAGGACTCACCGGGATCGGGGCTGCCCGACGGACTCTCGGACGGTCCGGTGTCCGTGGGGGTCGGCGACGGCGACTCCTCCGGCTCCTCGGTCTCCGTAGGAGTCGGGCTCGGCGGCGGCGTCTCGCCGACGACCTCACCGATGGGCTCCGGCACGGGGAAGTTCTTCACGGACTCACCCTTGAGGGCCTGCTCCATGTAGTCCTTCCAGATCTGCGCGGGGAACGAGGCACCGTGGATCTTCTCCTCGCCACCCGTGCCGAACATCTCCAGGAACTCGCGCTTCTTGTTCCCCTCGTTGTCGTCGAGGCGGTACATGCTGATCGCCGTCGACAGCTGCGGGGTGTAGCCGACGAACCAGGCAGACTTGTTGCCGTCGGTCGTACCGGTCTTGCCCGCCACCTGGCGGCCACTCAGCTGAGCCGAGGTACCGGTGCCCTTCTCGACGACGGTCCTGAGCACGTCGGTGACGTTGTTGGCGACGTCCGGGTCGAAGGCCCGCTTGGTCTGCGACTCGTGCTCGAAGACGGTGTTGCCCTTGTGCTCGACTTCCTTGACCGAGTACGGCTCGTTCTGCTTGCCGCGGGAAGCGAACGTGGAGTACGCGCCGGCCATGCGGATCGCGCTCGGAGAGGACGTACCGAGAGAGAAGGACGGGTAATTGGCGCTGGCCAGGCTGTTCTCCTTGAGGCCGGAGGCGATGGCCGCCTCCTTCACCTTGTCCAGGCCGACGTCCATGCCGAGTTGCACATAGGCCGAGTTGACGGACTCCCGCATCGCCTCGCGCAGGTCGATCTGGTAGCTCGGGGCGTTGTAGGACGCGTCACCGTCGTTGGTCTGCAGCCACTCCTTGCCCTCTCGGTCTGTCCAGACCTCGCCGTTGTACTTCTCGATCTTGAGCTTGTTCTTGCCGCTGTAGAGGCTCTTGGGGTTGACGATCGTGCGCTGGGTCGCGTCCTGGATCTCCGGCCCGCCCTTGGCGCGCCTACCGTCCTTGAAGGCGGCGGCCAGCACGAAGGGCTTGAACGTCGATCCGACCTGCGCACCGGTCTGGTCCGCGTTGTTGGTGAAGTGCTTGGTCGCGTCCTCACCGCCGTAGATCGCCTCGATCGCGCCGTCCTTCGGGTTCACCGAGGCGCCACCGAACTGGACGTGGGTGTCCTTCTCCGGACGCAGCTTGGGCTTGATCTTCGCCTTGCGGACCTTCTCCACGGACTTCTCGAGCTCCTTGACCTTCGTCCTGTCGAAGGTCGTGTGGATCTCGTAGCCGCCCTGCTGGAGGTCATTGGCGGTGATCTTGCCGTCGCTGTTGTTGATCACGTACGCCTTGGCCAGGTCGACCAGGTAACCGATCTGACCGCCCAGCTGGGCGTTGGACCGCGGGTTCTGCAGCTTGGGGAACTCCGTGTACTTGCCTCGCTCCGCAGCGGTCAGGTGGCCGTCCTTGACCTCTTCGTCAAGGATCCAGCTCCACCGCTTCGTGGCCCGTGCCAGGTTCGCGTCGCGCGTGGCGGTCGGGTCGACCTCGGGGGAGCCGGCGGGGTCGTAGTACGTGGCGCCCTTGAGCACCGTTGCGAGGAGCGCGCACTGGCTGGGGTTCAGCTCGCTGGCGTCCAGGTTGAAGTAGGCGTGGGCCGCGGCCTGGATGCCGTAGGCACCGCGGCCGTAGTAGGCGGTGTTGAGATACCCCGCCATGATGTTCTCTTTGGATTCCGTCCGGCCGACCTTTATGGAGATGAAGAGCTCTTTGAACTTACGCGTGACCGTCTGCGACTGGTCATTGAGGCGCGCGTTCTTCACGTACTGCTGAGTGATCGTGGAGCCACCCTGCGTATCTCCACCCTTGGCCATGTTGACCAGAGCGCGGGTGATGCCCATGGGGTCGATGCCCTTGTCGCTCTCGAACGACTTGTTCTCGGCCGAGATGACGGCGGTCCGCATCGCCTTGGGGATCTTCTCGTAGTCGATGATCTGGCGGTTCGTCTCACCACCGGTCGCGACCATCTGCTTGCCGTCGGCCCAGTAGTAGACGTTGTTCTGTGCCTTGGCGGCCTCGTCGACCTTCGGCACCTCCACCAAGGCGTAGGCGATTCCGGCGACCGCCATCAGGCTGCCGAGGAAGCCGACGAACAGGCCGGTGACAAGACGCCAGGACGGGACCCAGCGCCGCACACCTTGCTTGTTCGCGCGCGGGTAGTCGACGAACCGCTTCTTGGCCGGTCCCTGACCGCCGCGGCCCCTGCCGCGACCCGGCCCGGCCGGCCCGCCGGGCCCACCACGCCGGCCTCCGCCACCACCGCCCGAGCGGCCGGCACCGGACCCGTCGGCCGCCCTGCGGCGGCCGCCGCCCGTGCCGACGGCACCGCTGCGCTGCGCCGCGCGACGGGCCTCTGCCCGGCCGCCGTAGGAACGGTCCCCGTCGGGGGCACCCGATCCGTACGAGCCGGTTGAGGAAGTGGGCGATCCAGAGGCGCCACGCGGTGCCGCGCGGCGGCCCGACGAATCGCCGGAGACGCCGCGTCTGGTCGCGGCGCGTCCGCCGCCCTGCGGCTGCGGCGGTTTGCGACGGTGCTCGCTCATCGAACGATTACTCCTCGGGCAGGCGCAGGTATCCGCGCCTGGAAACGGCGGCTGGTTTCCGGTCCCCCCGAAGTACGGATGCGCCCATCCCGGCGCTCATCCGCACTACACCAGGGACGACGACGCCCTCTGGCGTCACTTGGTTCCCGGCGGTCTGCATGGCGCACAGACTACGCACCGTCAAAACCCTCGTAGAGCCGAAGTTCACCCCAAATCAGGCAAGTTACTTCCTACGAATCGGTGATGTGACGCCGTTCACCGTTTCCCCTCTTGCCCCGTGAGGAGGGCCGTTCTATCGTCTCGATGTATCGAGTCGATACATCAGCTCGGCATAAAGACCGTGCAGACAGACGCTGGCAGACGGGAGGCGACACATGAGCAGACGCTCCGGCATCCTCGAGTTCGCCGTGCTCGGCCTGCTGCGCGAGTCCCCGATGCACGGCTATGAGCTGCGCAAACGACTCAACACGTCACTGGGAGTGTTCCGCGCCTTCAGCTACGGGACGCTCTACCCCTGCCTCAAGACGCTGGTCGCCAACGGCTGGTTGATCGAGGAAACGGGGAGCACCCCCGAAGACGCTCTCGCGGCTCCCCTCTCCGGGCGCCGCGCCAAGATCGTCTATCGGCTGACGGCGGAAGGTAAGGAGCACTTCGAGGAGCTGCTCTCGCAGACCGGCCCCGACGCGTACGAGGACGAGCACTTCGCCGCCCGCTTCGCCTTCTTCGGGCAGACCTCGCGGGACGTACGCATGCGGGTGCTCGAGGGGCGTCGCAGCCGCCTCGAGGAGCGTCTGGAGAAGATGAGCGCCTCCCTGGCCCGCACCCGGGAGCGCCTGGACGATTACACGCTTGAGCTGCAGCGGCACGGAATGGAGTCCGTGGAGCGCGAAGTGCGCTGGCTGAACGAGCTCATCGAGAGCGAGCGGGCGGGGCGGGACCAGCAGCGGTCCACCCCGGACGGCTCTGCTCGGCAAGACAGCACATCTGGGGAGTCGGGCGGCCTGCCCCGGCGGCGGGACGTGAACCCGCCGCCGGATCCGTCCGATGACACCGCCAAGTGAGACCCCGCGTTCCGCAGGGTTTCATCCGGAATACACAGATCACACAGGGAGCAACCGGAATGGGTTCGGTTCGCGTAGCCATCGTCGGCGTGGGCAACTGCGCCGCCTCGCTGGTCCAGGGCGTCGAGTACTACAAGGACGCAGACCCGGACGCCAAGGTCCCGGGCCTGATGCACGTCCAGTTCGGCGACTACCACGTCGGCGATGTCGAGTTCGTCGCCGCCTTCGATGTGGACGCCAAGAAGGTCGGCCTCGACCTCTCGGACGCCATCGGCGCCAGCGAGAACAACACCATCAAGATCTGCGACGTGCCGAACAAGGGCGTCACCGTCCAGCGCGGCCACACCTACGACGGCCTGGGCCTGTACTACCGCCAGACCATCGAGGAGTCCGCCGAGGCCCCGGTCGACATCGTCCAGATCCTCAAGGACAAGCAGGTCGACGTCCTCGTCTGCTACCTGCCCGTGGGTTCCGAGGACGCTGCGAAGTTCTACGCGCAGTGCGCCATCGACGCCAAGGTCGCCTTCGTCAACGCCCTCCCGGTCTTCATCGCCGGCACCAAGGAGTGGGCCGACAAGTTCACCGAGGCGGGCGTCCCGATCGTCGGCGACGACATCAAGTCGCAGGTCGGCGCTACCATCACGCACCGTGTGATGGCGAAGCTGTTCGAGGACCGCGGTGTCCGTCTTGAGCGCACCATGCAGCTCAACGTCGGCGGCAACATGGACTTCAAGAACATGCTCGAGCGCGACCGTCTCGAGTCCAAGAAGATCTCGAAGACGCAGGCCGTCACCTCGCAGATCCCGGACCGCGAGATGGGCGAGAAGAACGTCCACATCGGCCCGTCGGACTACGTGGCGTGGCTGGACGACCGCAAGTGGGCGTACGTCCGCCTCGAGGGCCGTGCCTTCGGCGACGTCCCGCTGAACCTGGAGTACAAGCTCGAGGTCTGGGACTCCCCGAACTCGGCGGGTGTCATCATCGACGCCCTGCGCGCCGCGAAGATCGCCAAGGACCGCGGCATCGGCGGCCCGATCCTCTCCGCGTCCTCGTACTTCATGAAGTCCCCGCCGGTGCAGTACTTCGACGACGAGGCGTACGACAACGTCGAGAAGTTCATCAAGGGCGAGGTCGAGCGCTAAAGCTCAGCTGTCGCACTTGTGTTGAGGGTCCCCGGGCAATCCGCCCGGGGACCCTCCTCGTATGTGAGGCTGTGCCCCATGGCTGTCGTCGGTGACCTGCGCATACTGCTGCGCCTGCGGGATTTCCGACGCCTGCTCGCCGTGCGGCTGATCTCCCAGGGCGCGGACGGCGTCTATCAGGTGGCGCTCGCCACGTACGTCGTCTTCTCGCCGGAGAAGCAGACCTCGCCGGCCGCGATCGCCTCCGCGATGGCCGTGCTGCTCCTGCCGTACTCAGTGATCGGCCCCTTCGCGGGCGTGCTCCTCGACCGCTGGCCGCGCCGCCAGGTCTTCCTGTACGGCAATCTGCTGCGGGCGGCGCTGGCCTCGGTGACCGCGGTGCTGATGCTGAGCGGCGTGCCGGACTGGCTGTTCTACGCCTCCGCGCTCTGCGTCACGGCCGTCAACCGGTTCGTCCTCGCCGGGCTCTCGGCGGCGCTGCCGCGCGTGGTCGACGCCGATCGGCTTGTCATGGCCAACTCCCTCTCGCCGACGGCCGGGACGCTCGCCGCCACCGCGGGCGGCGGCCTCGCGTTCGCCGTACGCCTGGTCGTCTCCGACTCGGACGCGGCCGTCGTCCTGCTCGGGGCGGTCCTGTATCTCTGCGCGGCTCTCGCCTCGCTGCGCATGGCGCGAGAACTCCTCGGCCCGGACCCGGAGCTGGTCCAGCCACGCCTCGGCGCGGCGCTCTCCGGTACGGCGCGGGATCTGCTGGCCGGCGTGCGGCATCTGTCGCAGCGGCGCCCCGCCGCCCGCGCGCTGCTCGCCATGACCCTCATGAGGTTCTGCTACGGCGCCCTGTCCGTCATGGTCCTCATGCTCTGCCGATACGCCTGGTCGTCCACGGAGTCCGACGGGCTCGCCCTCCTTGGCCTCGCCGTGGCGATCTCGGGGGCGGGCTTCTTCATGGCGGCGGTGGTGACGCCCGCCGCGGTGAACCGGCTTGGCCCCGGCGGCTGGATCGCCGCCTGCGCCGGGGCGGCGGCGGTCCTGGAGCCGGCACTCGGCCTGCCCTTCGAGGCCGTCCCCCTGCTCATCGCCGCGTTCCTCCTGGGCCTGACGACCCAGGGGGCAAAGATCGCCACGGACACGGTGGTGCAGTCCGAGGTGGACGACGGCTTCCGTGGCCGGATCTTCTCCATCTACGACGTCCTGTTCAACGTCGCGTTCGTCGCCGCGGCAGGAGTGGCGGCCCTGATACTGCCGCCTGACGGTCGATCGGCTCCGCTGGTGGTCACGGTCGCCGTTATCTACGCAGCAATTGCTGCCGCTATGGCCAGATTTGACGCGCAGTAAGTGTCACATCAGTGCCACAGAGCCCCTCTGGACTTCAGAGATCCCACTGCGCCCCTATAACTTACGGACGTCGTATCCGCGCCATCGCGCTCTCGTTCGAGGGGGACCCCCAAGTGACTACTCCGCCCCAGGGCCAGAATCCGTACGGCCAGGGCGTGCAGCCGCACCCCGGTCAGCCGGGCCAGCCCGGCGTTCCGCAGCAGCCCTACCCGCCGTACAACCAGGGGGCGCCGGTTCCGCCTCCGGCCGCACCGAGTGGCGGTCGCGGCAAGAAGCTCCTGCTGCGCATCGGTGGCTTCGTCGTTCTCGCGATCATCATCGCTGTCGTCAAGTTCCAGTTGGGCAAGAGCGACGCTGAGACCACTGCCGTCGGTGACTGCCTGAAGAACACCGGCACGCAGTCGCAGCCCGAGATGAAGGACACCGACTGCTCCTCGAGCGACGCCGAGTTCGAGGTCATCGAGAAGTTCGATGACACGAGCAGCACCAGCAAGTGCGAAGCGGTCAAGGGGACCGAGGTCGCCTACTACCAGACCGGCGGCAGCCACGACGTGGTGCTCTGCCTGAAGAACAAGTAACGGCATCTGCGAAGGGGCACTGTTTCACGTGAAACAGTGCCCCTTCGCGTGTCCGGACCCGGCGCGATGTTTCACGTGAAACATCGCGCCGAACCCCACCTCACTCCTGCGCGGCCCACCACTCCTTGAGCGCCGCGACCGCCGCGTCCCGCTCCATCGGCCCGTTCTCGAGGCGCAGCTCCAGCAGGAACTTGTAGGCCTGGCCGATGACGGGCCCCGGGCGTACGTCCAGGATCTGCATGATCTCGTTGCCGTCCAGGTCGGGGCGGATCGAGTCCAGCTCCTCCTGTTCCTGGAGGCGGGCGATGCGCTCCTCCAGGCCGTCGTACGCGCGCGACAGCGCACTCGCCTTGCGCTTGTTGCGCGTCGTGCAGTCGGACCGGGTCAGCTTGTGCAGTCGGCTCAGGAGCGGGCCCGCGTCGCGTACATAGCGGCGTACCGCCGAGTCCGTCCATTCGCCCGTGCCGTAGCCGTGGAAGCGCAGGTGCAGCTCCACCAGGCGGGAGACGTCCTTCACGAGCTCGTTCGAGTACTTGAGCTCCGTCATCCGCTTCTTGGTCATCTTGGCGCCCACCACCTCGTGGTGGTGGAAGGAGACTCGGCCGTCGTCCTCGAAGCGCCGCGTCCGCGGCTTCCCGATGTCATGCAGAAGGGCCGCGAGCCGCAGCGTCAGGTCCGGCCCTTCCTCCTCCAGTGCCATCGCCTGTTCAAGGACGATCAGCGAGTGGTCGTAGACGTCCTTGTGCCGGTGGTGCTCGTCACGTTCGAGACGCAGCGCCGGGAGCTCGGGGAGAACGTGCTCGGCGATGCCTGTGTCGACAAGTAGAGCCAGTCCCTTTGCCGGGTACGGCGAGAGGAGCAGCTTGTTCAGTTCGTCACGTACGCGCTCGGCGGAGACGATCTCGATCCGCTCGGCCATCGCCTTCATCGCGGCGACGACCTCCGGAGCCACCTCGAAGTCCAGCTGCGCGGCGAACCGCGCCGCCCGCATCATCCGCAGCGGATCGTCGGAGAAGGAGTCCTCCGGGGTGCCAGGGGTACGCAGGACGCGCTCCGACAGGTCCTCGAGACCGCCGTGCGGGTCGATGAACTCCTTCTCAGGGAGCGCCACCGCCATCGCGTTCACGGTGAAGTCACGGCGTACGAGGTCTTCCTCGATGGAGTCGCCGTAGGACACCTCGGGCTTGCGCGAGGTCCTGTCGTACGCCTCGGAGCGGTACGTGGTGACCTCGATCTGGTAGCCGTCCTTCTGGCTGCCGACAGTGCCGAAGGCGATCCCCACCTCCCACACCGAATCCGCCCACGGCCTGACGATCTTCAGTACGTCCTCGGGGCGGGCATCGGTCGTGAAGTCCAGGTCGTTGCCGAGCCGGCCAAGGAGCGCGTCTCTCACCGAGCCGCCGACCAGGGCAAGGGAGAACCCGGCCTCCTGGAAACGGCGGGCAAGGTCGTCCGCGACAGGGGACACGCGCAGTAGTTCACTGACCGCGCGGCGCTGCACCTGGCTCAGGGCGATGGGATTCTCTTCATTGGCGTTCGGCACAACAGAAAAGGGTACGTGGCCCGCGCACCCCCGGCCGCCCGGTTTTCCGGGCCGCTCCGGCCCCGCGCGCCCCTCCCCGGCCAGGTCTTCCGATCATGTGGAGCAGTCCGCGGCACTTCGCCACAGCGCACCTCGTTACCATGCGTGGACGCACAACCGACGACCACTGACGACGACGAGGACGGGCAACGCGTGGCCGAGGCGGCAGACATCCCGGGGACCAGTCCCTCACCTGCTCGCCGGTGGCTGCGGCGCACGGCAGCGCTGCTGGCTGGGGCCCCTTTGCTGACCGGTGTGCTGCAGCTTCCTGCGGCGCCGGTCGCGGATGCCGCCGTGCCCGGCGCGGCGGCCAAGGCCACCGGTTCCAGCACCGTCGACGTCTCGCTGAACTCGCTGACCCCCACCGCCCCGACGGAAGACGACACCGTCACCGTCTCCGGCACGGTCACCAACAACGGCAAGCAGACGGTGACCGGAGCCGAGGTCGGCCTGCGCCTCGGTCCTGCCCTGACCGGCCGGAGCCAGATCGACGCGGCCGCCAAGCGCACCGGCTACCAGCCGGGGGCCGACGGAGCCGAGGTCGGCGGCAAGTACGTCGAGAAGGTCTCCAAGCTGGCGCCTGGCGTCCGCACGGACTTCAGCATCTCCGTGCCGGTCAAGGCGCTGGACCTCGGCATCGACGGCGTCTACCAGCTCGGTGTCTCCCTCACCGGCCGGACATCGGCCCAGCCGTGGTCCCAGGTGCTCGGCTTCGAGCGGACCTTCCTGCCGTGGCAGGCGGAGGACGCCGACACGAAGACGAAGACGACGTATCTGTGGCCGCTCATCTCCACCTCGCACCTCACGGCGGAGACCGGCTCGGACGAGCAGCAGACGCCCGTGTTCACCGACGACGACCTGGCCAAGGAGATCGCCCCGGGCGGCCGCCTCGACCTGATGCTGTCGCTGGGCCGCAAGCTCGACGTCACCTGGGTCGTCGACCCCGATCTGCTGGCCTCGGTCGACGCGATGACCCGGAGCTACCGGGTGCGGACCGCCGACGGCAGGTCGACCACCGCGGGCAGGAACCAGGCAGTCGCCAAGCAGTGGCTGAACGACCTCGAGCAGACCGTGCAGGACGGGAAGGTCGTCGCGCTGCCCTTCGCCGACCCCGACCTCGCCTCGCTCGCCCACAACGGCAAGGCGGTCAGCGGGTCCCTCGGCCAGCTCAAGGGCGCCACCGACGTGGGCGCCGAGGCCGTGGAGACGATCCTCCACGTCAAGCCGCGGTCGGACTTCGCGTGGCCGGTGAACGGCGCCCTCGACCCGTCGATCGTCGACGTCTCCACCTCCGCCGGCGCCCACACGGTGATCGCCCGCAGCGACAGTCTGCGCGAGACCGGCGGGCTGCCGTACACGCCCAACGCCGCACGGCCCATCGGCGGCGGTACGACCGCCGTGGTGGCCGACGCCGGGCTCTCCACCGCCTTCCAGGGCGACATGACGGGGGCCGAGAACTCCACGCTCGCCGTGCAGGAGTTCCTCGCCCAGAGCCTGATGGTCACCCTGCAGGACCCGGACAAGCAGCGGAGCATCGTCGTCGCCCCGCAGCGCATGCCGACCGCCAGCCAGGCCCAGTCGATGGCGAAGGCGCTCACCGCCCTCTCCGACGAGCGCTGGTCGGAGCCACAGGACCTGACGGCTGCGGCGAAGGCCAAGCCGGACCCGGCGGCCACGACCAGGGTGCCGTCGGCCGGCTCCTACCCGGCGTCGCTGCGCAAGCAGGAGCTGCCGAGGTCGGCCTTCCAGGACATCCAGAACACCCAGAACAACCTCGACCGCTTCAAGACGATCCTCAGCGAGCCCGACCGCGTCATCACTCCCTTCGGGCGGGCCATAGACCGCGAGATGTCCACGTCGTGGCGTGGCCGGGCCGCAGAGGCTGACGGGTTCCGCCGGGGCGTGCAGAACTACCTGACGACGCTCACCCAGCAGGTGCGGCTGATCCAGAAGTCCGACGCGAAGCTCTCGGGCCGCAGCGCGACGATCCCAGTGACGGTCCAGAACAACCTGGTCCAGGGCGTCGACCACATGGTGCTGCGCCTCACGTCGGAGAACCCGACGCGACTGAAGATCGACGGCGAGGCCTACTCGGAACGGCCGGTCAAGATCGCGGGCGGCCACGCCCAGTCGGTGAAGTTCACCACGACCGCCAACGCCAACGGCCCGGTCCCGGTCTACGCCCAGCTCTACACCGAGGACGGTCAGCCGTACGGCAAAGTGGTCCGCTTCGACGTGAACGTCACCGAGATCACCCTCACCGTGATGCTCGTCATCGCGGGTGGCGTCCTGCTCCTGGTGCTCGCCGGGTTCCGGATGTACACCCAGCGCAAGCGCGCCGCCCGGAAGCAGGCCGAGGAGGCCGCGGCCGACGGCTCCGACCACGGACCCGACGACGGCCCGGACGGCGAGTCCGGCGCCGAGACCGGGGACGACGACCCCGAGCAGCCGAGTGACCCGACACCGGACACCGCTCCGGAAAGCACCGACCCGTCGGACACGGGTGAGAGAGTGGACCGTTGAGCGATGTCGTGGCCGGTGGGCCCGGGGACGATGAGGTGGGGTATCCATGAACGCGCCGTACGACGGTGACCGTGGCCAGGGCGCGGGCGGTTCGGGCCCCCCTGAGAACGGGCAGATGCCACCGCAGCCTGCCCCGGACGTGTACCTCCAGGACGCCTATGACCAGGACCCCTACCGCGCGCAGGACCTCAGCGCCCAGGACCCGGTGACCGAGGCGCTGTACGACCGCGCCGCGCACCCCCCGCCGCCCCCCGGCTACTACCAGGACCCGCAGCCGCTCTACGCCCAGCCGCCATCCCCGCAGCACGCGCCGGACCCCCGCGTGTGGGCCCAGACCCCGGCTCCCGAGCCGGACGGTCCGACCCGGCACCTTCCGTACGGCGACGATGCCCGTACGACCCAGTTCGTGGGCGTCGACGACCTGGTCACGCAGGCCGGCGAGGAGCACCACGAGCCGGACGCCTTCGCCCACCTCTTCCGCGACCAGCAGCCGGGCGGCTACCACGAACCGCAGGGCGCCGCCTACCAGCAGCCCGGCGGCTACCCCCAGGGCAACCAGGACGGCTACCAGCAGGGCAACGGCCACCAGCAGCCCGGTGGCTACCACCCGCCCGAGCCGCCGGGCGTCCCCGCCCCTGCGGCCCCGGCTCCAGCGCCCGCCCCGAAGTCGAGCGGCGGCGGCCGCGCGGCGAGCCTGCTGAAGTCCAGTGCGGTGA
The DNA here is from genome assembly GCF_026340305.1 of Streptomyces sp. NBC_01381. NCBI lineage: Bacteria > Bacillati > Actinomycetota > Actinomycetes > Kitasatosporales > Streptomycetaceae > Streptomyces > Streptomyces sp. NBC_01381. Next base: position 788,190 of record NZ_JAPEPI010000001.1, on the reverse strand, counting down.
TGGCCGCGGGCACCCTCGTCTCGCGTCTCACCGGCTTCATCCGTTCCGCCCTGATCGTCTCGGCGCTCGGCGTCGGGCTGCTCGGTGACACCTTCCAGGTCGTCTACCAGATCCCGACGATGATCTACATCCTCACTGTCGGCGGCGGCCTCAACTCCGTGTTCGTACCGCAGCTGGTGCGTTCCATGAAGACGGACGACGACGGCGGCGAGGCGTACGCCAACCGCCTACTGACCCTCGTCATGGTGGCGCTCGGCGTCCTCACCGTCCTGGGCATCGTGCTGGCTCCGCAGCTGGTGCGGGTGATGTCCGTGCCGGTCGCGAACGACCCGGCGGCCACCGAGGTCGGTACAACGCTGCTGCGCTACTTCCTGCCCTCGATCTTCTTCATGGGCATCCATGTGGTGATGGGCCAGATCCTCAACGCGCGCGGCAAGTTCGGCGCGATGATGTGGACGCCGGTCCTCAACAACATCGTCATCATCGCCACGCTCGGCATGTTCATCTGGGTCTACGGATCGTCGGCGTCGTCCGGCATGACCGTGACCAGCATCCCGCCGGAGGCTGAACGGCTCCTCGGCGTCGGTGTCCTGCTCGGTCTCGTCGTCCAGGCCCTGGCGATGATCCCCTACCTGCGCGAGACCGGATTCAAGCTGCGTCCGCGCTTCGACTGGAAGGGCCACGGCCTGGGCAAGGCCGCCAAGCTGGCCAAGTGGACGATCCTGTTCGTGCTCGCCAACCAGGCGGGCGCCCTCGTCGTCACCCAGCTGGCCACCGCCGCCACCGTCGACCTGCCGTCGACGAGCGGCATCGGCTTCGCCGCCTACGCCAACGCCCAGCTCATCTGGGGACTCCCGCAGGCGATCATCACGGTCTCCCTGATGGCGGCCCTGCTGCCCCGCCTGTCCCGCTCGGCACAGGACGGTGACACCGGCTCCGTCCGCGACGACGTCTCGCAGGGCCTGCGCACGACAGCGGTCGCGATCGTGCCCGTCGCCTTCGGATTCGTCGCACTCGGCATCCCGATGTGCACGCTGATCTTCGGCTCCTCGGGCAGTGCCCAGGCCACGAACATGGGCTACATGCTGATGGCCTTCGGCCTCGGCCTGATCCCCTATTCCGTGCAATACGTAGTGCTGCGTGCGTTCTACGCCTACGAGGACACGCGGACGCCCTTCTACAACACGGTCATCGTCGCCGCCGTGAACGCCGCCGCCTCCACGGCCTGCTACTTCCTGCTGCCCACCCGCTGGGCCGTGACGGGCATGGCCGCCATCTACGGCCTCGCCTACGCCATCGGCGTGGGCGTCGCCTGGCAACGGCTGCGGAAGCGTCTCGGCGGCGACCTGGACGGCGCCCACGTCCTGCGTACGTACGCCCGTCTCGGCATCGCCTCGCTGCCCGGAGCGCTGCTCGGCGGCGCCGCCGCGTACGCGGTCACTCAGGGGCTCGGTCAGGGCGTCCTCGGCTCGCTGGCGGCGCTGATCGTGGGCGGTGCGGTGCTGCTCGGCGTCTTCTTCATCGCCGCGAAGCGCATGCGGATCGCGGAGCTCAACTCCATGGTCGGGATGGTGCGCGGCCGCCTCGGACGGTGAGTTCGAGGGGTCCGCACAACCATCACCGGCCACCGCGTGTCGTGCATAGCGCCGGACTGTGGGCACAATTGGCTTTGGCGTCTGACGAAGCGCAACGGATGGGGAGGCAGGAACGACGGTGGCGGAACGGAGCACGGCTGCCGTCGACGTGGCAGACAACAGCGGCGATGAGCCGCTGACCGCGAAGGCGGAGCAGGCCACGGCCGACGGGGTGGCCCAGACCCGGGAGCGGGAAACGGCAGAAGAAGGCGCAGCAGAGACCGGCGAGCCCACGAGCTCGGGGGCGGCATCACCCCCCGAGCTGCACAGCGGTCACAAGCTCGCCAGACGCTATCGACTCGAAGAGTGCGTCACCCGTCTGGACGGTTTCAGCAGCTGGCGCGCGGTGGACGAGAAACTCCGCCGGGCCGTCGGCGTACATCTGCTGCCCGCCGACCATCCGCGGGCACGATCGGTACTCGCCGCGGCGCGCTCGTCCGCGCTGCTCGGCGATCCCCGCTTTGTGCACGTCCTGGACGCGGTCGAGGAGAACGACCTCGTCTACGTCGTCCACGAGTGGCTGCCGGACGCCACAGAACTCACCGCGTTGCTGGCGGCGGGGCCTCTTGAGGCGCACGACGCGTACCAGCTCGTCAGCCAGGTCTCCCAGGCCATGGCTGCCGCCCATCGCGAAGGCCTCGCCCACCTGCGGCTGACGCCGAGCGCCGTCCTCAGGACGTCGACCGGCCAGTACCGCATCCGCGGCCTCGCCGTGAACGCCGCGCTCCGAGGCATCAGTTCGGACACCCCGCAGCGCACGGACACGGAGGCGATCGGCGCGCTGCTGTACGCCTCGCTGACCCAGCGCTGGCCCTACGAGGACGATGCGTACGGCCTCTCCGGGCTTCCCAAGGGCGTCGGCCTGATCGCCCCCGACCAGGTGCGTGCGGGCGTGCACAGGGGGCTCTCAGAGCTCGCGATGCGCGCGCTCGTCAACGAGGGTGCGACCGCCTCCCGCCAGGAGCCTCCGTGCACGACGCCGGAGGAGCTGGTGAAGGCCATCGGCGAGATGCCCCGCATCCGCCCTCCGGAGCCCGCGTTCACGGCCCCGCCCGAGTACCAGCGCACGACGTACCAGCAGGGCACCTACGGCCGCCCCGCGGCCCGTCCCGGCGCCACCCAGCCGGTGCCGACCCCGCCGCCCCCGCTGCAGAGCCGTACGGGCAAGGCCCTCAAGTGGGCCGTGTCGGCGCTCCTCATCGCGGCCCTTGGCCTCGGCAGCTGGCAGCTGGCGGACGCGCTGATGGACCGGGGGAAGAACGACGACCCCGGATCGACGGACACCTCCGACGACGGCGACAAGAACAAGCCCAAGCCCGGGAAGCCGATCAAGATCGAGAACGCCGACGAGTACGTCGCCAAGGGCGACGCGCAGAACCCTCAAGGCGTCCCCAATACGTACGACGGTGACGACTCGACGTACTGGCGGAGCAAGAGCTTCATAGAAGGTCCACGGCTCGCGCCCTTCAAGCCGGGCGTGGGCATCGTCTACGACCTCGGCAAGGAGCAGGACGTGTCGACCGCGTCGATCGGGCTCCGCTATGAGGGCGACCACACGACGGTCGAGCTGTACGCCACGGACTCGATGTCCTCCTCGACGCCGCTGACCGCGATGAAGGAGATCGGGACCGCCAGGACCACCGGCCACAGCTTGAAGGTCAAGGCGGAGAAGCCGGTCAAGACGCAGTACGTTCTCGTCTGGCTGACCGATGTACCGAAATCGCCCCGTGATGAGTACAGCACCGCGGGGTACAAGCAGGCCATCACGGACGTGAAGTTCACGGGCTGAGGGACTGGGCTCACCGGGGGGAGGGGGTTCGACGGTGGATGACACCATGCACGGCGAGATGAGCGACCAGGACCTCCTGGCCAGCCATGTGGCCGGCGACAAGGACGCCTTCGGTGAGCTCGTCCGGCGCCATCGTGACCGCCTGTGGGCGGTCGCCCTGCGCACGCTGGGGGACCGCGAGGAGGCCGCGGACGCCGTCCAGGACGCCCTGGTCTCCGCCTACCGCGCCGCGCACACCTTCCGCGGTCAGTCCGCCGTCACGACGTGGCTGCACCGGATCACGGTGAACGCCTGCCTCGACCGGGCGCGCAAGGCGGCATCGCGGAAGACCTCCCCCATCGACGACACCGAACGCCTCGAGCAGCTTCTCGAGCCGCACGAGTCGGCGTCGGCCCCCGTCGAGCGGGGCGATCTGCACCGCCAGCTCATCGAGGCCCTCGGCACGCTGCCGCACGACCAGCGCGCCGCCCTCGTCCTGGTGGACATGCAGGGCTATCCGGTGGCCGAGGCGGCCCGAGTGCTCGATGTGCCCACCGGCACCGTGAAGAGCCGCTGCGCGCGCGGCAGAGCCAGACTGCTGCCGCTGCTCACCCACCTGCGTACGGAGACCCGTACGCCGAGCGGAGACGGCGGCGAGGACCAGAACGGCAAGAAGCCGGACCCGGGAAGGAACCGGACGCAGGGGACATCCGTCCCACCTGCAGCGGGGCCACGGGAAGCGGGACCAAGCGATTCAGCTGCTGTGAAGGGCGGAGGTGGGCGAGCGTGACGACCACGACCGACTCGGCCGGGCACCCAGAAGTCGCTGAGATCTCCGACCTCACGGAGGGGCTGCTCGCCCCTGCCCGCACCCTCGACGTGCGGCGGCATCTGGACGACTGCGAGCTCTGCGCCGATGTCTACGCGTCATTGGAGGAGATCCGCGGCATGCTCGGCACGCTGCCGGGTCCGCCCCGGATGCCCGCCGATGTCGCCGGCCGCATCGACGCGGCGCTGGCGGCGGAGGCGCTGCTGGACTCCATCATGCCTGAGTCGCTCCCGTCTGAATCCTTCACGTCCGACTCGCTCGAGACCGAGACCGATGCTCCCGACACCGCGTCGACCGGCGCGCGTGTTTCACGTGAAACATCGCCCGGCTCCGCTGAGCCGGCGGTCACTCCCACCCCCGGTCCGTCCGCAGACCGGCCCGCCGGACACCCTCGTGCGGCCACCGGCCCTGGGCGTCGGAGCCGCTTCCGGGGCGGACGTCGGCGCACCGCCGTGCTCGGGGCCGTCGTCACGGCCGCCGCCATCGGCCTCGGAACGCTGTTGATGCAGAACCTGGGCGGCGGCTCGGGCGGGACAGCCGGCACCTCGTCGGACCACACCGCCTCCGCACACGCCTTCTCCGAGGAGAGGCTCAAGGGCCAGGTGACCGACCTCCTCGCCAAGAACCCGGCTGCCGAGCCCGAAGCCGGCAAGCCGTCCTTCGACGTGCGATCGAGCCCGGAGTCCCCCAAGGAGAACTCACCGATGCGTGAGGCGGCGGTCTCGGTGCCGGAGTGCGTCCAGCGAGGCCTCGGCGCCAGGACGCCGATCGCCGCCGAGGAGGGCACGTACAAGGGGAAGGACGCCTACCTCGTCGTGGCGTCGCATGACTCCGACAGCACCAAGGTCTCCGCGTACGTCGTCGACGCGACGTGCACCGACAAGCCGTCGTCGTCCACCGCCGCTGGCAAGATCCTGCTGACGAACTCCTACGCCCGGCCCTGACCTCTCACCGCACCGGCAAGAGGAGCGCGGTCGTGCAAGGGCATGCCGCCGTCCCTGACATGCTTACGTGCGCCCGGACACGTCGGGAATGCAAGCCCCGTAGGATCCGTTGGGTGGGGTGAGAGACCTGAGACAGGCACCCACCAGCAGTACGCAGCAGTCTCCAGAGACGAGGAATCAAGCCGTGACCGACGTCCGTAACGTGATCATCATCGGCTCCGGGCCCGCCGGCTACACGGCGGCGCTCTACACCGCACGCGCGTCGCTGAAGCCACTGGTGTTCGAGGGCGCCGTCACCGCGGGTGGTGCGCTCATGAACACCACCGAGGTGGAGAACTTCCCCGGCTTCCAGGACGGCGTCATGGGCCCCGAGCTCATGGACAACATGCGGGCCCAGGCCGAGCGCTTCGGCGCCGAGCTGGTTCCGGACGATGTGATCGCTGTCGACCTGAGCGGCGAGATCAAGACCGTGACGGACACGGCGGGCACCGTGCACCGTGCGAAGACCGTGATCGTGACGACCGGCTCCCAGCACCGCAAGCTCGGTCTGCCGAACGAGGACGCGCTCTCCGGCCGCGGCGTCTCCTGGTGCGCGACCTGCGACGGCTTCTTCTTCAAGGACCAGGACATCGCCGTGATCGGCGGTGGCGACACCGCGATGGAGGAGGCGACCTTCCTCTCCCGCTTCGCCAAGTCCGTGACGATCGTGCACCGCCGCGACAGCCTGCGTGCCTCCAAGGCGATGCAGGACCGCGCGTTCGCCGACCCGAAGATCAAGTTCGTCTGGGACAGCGAGGTCGCCGAGATCAAGGGCGAGCAGAAGCTCTCCGGTCTGACGCTGCGCAACCTCAAGACGGGTGAGACCTCCGAGCTGCCGGTGACGGGTCTGTTCATCGCGATCGGCCACGACCCGCGTACGGAGCTCTTCAAGGGTCAGCTCGAGCTGGACGACGAGGGCTACCTGCAGGTCGAGGCGCCCTCGACCCGGACGAACCTGACCGGTGTCTTCGGTGCCGGTGACGTCGTCGACCACACGTACCGCCAGGCGATCACGGCAGCCGGCACCGGCTGCTCCGCCGCCCTGGACGCCGAGCGCTTCCTCGCCGCCCTCACGGACAGCGAGACCGCGGCAGCCACCGTCTGACATCCCTTCTTCCCCACCGCCCCACCAAGTTAAGGAGCCCGCCGTGGCCGGCACCCTGAAGAACGTGACCGACGCTTCCTTCGAGGAAGACGTCCTCAAGAACGACAAGCCCGTCCTGGTGGACTTCTGGGCCGCCTGGTGCGGTCCGTGCCGTCAGATCGCCCCGTCCCTCGAGGCGATCGCGGCCGAGCACGGCGACAAGATCGAGATCGTCAAGCTCAACATCGACGAGAACCCGGGCATCGCCGCCAAGTACGGCGTCATGTCCATCCCGACCCTGAACGTGTACCAGGGTGGCGAGGTTGCCAAGACCATCGTCGGCGCCAAGCCGAAGGCCGCTCTCGAGCGCGACCTCGCGGACTTCATCGCCGAGTAGCGAGCGATGAGTGGCGGGCACCGACCGACGGGCGTCGGCCGCCGCGCGACGTTGTTTCACGTGAAACACGAATGGGCCAACCCTCCGGGGTTGGCCCATTCGCATGACAGGGTTGGGCTCAGAGCGGTCGGAGCACCGGCTCCTTCTGTACAGCACCGAGCAGTCGGTCGAGCGCCATCTCGACGTCTTCCTTCCAGGACAACGTCGTACGCAGCTCGAGCCTGAGCCGGGGATACGAGGGATGCGGGCGGACCGTCTTGAAGCCCACCGCCAGCAGATGGTCCGCGGGCAGCACACAGGCGGGCTTCTCCCAGCGGGCGTCGCCGAAGGCCTCGATCGCCTTGAAGCCGCGGCGCAGCAGATCCTTGGCCACCGTCTGGACGATCACCCGGCCGAGCCCCTGGCCCTGGTAGTCCGGCATGATCCACGCAGTCATCAGCTGCACGGCATCCGGCGACACGGGGCTCGTGGGAAACGCGGTGGACCGGGGCACGTACGCCGGGGGTGCGTAGAGGACGTAGCCCACTGGCACCTCGTCCACGTACACGACGCGGCCGCAGGATCCCCACTCCAGCAGGACGGCGGAGATCCAGGCTTCCTTCTCCAGCTCGGGCGTGCCGGCCTTTACCGCGGCCTGGCCGCTGACCGGGTCCAGTTCCCAGAAGACGCACGACCGGCAGCGCTTGGGAAGGTCCGGGAGGTTGTCCAGCGTGAGCGGTACGAGCCGACGCCCCATGAAGGCGGTTCCTCACTTCCTTCGCCAGCGGCTTCGCGGGCGGCAGTCAGAGCGCTCCGTTCCTTCAGCAGGCTGCCGACGAATCCGCCGACCGCTCCCAGCCCAAGGCCCGCGGTCATCAGTCCGGTGCGGCTCACCGATCGCATGGCCCCCGCCTCCCCAATGAGGTGCCGTCAGCTGGATGCGCCATACCCGATCGCATCGTATCCACGATGCGATTCCATCGATACCGTAAGAAAGCAAAGAGCGGGCCGTGTTCCGGTACACACCGGACACGGCCCGCTCTGGAGCACGGTTGATGAGGCTCAGGCCTCGCCGTCCTCCGAGGCGTCTTCCTCGGTGGCGTCCTCGGCAAGTCCGTTCCTCAGGACCGGACCCTCGCCCGGGGCGAGCGTCGACAGAATGCGCTCCAGGTCCTCCAGCGAAGCGAAGTCGACGACGATCTTGCCCTTCTTCTGACCGAGGTCCACCCGTACACGGGTCTCGAACCGGTCGGAGAGGCGGGTGGCGAGGTTCGTCAGCGACGGCGAAACCCGAGCACCCGCACGCGGCCCCTTGGACTTCGGGGCGCTCTGCGGCCGCGAGCCCATGAGGGTCACGATCTCTTCGACGGCCCGCACCGAGAGGCCCTCGGCGACGATCCGGTGTGCGAGGCGGTCCTGCTCCTCCGAGTCCTCGACGGAGAGCAGAGCGCGAGCGTGACCCGCGGACAGCACTCCGGCGGCGACCCGGCGCTGAACCGCCGGCGACAGCTTAAGGAGCCGCAGCGTGTTGGAGACCTGCGGACGCGAACGGCCGATCCGGTCAGCCAGCTGGTCGTGCGTGCAGTTGAAGTCCTTGAGCAACTGGTCGTAGGCGGCGGCCTCTTCCAGCGGGTTCAGCTGCGCACGGTGCAGGTTCTCGAGCAGTGCGTCCAGGAGCAGCTTCTCGTCGTCCGTGGCACGGACGATCGCCGGGATGCGCTCGAGTCCCGCCTCACGGCAGGCACGCCAGCGCCGCTCGCCCATGATGAGCTCGTAGCTCGAGCTTCCCACCTGCCGCACGACGACGGGCTGGAGAAGCCCGACCTCCTTGATGGAGGTCACGAGTTCGGCGAGGGCGTCCTCGTCGAAGACCTCACGCGGCTGCCTCGGGTTGGGCGTGATGAAGTCGAGCGGCAGCTCGGCGAAGTGCGCGCCGACCGGGTTCTCCGGAGCAGCCTCGACCGTCCCCTTCGGCGGCTCCTGTGTTTCATGTGAAACGGAGCTCTGCGGGAGCGCCGCCACCTTCGCGGCCGCCACCCCCCGCTCGGCGGTGAGCACCGGTACTGCGGTGGGGGAAGCAGAAGCCCCACCCGCGGCCTGGGCGGCCGACTTCTCCGTCGGGGCCGCAGGGATCAGGGCGCCGAGGCCACGGCCAAGGCCTCTCCGTCGCTCGCTCACTGCAACCCCTCCGTCGTGCTGTGCTGGTCATTCTGAGCGCCCATGTGGGCGTGCTGTACGTCGTAGCGAATGCCGACGCCGCGGAGCGCGATCTCCCGGGCCGCCTCGAAGTACGAGAGGGCACCGCTCGACCCCGGATCGTAGGTCAGCACGGTCTGTCCGTAGCTCGGCGCCTCGGAGATACGGACCGAGCGGGGAATGCTCGTCCGCAGCACCTCCTCGCCGAAGTGGTTGCGCACCTCGTCCGCCACCTGCGAGGCGAGCCGGGTCCGGCCGTCGTACATGGTGAGCAGGATCGTCGAGACATGCAGATGCGGGTTGAGGTGGCCCCGCACAAGGTCGACGTTGCGCAGAAGCTGACCGAGGCCCTCCAGTGCGTAGTACTCGCACTGAATGGGGATCAGGACCTCCGCACCGGCCACCAGGGCGTTGACCGTCAGGAGACCGAGCGACGGCGGGCAGTCGATGAGGATGTAGTCCAGCGGCTGCTCGTACGCCTGGATCGCCCGCTGCAGCCGGCTCTCCCGCGCGACCAGCGACACCAGCTCGATCTCCGCACCGGCGAGATCGATCGTGGCGGGGGCGCAGAACAGACCCTCGACATCAGGCACCGGCTGCACGACCTCGGAGAGCGGCTTGCTCTCCACCAACACGTCGTAGATGGACGGCACTTCGGCGTGGTGGTCGATCCCCAGAGCCGTGGAGGCATTGCCCTGCGGGTCGAGGTCGATGACCAGGACGCGCGCACCGTGCAGAGCGAGCGAAGCGGCGAGATTGACGGTCGTCGTCGTCTTGCCTACTCCGCCCTTCTGGTTGGCGACCACCATGACGCGTGTCTGCTCAGGTCGCGGCAGGCCCTCGCCTGCGCGGCCAAGGGCTTCCACCGCCAGTTGGGCAGCACGACCGATAGGGGTGTCGTCCATCGGGCTCGGTGTTTCACGTGAAACATCCTCCCCCGCCGACTCGGTACGGGGACCGGGGACCGGATCGGTCATCGGTCCCGCGATGTTGGCGTCGGACCGCAAGGATTCACTCTCCTCGACTTCAGGCTCGCAATGAACAGAGCCTCCCATGCTTTGAGGGTCGTGAACCAGCGAGGCCCGGTCTTCTGTGGACGAATCCACCTCTGTGGACAACTCGGTGCCCTTATCGAGGGATCCGAGCGGACGGCGGTCGCGAGGTTCAGCAGCGCGGCCGCGACTGATGATGCCATGCAGCAGTGAGCGACGTTTCACGTGAAACACGATGCACGGCAGCCGGGGTGCCGCAGCTGCGACACCCCGGTATGCGTACGTTTGGCAGGTTTTGTGGAGTACGGCTCGTCGTCAGGACGGATCAACTGCGACGTAGCCGCTCGCCTGGCGGCAGCATCGCTCAGCGACGACGCCGGGTCCGCCCCGTGCGTGCCGCCTTGGCCCGCTTGGCAGCGAAGCGCACGCCGCCGGGGCTCTCGCCGACCTCGACCCGCACCACGGTGGACAGCGGGTCCACCACGCCCTCTCCGACGTGAAGCACCGAGGTGTTCACCGCGCCGAGCTTGCTCAGGGCGGCTCCCGCGGCCTTGACCTCTTCCTCGGCGGTATCGCCCTTGAGGAGCAGCATCTCTCCATACGGACGCAGCAAGGGAACGCCCCACGCGGCGAGCCGGTCCAGCGGCGCCACGGCACGCGCCGTCACCACATGGACCGAAGGCAGCTTGCCGAGGACCTCCTCGGCGCGGCCGCGCACGACCGTCACATGATCGAGGCCCAGCAGCTCGACGACTTCGGTGAGGAAGTTCGTCCGCCGCAGCAGCGGCTCAAGGAGCGTGATCTTCAGATCCGGCCGGACGAGGGCCAGCGGAATGCCCGGCAGCCCTGCGCCCGAGCCGACATCGCAGACCGTCACGTTCTCGGGCACGACCTCGGAGAGCACCGCGCAGTTCAGCAGGTGCCGCTCCCACAGCCGGGGCACTTCGCGCGGGCCGATCAGACCGCGCTGCACTCCCGCGTCGGCCAGCAACTCCGCGTATCGGACCGCGTCCGAGAAGCGCTCACCGAATACTGCCCGGGCCTGCTCAGGCGCCGGCGGGAGCTCCGCTGCCTCCGTCACGGGGACCGTCCTTCCGTACCGCACTGGGGTGGCTGACTATCAGGCTGACAAAGACCGGCCCCGCCTGCGAACAGACGGGGCCGGGAGAACGACGTGCGATCAGGCGGGAAGCACGACGACGAAGCGCTGCGGCTCCTCGCCCTCCGACTCGCTGCGCAGACCGGCGGCCTTGACCGCATCATGCACGACCTTGCGCTCGAACGGCGTCATCGGCTTGAGGTTCACCGGCTCGCCGGAGCTCTTCACATCGGCCGCCGCCTTGGCGCCCAGCTCGGAGAGCTCCTCGCGCTTCTTGGCGCGGTAGCCCGCGATGTCCAGCATCAGCCGGCTGCGGTCGCCGGTCTCACGGTGCACCGCGAGCCGGGTCAGCTCCTGGAGCGCCTCCAGGACCTCACCGTCACGGCCGACGAGCTTCTGCAGATCGCGGCTGTTCGAGTCGCTGATGATCGAGACAGCGGCGCGGTCGGCCTCGACGTCCATGTCGATGTCGCCGTCGAGATCGGCGATGTCCAGCAGACCCTCGAGGTAGTCCGCAGCGATCTCGCCCTCCTGCTCAAGGCGGGTGAGAGTGTCGCCGGCCTCGACTTCGGCGGGGGCGGTGGTGCCTTCCGTCACGGATGGACTCCTTCTACTTCTTCGACGGGTGCTTGGGCCGCTGCTGGCCCTTGCGCTGCCCCGACTTGGCTTGGCGTGCGTTACCTGACCCGGACTTGCCGCCCCCGGCCTTGGGCTTGGCGTCCTCGGGCTCGTCCTTGGTCTTCTCCAGCGACGTCTTGGCGTCCGAGTCCTCGTCCGCGTCGCCCTCCGACTTGGCCGTGCTGTGCGCGGCCGCGGACTGGCGCTGCGACTTGCTCTGGCGCTTGGGCTGCTGCCGCTTGGGAGCACCGCCACCGGCGGCCGGAGTGCCGTCCTCGGTCTCGGTGGCAACCGCGCTCTCGCCCTCGGCCACGGAGCCGTCGGCCTGGGCTGCGAGGCCCGCCTTGGTCAGACCGTTGATGAACTTGCGCTCGAACTCGTTGCGGTCACGGCCCTTGGCGACGATCGCCTTGATGACATTCGTGTTGCCACGACCCCGCACCTTCTTGTGGTGCGTGACCTGCTTCTGCAGACGCTCGAGGAACGCGGCCTGCGCCTTGGAGCCCGGAGTGGGGTTCCGGCGGATCACGAACATCTGCTGGCCCATGGTCCACACGTTGGTGGTCAGCCAGTAGACGAGGACACCGACCGGGAAGTTGATGCCGAACACGGCGAACATGACCGGGAAGACGTACATCAGCATCTTCTGCTGCTGCATGAACGGCGTCTTGACCGTCGTGTCCACGTTCTTCGTCATCAGCTGGCGCTGGGTGAAGAACTGCGACGCCGACATCAGGATGATCATGATCGCGGTGACGACGCGGACGTCGGTCAGCGAGGCGTTGAGCGAGGCGACCTTGTCGGCGCTGTCGGTGAACTTCGCGGCCAGCGGAGCACCGAAGATGTGCGCCTTACGCGCGCTCTCCAGGAGCCCCTCGTCGATGACACCGATCGTCTTGCCGGTCGCGATGCTGTTGAGCACGTGGTACAGCGCGAAGAAGAACGGCGACTGCGCCAGGATGGGAAGGCACGAGGAGAGCGGATTGGTACCCGACTCCTTGTACAGCTTCATCATCTCTTCGGACTGGCGCTGCTTGTCGCTCTTGTAGCGCTCCTGGATCTTCTTCATCTCGGGCTGCAGCGTCTGCATCGCCCGAGTCGCCTTGATCTGCTTCACGAAGAGCGGGATCAGACAGATACGGATCAAGATCACCAGGGACACGATGGCCAGGCCCCAGGCCCAGCCCGTGTCGGGACCGAAAATCTTCCCGTACACAGCGTGGAACTGGACGATGACCCAGGAAACGGGTGTCGTGATGAAGCTGAACAGACTGGCAATCGTGTCCACTAATCAGGCTCCTTGAGCATGGGACGGGGTCTCGGCGGCCGGGCTCGGGGTCTGGGGGGAGATCTCCCCGGAGGGCACGCCAGCGGCGGAGGGCCCGCCCTTGCGTTCGCGCCACTTGGCGCGCAGCATCTCGTGCCACCGCGGACGCTTGCGCGGCGGGACGTGGTCGACACCACCGAGCGACCACGGATTGCACCGCAGGATGCGCCAGGCAGTGAGCGCCGTTCCCTTGATCGCACCGTGCCGGTCGATGGCCAGGTAGCCGTAGCGGGAGCACGACGGGTAGTACTTGCACACCGGGCCGAGCAGCGGACTGATCGTCCACTGGTACAGCTTGATCAGAGCCAGCAGTGGGTACTTCATCGAGCGCCCCCTCCCAGCAGCCGCTGAAGAGCGGCATCCAGGTCTCGGGCCAGCTGTGCATGGTCGGCGTCGCCCGCACCGGGCAACGCTCGTACGACTACCAGGCTACCGGGGGGCAGCAGAGCCACCCGGTCACGCATCAGATGACGCAGCCTGCGCTTCACCGCGTTGCGTACGACAGCGCCGCCCACGGCCTTGCTCACGACGAAACCCGCACGCGTCGGGGGAATGCTCTCCCCAGGCACGTGCGGGTCCGTTGCGCCGCTACGCAGATGGACGACGAGAAGCGGGCGTCCGGCCCGGCGTCCTCGGCGTACCGCGGTCGCGAAGTCTTCGCGCCGCCTCAGCCGATGCTCGGTAGGCAGCACGACGTCATGACCTAATGCGATTAAGCGGAAAGGCTGGCGCGACCCTTGCCACGACGGTTCGCGAGGATGGCGCGGCCGGCACGGGTGCGCATCCGCAGGCGGAAGCCGTGGGTCTTGGCGCGACGGCGGTTGTTCGGCTGGAAGGTGCGCTTGCTCACTCGGGGGCTCCAGAAATGATTGTGTGGTGGCGGGACATCGCCTGGCTGTCACCGTGCGCCCACGAGAAGCTCGCGAATACGCACCGAGTGCACCGCTTCACAATCACAGATCGTGATCTTTGCCCATCGGAGGCAGGCGGCAGCAGCCATCGACAACTCGACCTGGTCACGGTACGCGGGGCTACGCCATCCGGTCAAACCGACCGTCAGGGAGAGACACTGTGCACAGCCTGTGGACAACAACTTGAACCGCAGCGGTTGCCCTGACTACCGTGGCCAAACTCCGATTCATTCCCTTCTCCCTGCCGATCCCGATTTCGGTCCCCAGAACCACACCATCGTGGGACCCCGTGAGAGAGCGTGCCCTGTGGCTGACGTACCTGCCGATCTTGCCGCAGTGTGGCCACGAGTGCTGGAACAGCTGCTGGGGGAAGGGCGTGGGCACGGCGTCGAGGCGAAGGACGAGCGCTGGATCAAGCGCTGCCAGCCGCTGGCACTGGTCGCCGACACCGCACTGCTCGCCGTGCCGAACGAATTCGCCAAGGGCGTGCTCGAGGGACGGCTCGCCCCCATCGTCAGTGAATCGCTGAGCCGCGAGTGCGGCCGTCCGATCCGCATCGCCATCACCGTCGACGACTCGGTGGGCGAACCGGTGGGCCCTTCCGCGCCCCCCGCCCAGCAACAGCCCGGCCAGCAGCAACAGCAGTCCCAGCAGCAGCGTTACGAAGAGCCCGAGCCGCACCAGGGCTCCGGTCAGGGACACGACGCGTACGACGGCTACGGCCGCCGCAGCCAGGAGGAGCACCCCCAGGGCTCGCGGCCCGACCAGCTGCCGAACGCCCGGCCCGCGTACCCGGACTATCAGCGCCCCGCGCCCGGCGCCTGGCCGCAGCCGCCGCAGCAGCAGGACGACTACGGCTGGCAGCAGCCCCGGCTCGGCTTCCCCGACCGCGATCCCTACGCGACGCCGGTCCAGCAGCCGCAGCACGACTACCGGACTCAGCCGCCGCAGAGCCACTCCCCGTACGAACAGCACCGCACCGACCGGCAGGACCAGCAGGACCGCCACGACCGGCGTGAGCGGCACGAGCTCTCCGAGCCGTCGTCCGCGCCCGGTTCCGGCGGCCCATCCGGTCACCGCGGCGGCGGCCACAGCAACGGTCACGGTGTGCACGGCGGCGCCCCCGGCCCGCTGGCCGCGCAGCCGGCCCCCGCGTCGGCTCCCGGCGAGCCCACCGCGCGCCTCAACCCGAAGTACCTCTTCGACACCTTCGTCATCGGTGCCTCCAACCGCTTCGCGCACGCGGCCGCGGTCGCCGTCGCCGAAGCGCCCGCCAAGGCCTACAACCCCCTCTTCATCTATGGGGAGTCGGGACTTGGCAAAACGCATCTTCTGCACGCGATCGGGCACTACGCCCGCAGCCTCTACCCCGGCACGCGCGTGCGGTACGTGAGCTCCGAGGAGTTCACCAACGAGTTCATCAACTCCATCCGCGACGGCAAGGGCGACACCTTCCGCAAGCGATACCGCGAGATGGACATCCTGCTCGTCGACGACATCCAGTTCCTTGCGAGCAAGGAGTCGACGCAGGAGGAGTTCTTCCACACCTTCAATACGCTCCACAACGCGAACAAGCAGATCGTGCTCTCCAGCGACCGGCCACCCAAGCAGCTGGTGACCCTGGAGGACCGGCTGCGCAACCGCTTCGAGTGGGGACTGATCACCGACGTCCAGCCGCCGGAGCTGGAGACGCGTATCGCCATCCTTCGTAAGAAGGCGGTGCAGGAGCAGCTCAACGCTCCTCCGGAGGTCCTTGAGTTCATCGCGTCCCGCATCTCACGCAACATCCGTGAGCTCGAGGGCGCGCTGATCCGGGTCACAGCCTTCGCCTCGCTCAATCGACAGCCTGTGGACCTCGGTCTGACGGAGATCGTGCTCAAGGATCTGATCCCTGGGGGCGAGGACGCCTCTCCGGAGATCACCGCGCCGGCCATCATGGCGGCGACCGCCGACTACTTCGGCCTGACGGTGGACGACCTCTGCGGATCCTCGCGCAGCCGCGTCCTGGTGACGGCACGCCAGATCGCGATGTACCTCTGCCGCGAGCTGACGGACCTCTCGCTGCCCAAGATCGGTGCGCAGTTCGGCGGCCGCGACCACACGACCGTGATGCACGCCGACCGCAAGATCCGCGCGCTGATGGCCGAGCGGCGCTCCATCTACAACCAGGTCACCGAGCTCACCAATCGCATCAAGAACGGCTGACAGAGGGCCGACAGAGGACGGACTGAGGTCTGACAGACGCTCTCAGCGCCGCTGAGACACGCCTCCCGAAGGGCGCTCCGGAACGATTCCGGGGCGCCCTTCGCCGTTGTCCGCAGCCTGTGCACGCGCGCGTAGACCCCGTCTGGGCACGCGCGCTGTTCGATTTCCGCTGCTGAGAGGCCTGTTCTCCACAGATCTGCGGTCTTTCTCTCCTCCACACCCTGGGGACCGGGAAGTTGTCCAGATGCTGTCCACAGGGGAACCTGCTGAGGGATCATCAAGCCAGGTCAGGTGGCTGTGGATTCGTGGACGAAGACTCTCCACAGGGTGTGGATGAAAATCTCGTCCACAGGGTGTGCATGACGTTGTCCACCGGCCGCCCACAGGCACGGGCCGGTTGTCCCCAGCTTTCCCCAGCTTCTCCACACCGCTGTCCACTGTTCGGCAACGCAACGCGCCCTGTCACCGTGCCGAGTGAAAGGCGTCACACCAAGGGGGTCGGTTGGCCTGTGGGGAAGGTGGGTAAAGCTGGGGACAGGGCTGGGGAGAAGTACCCCTTGCCTGTGCATCGGGTGTGTGTAACTTCCGCCCGTCCACAGAAACCCCCGGTTGTCCACCGGTCCCGCCCACAGGCGCAGTGGATAAAAAAGCGGTGCTGACCTGCGCATTCGCGGTTATCCACGGTTTCCACAGGCCCTACTACTACTCCCACTTGGAGTCACCGGGGAATTCGCTTGGAAGGGGGGCCTGTGCACAACTTGCTCTCCGGACCTCCGGCGCCGCTCGTCACGACTTGACCCCGACGGGCACCCACTGTCAGTGCGGTGCGTCAGACTGGTCCCCAGTGCCAGCAACAGCAGGAGGGCGGCTAAGTGAAGATCCGGGTGGAACGCGACGTACTCGCGGAGGCGGTGGCGTGGGCGGCGCGCAGCCTCCCGGCCCGGCCGCCGGCGCCTGTCCTCGCGGGCCTGCTGCTGAAGGCCGAGGAAGGCGCACTGAGCCTTTCCAGCTTCGACTACGAGGTCTCGGCGCGGGTGTCCGTCGATGCCGAGGTCGACGAGGAGGGCACGGTTCTTGTCTCCGGCCGTCTGCTCGCCGACATCTGCCGCGCCCTGCCCAACCGTCCGGTGGAGATCTCCACAGACGGTGTGCGGG
This sequence comes from Streptomyces sp. NBC_01381, assembly GCF_026340305.1. Lineage (NCBI taxonomy): Bacteria > Bacillati > Actinomycetota > Actinomycetes > Kitasatosporales > Streptomycetaceae > Streptomyces > Streptomyces sp. NBC_01381. Next base: position 771,013 of record NZ_JAPEPI010000001.1, on the reverse strand, counting down.
CGACGGTGGTCTGTGGCTCCTCGCGATTCACACTCCACACGCTTCCTGTGGAGGAGTACCCCGCGCTGCCGCAGATGCCGACCGCCACGGGCACCGTCCCTGGTGAGGTCTTCGCCGCCGCCGCGAACCAGGTGGCGATCGCGGCCGGCCGCGACGACACGCTTCCGGTGCTGACCGGCGTACGCATCGAGATCGAGGGCGACACGGTCACCCTGGCCTCGACCGACCGCTACCGCTTCGCGGTCCGCGAGTTCCTGTGGAAGCCGGAGGACCCCGAGGCGTCCGCGGTCGCCCTGGTGCCCGCCAAGACGCTCCAGGACACCGCCAAGGCGCTCACGAGCGGTGACACGGTCACGCTCGCGCTGTCGGGCTCCGGTGCCGGTGAGGGCCTGATCGGTTTCGAGGGTGCCGGGCGCCGCACGACGACGCGGCTGCTCGAAGGTGACCTGCCGAAGTACCGCACGCTGTTCCCGACGGAGTTCAACTCGATCGCCGTCATCGAGACCGCCCCCTTCGTGGAGGCCGTCAAGCGCGTGGCCCTGGTGGCCGAGCGGAACACCCCGGTGCGGCTCAGCTTCGAGCAGGGCGTGCTGATCCTCGAGGCCGGTTCCAGCGACGACGCACAGGCTGTGGAGAGGGTCGACGCCCAGCTCGACGGGGACGACATCTCGATCGCCTTCAACCCGACGTTCCTGCTCGACGGCCTGAGCGCGATCGACTCCCCGGTCGCCCAGCTGTCGTTCACGACGTCGACGAAGCCCGCGCTCCTGAGTGGCAAGCCGGCCCTGGATGCCGAGGCCGACGAGGCGTACAAGTACCTGATCATGCCTGTACGTCTGAGCGGCTGAGCCCACAGGTGTGAGCGAGGGTCCGGGCGTAGGCTCGGACGCGGGTACGAAGGTGCCTCCACGCCACATCGCTACTTAAGGAACCACTGATGGAGCTCGGTCTCGTCGGCCTCGGCAAGATGGGCGGCAACATGCGCGAGCGCATCCGCCGCGCAGGCCACACCGTCATCGGATACGACCGCAACCCGGACGTCGCGGATGTCCACAGCCTCGAAGAGCTTGTGGGCAAGCTCAAGGGCCCGCGGGTCGTGTGGGTGATGGTCCCGGCAGGGGCCGCGACCCAGTCCACCGTCGACGAGCTGGCCGAGCTGCTGCAGCCCGGCGACGTCGTCGTGGACGGCGGGAACTCCCGCTGGACGGACGACGAGAAGCACGCCGAGGAGCTCGCGGCCAAGGGCATCGGCTTTGTCGACTGCGGCGTCTCCGGCGGCGTCTGGGGCCTGGAGAACGGCTACGCGCTGATGTACGGCGGCGACGCCGAGAACATCGCGAAGGTCCAGCCGATCTTCGACGCCCTCAAGCCCGAGGGTGACTTCGGCTCGGTCCACGCGGGCAAGGCCGGCGCCGGCCACTTCTCGAAGATGGTTCACAACGGCATCGAGTACGCGATGATGCAGGCCTACGCCGAGGGCTGGGAGCTCCTGGAGAAGGTCGACTCCGTCACGGACGTGCGTGAGGTCTTCCGCTCCTGGCAGGAGGGCACGGTCATCCGTTCCTGGCTGCTCGACCTCGCGGTCAACGCCCTGGACGACGACGAGCACCTGGACAAGCTGCGCGGCTTCGCGCAGGACTCCGGAGAGGGCCGCTGGACCGTGGAGGCGGCGATCGACAACGCCGTGCCGCTGCCCGCGATCACCGCGTCCCTCTTCGCGCGCTTCGCCTCGCGTCAGGACGACTCGCCGCAGATGAAGATGATCGCGGCGCTGCGCAACCAGTTCGGCGGCCACGCGGTCGAGAAGAAGTAATCCACAGCCTGTGCGCCGAGCACAGGCTTGCCGGGGGAGGTCGGCGCCAACCATGCATGTCACGCATCTGTCGCTGGCCGACTTCCGCTCGTACGCCCGGGTCGAGGTCCCTCTCGATCCGGGCGTCACCGCGTTCGTGGGGCCCAACGGCCAGGGCAAGACGAACCTCGTCGAGGCGGTCGGCTATCTCGCCACGCTCGGCAGCCACCGGGTCTCGTCGGACGCGCCGCTGGTGCGCATGGGCGCCGAGCGTGCCGTCATCAGGGCCACGGTCCGGCAGGGCGAGCGGCAGCAGCTCGTCGAGCTCGAACTCAATCCGGGCAAGGCGAACCGCGCCCGGATCAACAGGTCCTCGCAGGTCAGACCGCGCGACGTGCTGGGCATCGTCCGTACGGTGCTGTTCGCGCCGGAGGACCTTGCGCTGATCAAGGGCGACCCCGGTGAGCGCCGGCGGTTCCTCGACGAGCTGATCACGGCGCGCTCCCCGCGCATGGCGGGCGTGCGGTCCGACTACGACCGCGTACTGAAGCAGCGCAACACCCTCCTGAAGTCGGCGGCCCTCGCGCGGCGGCACGGCGGGCGCTCCATGGACCTGTCGACGCTCGACGTCTGGGACCAGCACCTCGCCCGCGTCGGCGCCGAACTGCTCGCACAGCGGCTCGACCTGATCGCCACGCTGCAGCCGCTGACCGACAAGGCGTACGAACAGCTGGCACCCGGCGGCGGCCCCGTCGCGCTGGAGTACAAGCCGTCGGCGCCGGGCGAAGGCCACACCCGCGACGCCCTGTACGAGCAGCTGATCGCCGCCCTCGAAGAGGTCCGCAAGCAGGAGATCGAGCGGGGCGTGACGCTGGTCGGCCCGCACCGCGACGACCTCCTCCTGAAGCTGGGCCAGCTCCCGGCCAAGGGGTACGCGAGCCACGGCGAGTCCTGGTCGTACGCCCTCGCGCTGCGCCTGGCCTCGTACGACCTGCTCAGGGCCGAGGGCAACGAGCCGGTGCTCGTCTTGGACGACGTCTTTGCCGAGCTCGACGCGCGCCGTAGGGAGCGCCTCGCCGAGCTGGTGGCGCCGGGCGAGCAGGTCCTGGTCACGGCCGCCGTGGACGACGACGTACCGGGCGCGCTGGTCGGTACGCGGTACACGGTGTCGGACGGCGCGGTGGAGCGCGCGTGAGCGCCGAAGAGCCCGCCAAGGGCACCCCCAAGGACGCACCGCAGGACACGCCGAAGACGCCCGAACCGTCCGGCGTCGACCTTGCCCGGGTCGCCCTCCGTGCCGCCAAGGAGCAGGCACGCGCGCGTGGCGACGCCGCGCAGCAGAAGAAGCAGGCCCGGCGCGGTGGACTGCGCTCCGGCGCGCGCGCCGACGGCCGCGACCCGCTGCCGCTCGGTTCCGCGATCAACCGTCTGATCACCGAGCGCGGCTGGGAGACGCCGGCCGCGGTCGGCGGGGTGATGGGCCGTTGGCCGCAGATCGTCGGCGACGATCTGGCCAAGCACTGCGTCCCCCAGCGGTACGACGAGAACGAGCGGGTCCTGACCGTGCAGTGCGACTCCACGGCCTGGGCGACGAACCTGCGTCTCCTGGCCCCGCAGCTGGTCGCGCGCCTCAACGAGGACCTGGGCCACGGCACCGTACGCCTCATCAAAGTGCTCGGTCCCGGTGGCCCCGCACGCCGCTTCGGACCCCTGCGCGCCCCCGGCAGCACGGGCCCCGGGGACACCTACGGCTGAGGCCGGTTCCGGTGGTAGCTCGGGGTTGACACCCCGAAGCGCTGAGTGCCGCTGTGAGCCTCTTAGAGCCCCGGGCCGCATATGGGGAGTCGGTCGAGGCCGGTTCAGGACGGCACATGCGGACTCAGGTACCGGCAAACCCCCATCACTGTCGGCGCTACCGGTAGACTGGAAGCTAATCCCGCCCCACTTGTGGGACGCACCGAGCAACGCTGACTATCGCTGAACGACGCAGCCGCTCCGGCCACCGCCGGGTGCTTGGCTTGTGCTGTGCCAGAAAGGGCGCTTCGTGGCCGATTCCGGCAACCCCAACGAGAACATCCCGTCCACCGAGGCCCTGGCAGGAACCGCCGAGGCCTCAGCCACGGCGTACGACGCCAGCGCGATTACCGTCCTCGAGGGTCTGGACGCGGTCCGCAAGCGACCTGGCATGTACATCGGCTCGACCGGTGAGCGTGGCCTGCACCACCTGGTGCAGGAGGTCGTCGACAACTCCGTCGACGAGGCCCTGGCCGGCCACGCGGACGCGATCGACGTCACGATCCTCGCCGACGGCGGCGTGCGCGTCATCGACAACGGCCGAGGCATTCCGGTCGGCATGCACCCCGTGGAGAAGAAGCCGGCCGTCGAGGTCGTGCTCACCGTGCTCCACGCGGGCGGCAAGTTCGGGGGCGGCGGCTACGCGGTCTCCGGTGGTCTGCACGGCGTCGGTGTGTCCGTGGTGAACGCGCTGTCCACCAAGCTCTCCGTCGAGATCAAGACGGACGGCTACCGCTGGACGCAGGACTACAAGAGCGGCGCCCCGACCGCGCCGCTCGAGCGGCACGAAGCCACTCAGGAGACCGGCACCTCGGTCACCTTCTGGGCCGACGGCGACATCTTCGAGACCACCGTGTACTCCTTCGAGACGCTGGCACGGCGCTTCCAGGAGATGGCGTTCCTCAACAAGGGTTTGACGATCAAACTCACTGATGAGCGCGAGTCGGCGAAGGCGACGGCGGGTGCGGACTCGGCCGAGGCGACCGACGACGAGGCCGTCGAGGCTCGCACGGTCACGTACCACTACGAAGGCGGCATCGTCGACTTCGTGAAGTACCTCAACTCCCGTAAGGGCGAGGTCATTCACCCGACCGTCATCGACGTCGAGGCCGAGGACAAGGAGCGCATGCTCTCGGCCGAGATCGCGATGCAGTGGAACTCGCAGTACACCGAGGGCGTGTACTCCTTCGCGAACACGATCCACACGCACGAGGGCGGTACGCACGAAGAGGGCTTCAGGGCCGCGCTGACGGGTCTGGTCAACCGCTACGCGCGCGACAAGAAGCTGCTCCGCGAGAAGGACGACAACCTCACGGGTGAGGACATCCGCGAGGGTCTGACCGCGATCATCTCGGTGAAGCTGGGCGAGCCCCAGTTCGAGGGCCAGACGAAGACCAAGCTGGGCAACACGGAGGCGAAGACCTTCGTCCAGAAGGTCGTCCACGAGCACCTCACGGACTGGTTCGACCGCAATCCGAACGAGGCCGCGGACATCATCCGCAAGGGCATCCAGGCCGCCACGGCCCGTGTCGCCGCCCGCAAGGCGCGCGACCTGACTCGCCGCAAGGGCCTCCTGGAGTCGGCTTCCCTCCCCGGCAAGCTCAGCGACTGCCAGTCGAACGACCCGACGAAGTGCGAGATCTTCATCGTCGAGGGTGACTCCGCCGGTGGTTCGGCGAAGTCCGGCCGTGACCCGATGTACCAGGCGATCCTGCCCATCCGAGGCAAGATCCTGAACGTCGAGAAGGCGCGGATCGACAAGATCCTGCACAACCAGGAAGTCCAGGCCCTCATCTCGGCCTTCGGCACGGGTGTGCACGAGGACTTCGACATCGAGAAGCTCCGCTACCACAAGATCATCTTGATGGCGGACGCCGACGTCGACGGTCAGCACATCAACACGCTGCTCCTGACGTTCCTGTTCCGCTTCATGCGGCCGCTCGTCGAGGCCGGGCACGTGTACCTCTCGCGCCCGCCGCTGTTCAAGCTCAAGTGGTCCCGCGACGACTTCCAGTACGCGTACTCGGACCGCGAGCGTGACGCCCTGATCGAGCTCGGCCGGCAGGCCGGCAAGCGCGTGCGGGACGACTCGATCCAGCGCTTCAAGGGTCTCGGTGAGATGAACGCCGAGGAGCTGCGCGTCACGACCATGGACCAGGAGCACCGCGTGCTCGGCCAGGTGACTCTGGACGACGCGGCACAGGCCGACGACCTCTTCTCGGTGCTGATGGGCGAGGACGTCGAGGCACGGCGCTCGTTCATCCAGCGCAATGCCAAGGACGTTCGCTTCCTCGACATCTGAGTCGGCCCGTACAAGCCGCACCTCGAAAGGACTTTGACCAGCAATGGCCGACGAGAACACCCCGAAGCCCGAAGTGATCATCGAAGAGGAACCGATCGTTCCTGGCGTGGGCATGCGTGTCGAGCCCGTCGGGCTCGAGACGGAGATGCAGCGCTCGTATCTCGACTACGCGATGTCCGTCATCGTGTCCCGCGCGCTGCCGGACGTACGCGACGGTCTGAAGCCCGTCCACCGCCGCGTCCTGTACGCGATGTACGACGGCGGCTACCGCCCCGAGAAGGGCTTCTACAAGTGCGCCCGCGTCGTCGGCGACGTCATGGGTACGTACCACCCGCACGGCGACTCCTCCATCTACGACGCCCTGGTGCGCCTCGCCCAGCCGTGGTCGATGCGGATGCCGCTGGTGGACTCCAACGGCAACTTCGGCTCTCCGGGCAACGACCCGGCGGCCGCCATGCGCTACACCGAGTGCAAGATGGCGCCGCTGGCCATGGAGATGGTCCGTGACATCGACGAGGACACCGTCGACTTCACGGACAACTACGACGGCCGCAACCAGGAGCCGACGGTCCTCCCGGCGCGCTTCCCGAACCTGCTGATCAACGGCTCGGCGGGCATCGCGGTCGGCATGGCGACCAACATCCCGCCGCACAACCTCCGCGAGGTCGCGGCGGGCGCGCAGTGGGCGCTTGAGCACCCCGAGGCCTCGCACGAGGAGCTGCTCGACGCTCTTATCGAGCGCATCAAGGGCCCCGATTTCCCGACCGGCGCACTAGTAGTGGGCCGCAAGGGCATCGAGGAGGCGTACCGCACGGGCCGTGGCTCCATCACGATGCGCGCGGTCGTCGCGGTCGAGGAGATCCAGAACCGCCAGTGCCTGGTGGTCACCGAACTCCCGTACCAGACCAACCCCGACAACCTCGCGCAGAAGATCGCCGACCTGGTGAAGGACGGCAAGGTCGGCGGCATCGCCGACGTCCGCGACGAGTCGTCCTCGCGCACCGGCCAGCGCTTGGTCATCGTCCTGAAGCGGGACGCGGTCGCCAAGGTCGTCCTCAACAACCTCTACAAGCACACCGACCTGCAGTCGAACTTCAGCGCCAACATGCTGGCCCTGGTCGACGGCGTGCCGCGCACCCTCTCGCTGGACGCGTTCATCCGGCACTGGGTCACGCACCAGGTCGAGGTCATCGTCCGGCGTACGAAGTTCCGGCTGCGCAAGGCCGAGGAGCGGGCGCACATCCTGCGCGGCCTGCTCAAGGCCCTGGACGCGATCGACGAGGTCATCGCGCTCATCCGCGGCAGCCAGACCGTCGACATCGCGCGTGAGGGCCTGATGGGCCTGCTCTCGATCGACGAGATCCAGGCCAACGCCATCCTCGAGATGCAGCTGCGCCGGCTCGCCGCCCTGGAGCGCCAGAAGATCGTCGCCGAGCACGACGAACTCCAGGCGAAGATCAACGAGTACAACGCGATCCTGGCCTCGCCCGAGAAGCAGCGCCAGATCATCAGCGACGAGCTCGCGGCGATCGTCGACAAGTTCGGCGAGGACCGTCGCTCGGCGCTCGTGCCCTTCGACGGCGACATGTCCATGGAGGACCTGATCGCCGAAGAGGACATCGTCGTCACGATCACGCGCGGCGGCTACGTCAAGCGCACCAAGACGGACGACTACCGCTCGCAGAAGCGCGGCGGCAAGGGCGTCCGCGGCACGAAGCTCAAGGAAGACGACATCGTCGACCACTTCTTCGTGTCGACGACGCACCACTGGCTGTTGTTCTTCACCAACAAGGGCCGGGTGTACCGGGCGAAGGCGTACGAACTGCCGGACGCCGGACGCGACGCCCGCGGCCAGCACGTCGCGAACCTGCTCGCCTTCCAGCCGGACGAGCAGATCGCCGAGATCCTGGCGATCCGTGACTACGAGGCGGCGCCTTACCTGGTCCTCGCCACAAAGGGCGGCCTCGTAAAGAAGACGTCGCTCAAGGACTACGACTCGCCTCGCTCCGGTGGTGTCATCGCCATCAACCTCCGTGAGACGGACGACGGTTCGGACGACGAACTGATCGGGGCCGAGCTCGTGTCGGCCGAGGACGATCTCTTGCTGATCAGCAAGAAGGCTCAATCGATCAGGTTCACCGCAACGGACGATGCGCTGCGTCCCATGGGCCGTGCGACCTCGGGCGTCAAGGGAATGAGTTTCCGCGACGGCGACCAGCTCCTCTCGATGAATGTCGTCAGGCCCGGTACGTTCGTGTTCACCGCAACCGACGGTGGGTACGCGAAGCGCACCAACGTCGACGAGTACCGCGTCCAGGGTCGCGGTGGCCTCGGCATCAAGGCCGCCAAGATCGTGGAGGACCGCGGCGAACTCGTGGGCGCGCTGGTGACGGAGGAGACCGACGAGATCCTCGCCATCACCCTGGGCGGCGGTGTGATTCGTACGCGAGTCAACGAGGTCAGGGAGACGGGCCGTGACACCATGGGCGTCCAACTGATCAACCTGGGCAAGCGCGATGCCGTGGTCGGTATCGCTCGTAATGCCGAGGCCGGGCGCGAGGCGGAGGAAGTCGACGGCGACATCGTCGACGAATCGGCCGACGGCGAGCCGACCGTCGGTACGGACGAGGGCACGGAGTCCACGGCCGAGTAGCGCAAGGAGAGAGTCATCGTGAGTGGAGCCACGGGCGCCGGAGCAAGTGGAACCGGCTCAGCCGGTACAGACGGTGTCCGTGGCTCCGCCACTGATTCTCACGACTCCGACGAGTCTCATGGATCCCAGGGGGGAACGGTGACGGACACCCGAGGGCCGCAGCCCGCTCAGTCCGCGCAGTACGACGGTGCGTACGCGGCCGGGGCGCAGGGAGCGGCGGGTGCGCTGCCCGGGGAGCGTCAGCCCCAGCAGCAGGCCTCCCAGCCGTATCACCCGCCGCAGGCGTACCAGCAGGGGTCTCAGACGGGTTCGGTGCGCAGGCCGCGCACAGGGGCGCGCACGACGCCGCGTACGCGCAAGGCGCGGCTGCGGGTGGCCAAGGCCGACCCGTGGTCGGTGATGAAGGTCAGCTTCCTGCTCTCCATCGCGCTCGGCATCTGCACGATCGTCGCGGCCGCCGTGCTGTGGATGGTCATGGACGCCATGGGCGTCTTCTCGACGGTGGGCGGCACGATCTCCGAGGCGACGGGCTCGAACGAGTCCAACGGCTTCGACCTGCAGTCCTTCCTCTCCCTGCCGCGCGTGCTGATGTTCACGACGATCATCGCGGTCATCGACGTCGTCCTGGCCACGGCCCTCGCGACGCTCGGCGCGTTCATCTACAACCTCTCCGCGGGCTTCGTGGGCGGCGTCGAGCTGACGCTCGCCGAGGACGAGTAGCCTCTCGGATCCGCCGTTCCGGGGCCCCGGAGCTATCGATTTTGGGACTGGCCCGGAGGTGCGCTAATCTTCAGAGGTCAGCGCGCGGGACACACCGCAGCGCGGCGGGGCTATAGCTCAGTTGGTTAGAGCGCATCCCTGATAAGGATGAGGCCACAGGTTCAAATCCTGTTAGCCCCACAGACACGAAGACCCCCAGCCGGTATTGGCTGGGGGTCTTTGGCGTCCGGTGGCTCTTCTGTTCCTACGCGTCCCTACGCGTGCCCACGCGTCCCCGTGGTCCCGTAGGAGCTGTCGAGGTTCGGAGGTCGGGGTTCTCGCGGGCTTCGGGGTGCCGGTGCCCGACGCGGACGCGAAGACCCCCGGCTGAAACCAGCCGGGGGTCTTTGGTGCTGTGGTGAGGCTGAGGGGCTGTGGTGCTGAGGGTCTGTGGCTGCCGTGGGGGTTACGGCTCCGCGGCCAGGTCGCGTGGTTGGGCGTCGGTCTCGCGGTCCGTCTCGGTGTCGTTCGTGGGCAGGTGCCTGCAGCTGGGGGATGCTCCGTGTGCCTCGGCGCGGATGCGCTGTTTCATCGTGGGCGGCAAGGACCGTTCGTACTGGAGTTGCCAGTAGGCCGCCAGCGGTGCGGGGAGGGGCGTGGCGGTCTCGCAGGATTCCGTGGCCTGCTGTGCCGGCGTCGTGGCCGCCGTGGCCGTCGTGGTGAATCCCAGCGCGGCGAAGAGCGCGAGGAAGGCGGTGATGAGGGTGGTCCACAGCTTCATGGCCTTGGTGCCGGTCACGGCGTCTCACTTTCGGGTTGGGCGATTTGCGTACTTTCCTCATGATGTGTATGTGGGGTCGAGAGTGGTGGACCGACGCTCGTGGCGCGTCGATGTTCTGATGAACACCACCCGGATGGCCGAAAAGGCCCCGGAAGGGGCCCGGGAGGGGCCTGAAATGGGGCCGGGAGCGGTGAATGTCACAGCGGGGCGGAGGGGCGGCCGGAGCGGCGGGGTCCACTTCTACTGCTGTGTTCGGTGCGGCAGTTGGGGCGGATCCAGGTCACCGATCGGTATCGATCGGTGTGTATAGTCGGGCTTCAGAGGTCCCTTACGTCAAGAAAGACGAGGTCGCGCGGTGAAGAAGCTTCTCCTGGTCGCACTGGCCGCCATCGGCGGGCTCCTCGTGTACCGCCAGATCCAGGCGGATCGCGCCGAGCAGGATCTGTGGACGGAGGCGACTGACTCCGTGCCCACGGGTTCGTGAGTATCGACAACAGTCTCTTCGCAAGGCCCCGGTCGCTGATGTGGCCGGGGCCTTGTGCTGTCTGAATTCTTGTGAGGGCGGGGCCCGCGGGGATTTACGGGCATTCATTTGCGTATGCAAGCTTGCTCCTTGCGTCAGCAAAGATTGTCGGGGCTGCGCGCGGGCATGAGTCGCCGGGACGACTGGGTCTCCGGGGAGGGGTGGCATCCAATGGGGCGGCTGGGCAGAGGCCGGGCGACGCTGGCCGCGGGAGCGGCGCTGTGCGCGGTGGCGGCACTGCCGGGACAGGCCGCGGCGGCGGGGGCGCCAGGGCCGTACGCCTACGCCGATGAGGCCGTGGCGGTCGACGGGTCGAGGAGCAGTACGGGCAGTGCGGAACTGACGCCCGGATCGACGTACAAGAGCGCCATCACGCGCGGGGGCAAGCTCTACTACCGGCTCGAACTCGACGCCACACAAAGCGTGTACGTCTCGGCCACCGCTGTTCCTGGGCCCGGATCCAAGGTCGCCTACGGGGACGGCATCGAGGTGTCCCTGCAGGACGCGGACGGCAACGACTGCGACTCCGGAGACGCGCGTTTCGGTACGTCGCAGAGCCCACGGCCCGTCACCGCCTGGGCGGTGCGGACGATCGGCCCCGATGAGAACCGGTGCAAGCCGGCGGGCACGTACTACGTAGTGGTCGAGCGGAACAGCGATCCCGGATCGTCGGCGGAGAGCTGGGGCACGGAGCTGAGCGTCGTCTCCGAGCCGGGGCTGGCCAAGGGTGCTCCCACGACGCCGCCCGAGTCCTGGAACTCCGCCTCGCCCGTGCCGCCGGGCGGTGAGCGTGAACGGCGGGCAGGCGGCACGAGCTTCAACGACGCCCGGGCGCTGCGGACGGGGGTCTGGGGCGACCGGATCAAGCCGGGGCAGACGCTCTTCTACCGGGTGCCTGTGGACTGGGGGCAGCAGGTCTCCGCCAGTGCCGAGCTGGGCAGTTCGAGCGGGGGCGGGGACGAGTACGTGACGTCGGCGCTCGTCATGTCGCTGTCCAATCCCGTACGCGCCAAGGTCGACGACGTGGACACGGCGTACGACGGCAAGCAGAAGTCCACCGCGCTGGACGCGCTGGCCCCCGTCGCGTACGAGAACCGCTACTCGCCCATCGACGACGTGGCCGGGATGCGGTTCGCCGGCTGGTACTACCTCTCGGTCCATCTCAACCCGCGGGTCGCCGGGCAGTTCGGCAAGGATCCGCTGGATCTGACGCTGCGGGTGAGCGTCGAGGGTGCGGCCAAGGCGGGGCCCGCGTACGCCGGATCGGCGCGGCCCGCGGACGAGTTCAGCGTCTCCGGCCAGGACGAGGAGGCCGCGGCGAGCGGCAGGACGGCCGCCGGGGACGAGGCCGGGGACGCGGCGGGGGGCGGCGACGGAATGAAGCTGGTCGTCGCCGGGGGATTCGGCGGCGGTGCCGTGCTGCTCGCCGTGCTCGGCGGGTGGACGCTGGTCGCTCGGCGGCGGGCCGCTGCTTCATCCGCGGGGGCGGGGGCGTCGGCTGGGACGCCTTCGCAGTACGGGCCGCCACCGGCTTGGTAGTTGGGGCCGTGAGAGCGCTGAGGGGGCTGGAGGGGGCGGGGCCTGAGCGTGGCGCCGAGCCCGGCGTACATCAGATCTGGGTCAGGGCCCAGATGCCCACCGCGAAGCACGCCAGCGCGGCGAGCAGCATCGGGATCGCCACCTTCGCGGGCGGTCCCGGCCGCCGCTGCGGAACTGGTCGGCTCTGGAGCGGAACCTGCGGGACGTGAGCGGTGTATGGATGAGTAGGGGTGTAAGTCCCGTGCACGGCGGACGCCATGGCCCGTGAGGGGTCTTGAGCCGCGGCAGCCTGGTGGGGGGAGGGATCGTGCGTGAGTTGATGCGGGGGCTGTGCCGCGTACTGGGGCAGGTCTTGCGGGGGGTGTGGCTGCTGCCCCAGAGGCACGTGCTGCGCCGCCGGAGCCGGTGCCGCTGCCGGCGGCGGTGGTGTGGGGTCGAACGGCGGCGGTGTGGGGTCGAAAGGTGGTGGCGTCGGCTCGAAAGGCGGCGGCGTGGGGGCCGACGGCGGTGGCGTCGGGGCATCGGGCGGTGGGGGCAGGTGGAAGCTTCCGGTCGCCGAGGAGCTGCCCGTATCCGGCGAAGGAGGGTGCGGGGGCGGTACGGGGGTCGGAGCGAGGCCCGGTTGTGGCCCGGCGCCGCGGGCCTGCGTGAGCGGGCCGTCCGGGCCGAACCCCAGGGGGAGCGGGCCCAGTTGGTCGAAGACCTCCACCAGCTCGTCGTCGGGCCCCGGCTCGGGAAGCAGCTCGATGGCCGAGGCCAACGCCTTGCGCGCACCGGTGGCCGTGCGGAACCGCGCCTGCGGATCCGGCTGCAGCAGCATGGCGACGACCTGCCACAGCGGCTCAGGGACGCCCTGTGGGGCCCCTGGCGTGCCGTGCGCGGCAAAGTGCTCGATCAGCGCCTTGGAGTCCGGCCTGGCCCCCTCGAGGAGATACAGCGCCACCAGGCCGACGGCGAAAAGATCGGCGGTGAAGTCCGGCTCGGCACCCATCATCTGCTCGGGCGCGAAGTAACCGGGCGTGCCCACCACATAGTTGGTCTCGGTCAGCCGTGGCTCGCCCAGGCGCATCGAGATGCCGAAGTCGGAGAGCCGCAGATGCGGACGCCCGATTCCGGTGGCCTCGAGCAGGATGTTGGCGGGCTTGATGTCACGGTGCACGACCCCCTCGGCGTGCACGGCGGCAAGGCCTGCGAGCAGCTGGTCGAGCAGCGTGCAGGTCAGGTGGGGCGGCAGCGGGCCGTAGTCCCCGACCAGATGGGCCAGCGAGCCGCCGGCGACCAAGGCCATGGTGAACAGGACCTTGTCGTCGTCGGCGGCCCAGCTGGCGGGCGCGAGCACATGGGGGTGGTCGATCCGGAGCGCCTGTTCCCGCACGAAGCGCAACAGCGTGTGCGCGTCGCTCTGTTGCAGGACTTTGGCGGCCACATATCTGCGCCGCCGGTGGTCCCAGGCGCGCCAGACCGCGCCGGCTCCCCCACGTCCGATCGGGTCGACCAGTTCGTACCGGCCGGCGAAGACCTCACCCATGGTCGCGCATCGCTCCCCCTCCGGGCCGCCCGGTGGCCCGGCCGACGGCTCAGCTCTGGTGCGCCTCGTAGTGGGCGACCGCGTCCGCGGTGCGTCCGGCGCCGTACACCCGGAGGAACTCTGCCAGTTCCGGGTGGGTCGGGGCGAGGGCGTCCGCGGCATCGATGATGTCGCCGGCCGCCGCCACCGAACGCAGCAGCGACTGGATCTCGCGCACCACGCGCTTGACCGTGGGAGCGCCCGAACTCGTCGTCGACTGGGAGGTGTTGGTCAGTACGGAGCCGCCCTGGGACTTCTTGATCTCGTCCATGCGGTCGGTCGCCTCCGCGGCGCTGACGCTGCCGTCGGCGACCTGGCCCGCGAGCTCCTGGAGGAGCTGGACGCGCTGGACGACCGCGGGGTTGCCGATCTTGGCGCGCTGGCCGCTCATCAGCTGGGACAGCATGGGCGCCGACAGACCGAGGACGCCGGCGAGGCGTGCCTGGTTGAGGCCCAGATCATCGATGAGACGGCGGAAGAGCGCCCCCAGCGGCTCTCCGTACCAGTTCCGCTGGAGCTCCCGTGCTCTCGCGGTTGTCTCTTGTTGTGCGGCGTCCATTGCGTCTCCCCATCGCTTCCCCAAAAAACCGTGGTTCGCTGCCGCGAACCACGCCGAGCATCTTACGGAGCGTGGTCGTTCACCGGGACCCCCAATCCTTTTGCGAGATCCGGGGGGAGACCCGGTACTCTGGTCTGCGTTGCTCACCGGAGCGAGTTCCTTCCGGCTGACGCATCGTTCTCGGGGCCTTAGCTCAGTTGGTAGAGCGCTGCCTTTGCAAGGCAGATGTCAGGAGTTCGAATCTCCTAGGCTCCACGCGATGAAACCCCTCTGACCTGCGGAAACGCAGGCAGGGGGGTCTTTTTTTGTCCCCGGCCCTCTGTTTCTGCGCGGCCGGCTCCGCCTGACCTGGTCCGGCGGCGGGACCGAGCCGGCCCGGCCCGTGGACGGTTGTGCGGTACCTGGGTGAAAGACCTGATGGGCGCCGGTGTGCCGGACAGGAAGGGCCGACGGGTTGATCGTATGACGTTCCTATCGGGGTCTGGTCGTGTGCGGCGAGTGCCCCACCGATCCCCGAGCCGGTAAGGAACCTCAGCCGTGTACCGTCTTCGCTTCGCGCGCCCTTGCCGGGCCGTGACAGCTCGCAGGGCGTCGAGAGCATTGCTTGCGCTGCTCCTCTCCCCAGCCATCGTGGTGACCCTTCTCGGGGCTGCGCCCGCTCCCGCGATCGCAGCCACCGCGCCCGCCTCCGTCGCCGACGCTCCGGTCGCCCCGCTGAAGCTCGCCCTGGACGGCGCACGGCTGACGCTGCCGGACATGCTGCACATCGTTCGTGGCAACCCGGTCGAGTTGTCGCTCGCTCCCCGGGCAGCCCGGGCCATGCGTCAGGCCCGGGGAGGTGCGCTGACCGCGCTCGACGGCGGGCAGCGTGTCTACGGCTGGAACCAAGGGCTCGGTCCGCTCAAGGACAAGCCGCTCGACGACGACCAGCAGCGGGAGCTCCAGCGGCGGATCCTCCTCTCACACGCGGCCGGTGTCGGGGAGGACGTACTGGACGGGGAGGCCCTGCTGGCCCTCGTCCTGCGGGCCAACGCCATGGCGCGCGGACACATGGGGGTGCGGCCGAAGCTGGTCGAGCGGATGCTCGCGCTGGTCAATGCCGGGGTGGCGCCGGTGCTGCCGCAGGTCGGATCGCTGGGCACCGGAGATCTCCAGCCGATGGCCGCGGCCGGGCTCGTCCTGACCGGCGAGAAGGGACAGGCCCGCTACCGGGGCCGAACCGGTCCGGCGCGCAGGATTCTGGCGGAGGCGAAGCTGCCGGTCTCCTTCCCGCCGAAGGCGGGCGAGGCACTGCCGATCATCAGTGGCAGCGGGCTGCTGACGGCCCGTCATGTCCATGCTGTGGCCCGGAGCACGTCACTGGCCACCCAGTTCGAGTACGCGTTCGCGCTGTTCCTGGAGGCCACCCGGGCCGAGGCCGGTTCGCTCGACGCCCGTACGCACGCCGAGCGGCGGATTCCGGACGAGGAGGCCGTCGCGGGGCGGCTGCGGGAGCTGGTCAAGGACAGCGGCTGGATGACGGACGAGGGCCGGGCCCGCCTGCACGAGAAGCTCCCGCGCGTACAGGACGCGGTGTCCGTGCGTGCCGCGCCGCACATCGCCGGCACGCTGCGGCAGACGCTGGACGAGGCGCGCCGGATCATCGAGCGCGAGGCCAACGCCTCCACCTCGAACCCGTTGCTCTTTCCCCGCCGCGGGGGCAAGGGCCACGAGTTCGTGATGGGGGGAAACTGGGACGGCGCCCAGATCGGGCACGCGCTGGACACACTCAACGCGCAGATCACCGACCTGGGCATGCTCTCCCACGAGCTGTCGGGGAGGCTGCTGTCCCCGAAGTGGAGCTATGGCCTGCCCGCCGATCTCGCCTCACCGCCGGTGGGCCTCAACTCCGGCATGGTCCAGGTGCAGACCGTGGCGGCGGCGCTGATCCCCGAGATGCAGACCCGGGCCGCCCCCTCCGGCGTACTCTCCCGGCCCGCGAAGGACGGTCAGGAGGACCACAACACCATGGCGATGGCCTCCGCCCGCAATCTGCACGCCAATCTCGACCGCATGGAGACGGTTCTGGCCGTACAGCTGCTGATGAGCGCCCAGGGCATCGACCTCATCCGGCCCGACATGGACGGACTGCAGCTCGGTGCGGGCACGGCCAGGATCCACAAGACGATCCGGGCGGTGGTCCCGGAGTTGGCCGGCGACCGGCATATGACCCCCGACCTGGAGGACATGACCAGCCTGGTGCGCGAGGAAGCACTGCTGGGCATCAAGTGACGCACCGCCGGCACACCGACAGAACCCTCAACCGCCCCCTTGCCCGCGTCCGCGTTCCGGAGGAAGGGAATGCTGGGCACGAAGAAGTACCCGGCGCCGCGCAGGCTCACCGACTCCTCGATGCCCGCCTGGAACGTGGCGCCGGCCACCCCGTACTTCTTGGGCCAGTTGGGTTTGGTCTTGGCATGACCCTGGCCGACGACAGGGTCCTGTCCCGTCTTGTGTTCGCCCTCCTTCTTGCCGACCAAAAAGTCGACGTCGTTGCACCACCTCTCCTGCATGAACTCGAACTGCTCGGCGATGTTGCTCTGGGCGCACAGGAACAGCAGCCCCACGTTCCTGCTCGTGGGGGTCAACTCCTCGTAGCTGATGGCGCGTCGCACGATCCGGCGGAGTCGCTCCATCTTCGGATCCACTCCGTTGTGCCACTCGAGGTCGCCACGGGGGTTGGTCTTGCGGGTGTGCGCCTGGAACGGGCACTTCGAGCCCTTCTTGTCATGCAGGTAGTCGAAGTCGTTGGGGATGGGGTCGTCGACTCCGTGCGCGGTCGCGGGTTCGGCGACCGGCATGCCGTTTTGGCGAGTTCCCGGGTCAGCGAGAGGCGCTGCTCGTTGAAGTGGGGGACGTTCTGCTGCAGCTTGCGGTAGACGACGTACGAACCGAAGCCTGTCGCCCCGTCGGCGTACGGCTCGGCGTCCTTCGGGACCACCGGGTCCTTGGCCAGGACGAGCCTGAGCGGAGCGGCCGGGTTCCACCTGGTGGTCCCGTCGCGCTTCTGGGCCTCCTTGATGTCCTTCGTGAGGAAGAGCGGCTCGCTGATGCCGTCGGCGAAGCCGAAGTGCTCGCGTACCGGGCCGTCGGGCCGCAGGCGGAGCACCTTTCCGATCTCCTGGTGAACGACCTTGCCGCAACGGCCGAGGCCTCTCTCCACGGTTTCGCGGATCTCGTCCGCCTTGCTCGACACGACGGCGGGGCTGTCGTCCGCGACGATGACCAGCGCGTGCAAGGGCTCATGGAACGCCTCGTCCCAGTACGAGACCTCTGGATCCTTGAGCTTCCCGCGGATGTCCTTGTCTCGCGTACCGGCCTTGAAGGACATGTCGGCCGAGGGACGGCGTATCCGAGGGTCTCGTAGCCCTTGGCGGACAGCATCAGACCGACGAAGGGGGGACTGGCGTTCGCGGCCAGTTCGATGCCCAGATACGCCTCGGGGTCCGGCTCCTTCCGTGCGGTGTCGAAGATCTCGTGACGCTGGGCGGACTGGTCCCACTGGGCCTTGGCCGAGGTCACCCAATTGCTCATGGCCTTCAGCCAGTGCCTGCCCTCGGTCGCCTCGTCGAACCGGATGAAGAGTTGGCGGCTGTGGTCCCGTTCGTAACTCTTGAGGATGTTTCCCTGCAGCTCCTCCATGAACTTCTTTTCCTCGGGACGGAGCTTTCCCGTCCGGTCGTCGGGTCCGAGCCCGGTCTCCTTTTCGAAGTCGATCCGCGCGAGCTGGGTGGTCATGCAGCCTCCTGCGTCCGGTGGTGTCCGATCGAGGTGATCGTCACCATCCTTTGACGCCCGATCGGTCGCACAATGCGCCACTCGTTCGATTCGCTCGAATGCAAGCTCGATGCACTCGTGCGGACCGTGTGGCGATGGCGGACCCGTAGAAGACTCGCTTATTCTTTTTTCCGGCGCACTCGAATTTCCGCTGAAGTAATGCCGAAATGTTTCTCGCCGGCCCTCGATATGGATATGCGGAAATCTCCCTGACATGCGGATTCTGCGATTGCAAGGGGATTCGATCACCCCTGCTGGCGTGCAGCCGAAATCACCGGAGGGAAACCGACCCGGAGTACGAGGTTCGCGATGGCAAAATCATCCCGGCTGCCCGAAGACAATTCACCCGACGGAGTTCCGCACGTCAGCCCGGTAACCCGGCGCACGCTGCTGGCCGGAGCGCTCTCGGCGACGGCCTCCGGGCTGTTGCTCGGAGGCGCATCCCGGGCATCCGCCGCAGGGGCGACCGCATCGCTCGAACCTCTCGACATCACCGGTCCTGAGGCGCTCCTGGGGCGGCGCTGGATTCACCTGAAGCTCGACGAGAACGGCCGAGGCCTACCCGTACGCCTGCCCTTGCGCGTCCCTGGTCTCCGATCGGCTTCCGCATCGGCCGAGCCGACCGAGATCCGCGTCACTAGTACCACCGGGCTCACCCGGATCGGCGCCGCGCCCGACAAGCCGGAGAACGACGGTGTCGCGCTGCGCGTCGCCGCGGGCAGCGCGAGCGACCTCTGGGTGACTCCGCACCGGCTCGGCTCGCCCGGCGTACCCGCCGACCGGCTGGAGATCCGGACGCGCCGGGCCACCGCGGTGGTGGACGTCTGGATCGAGCCGGCCGGGGGACGGTGGTTCGGCGCGGACCGCGATCACCAGTTGCTGGACCTGGAGATCGTCGCCGTCCACGCCGCGCTGGTCCGCAGGGGCGACGGGGCCGAGGTCATCATGTGGTCCCCGGCGCGCGACAGGGACGACGACGGCAACCTGAAGCCCGACCCCGACCGGCCGGGCAAGTGGTCGTGGACGACGTTCCACATGGGCGCGCTCGAAGCCCGTGCGCTCGACCTCACCACCCTGAAGACCCGTGAGCGGCCCATGACCGGCGGCGAGGGCGTCAAACCGAGGAACGTCTTCTGCGGCGGACATGCCCATCTGCCGGACGGCAAGCTTCTCGTCGCCGGTGGACACGTCGACCCGGCCCACCTGGACCTCGACGACGCCGTGGGCGTGCATGTATACGACCCCAACGCTGCGAACGCCTGGAGCCGACCCGCGGTGATGGGTGTCCGCCGCTGGTACCCGGCCGTCACCACGATGCCCGACGGCCGGATGCTGATCGCCGGCGGAAGCCGCACGGCCCCGGCGCACGAGGCGGCCAAGAACGACCTGCCCAAGGGCTACTGGAACCAGATCAACAACGACTACCAGATCTACAACCCCGCCGACGGCAGTCTGACCCCCCGGTCCGAGGCGCGGCGGCTGATCGACCCCGAGCTGCTCGCGAGCCCGAAGGACAAGCTGGCCGCCTACCCCAACATCTTCGTCCTCCCCGGCAAGACCGCCACGTCGCTGCCGCTGGTCGCCCTGGTCGAAACCAACCGCGCCTGGCTCTACCAGTACGACAAGGCCAAGGGCGATGCCCCGCTGGTACTGGCGCCCACCGTCTACACCATGCGCGGGAAGGGCTCCCGCAGCTATCCCACGTACGGCTCGAACGTCCTGCTCCCGCTCAAGCCCGGCGCGGGCAAGCACCGGATCCTGGTGGTCGGGGGCCAGCACGAGGGGCAGACGAAGCATCGCGACATCACCTACGAGCAGAAGAGCACGGCCACCGCGGAGATCCTGGACGTCGACGCGTTCCAGCCCCTGAGCCGCCAGAAGGGCTGGCGGCGGATCGAGCGCGGCATGAAGCACCCGCGGGTGCTGTGCGACTCGACCCTCATGGCCGACGGCACGGTCCTGGTGAGCGGCGGGACCGAGAAGGGCTGGGGCGACATGAACAAGGTGCCGGTCCTCGCCTCTGAGATCTTCGACCCGGTCAGCGAGACCTTCCGGCTCGCCGACTCCGCACTCACCGACCGGCGCTACCACTCGATCGCGCTGCTGCAGCCCGACGGGACCGTGCTCAAGGCGGGCAGCACGGGCGGGTTCGCCCATGACCCCGACACCAACGAGTCCCTGTTCGACGAGCACGCCACCGCCGAGCGCTACTACCCGCCGTACCTCTACCGCGGCCCCCGCCCCGCCATCACCGCCGTGGCCGGCGCCAACGACGCCTGGACCACGCTCGGTTATGACACGGAGGTCGCCCTTCAGGCCCGCGGCGCCGGTCTCGACGCCCAGTCCAAGGTGGCGCTCATCCGGTTCGGCTCGACCACCCACGGCAACAACATGGACCAGCGGTACGTGTGGCTGCGCACCACGGCCCAGGATTCCGATGCGTACGAGCGCTGGACCATCCAGTTCCGTACGCCTGAGACCTCTGCGGTGGCACCGGCGGGCGACTACATACTCGTCGTGGTCGACAGCACGGGCGTCCCGTCCTCGTCCCGCTTCGTCCATCTGTCGCAGGGCAGCACGGACTGGTCGGGACCGACCGCAGACCGCAGACCAGCGACCGGGCGGAGCCGACGCGCGACTCCGCCCACCGGAATGGGGTGCTACGCGCCGGGCATTTCCTCGGAGGTGCTGTCTTGTACGTCCAGAAACGTGATCTCGGGGACTCGGGCTGCTCGACCACCGAGTGGTTGGTGTACAGGAGCGTTCCGGGCTCGTTCCGGATATCGGGCAGGGCATCCGCCACGAGTTCGTCGATGGCCTCCGCGGATTCCTCGTCCTTCCCGACGAACCGGACCGCCAGCGCGAATGGCATGATTACACCTCTCAGAGGATTTTCGCTGAACCGAATTCCCCCGGGTGTCTCGAAGGTGGGGAATTCAATTCATCGTGCCATCGTTATGCGCTGGGATTCGGTCGGCTCGACGGAATTCTTCGGCCTTTCTTGGATAGGCTGACATGGTGCGTGCAAGTGTTTAGCTAATGGCCCGCGACTTGCAGATTCATTTCAGGCGTCCTCCCCGCACCCCGCTCCAGTCCAGCGCCTGACGCGCCTGGCGCTGTGCCTGCTCAGCCACCTCCCGGGTCTCGGTGAGTACGTCGCCGCGCTCCCGGATCAGACGCTCGTAGATCGGCGGATGCTCAGATATCTCTGCGGTGCTCATGACGCCTGATCCTCCCCGTTTACCGAAGATCTGTCAGGCTCGATGTCCGGTTCGCCCGCTCCGAGCGGGAGCCGAACGCCGTAGGGCGGGAACCCCAGCTTGGGTTCCCGCCCTACGGCGTTCTTACGGCGGTCCCGCGACGCGGATCAGTGCTTTTCGTCGCGCTCCGCGGCTTCCGCCTCGGCCTGCTTGGCCTGTACCTCGGGGTCGAGGGACTGCTGGCCGCTGCCGTCGACCGAGCTCAGCGGGGTGCTGTCCGGGACCTCCGTCGCGGCGGGCGGCTCGACGAGCCAGTCCGGGTTGGCCTGCTTGTCCCACCACTTCCAGGCGGCGATCGCACCACCCGCGAGGAGGCCGAGCACGACGGCGCCCTTGGCGAGGCGCCCGACGCGGGCCCGGCGTTCGTGCTTGCGGACAAGACGCTTGATCTCCTTGGCCGAGACGTCACCACGCAGCGCGGCGATCGCCGCCACACTGCGGGACGCGGCCTCGTCACGGACGGGCTGGGCCGCGGCCACGGCCTGCTCGATCCGCGGCTTCGAGTACTCGGCGGCCTGCCGGGCCGCCTTCCGTGTCTGCTTGGCGGCCTTGCGTGTACGGACGGCGGCCTCATGCGCGGCGTGGTCGACCTTCGGCGGCACATGTGTACGCGCCTGCTCCACGCGGGGCGCGACGTGGGCGCCGTACTGCACACGGGCCTGTTCGGCGGCCTGATGCGCGGCCTGCGACACCTTGGGCGCCAGCCTTACGCGCACATCGTGGGCGTAGTGAGCGGCCTGGTCCTTGGCCGTGCCGGCGTAGGGGGCCACCGCCTCAGCGGCGTGCCGGACGCTGTCCTTGGCCGAGCCGGTCGCGGCGCGCACGCTGTCGATGCGGGTCACGGGATCCTCCTCCTCGGTGGCGTATAGGTATGTCACCTTTCCACCCTTTCAGGGATCATGCCTTCCGGGTGACCCTCAGGCATGAGAGGGCGGGCATCCGGGTCAAGCGAGCAACTCAAGCAACTCGATCAATCTGATCAATTTGATCAAATCGGGACAAGAAGCGTTCTTGGCCGACAATGCCACGGATCGCTTCTGTGCGCGCCCAGTCGGCGGCTACTCGTCGCAATCCGTCCGTGCGAGGATCGGAGCGTCACAGAAGACAACGGAAGGCAGACCGTGGCTGAGCAGCTTTACGCCACCCTGAAGACCAACCACGGCGACATCGAGGTGCTGCTGCACCCCAACCACGCGCCGAAGACGGTCAAGAACTTTGTGGAACTCGCCCAGGGCGAGCGTGAGTGGGTCAACCCCGAGACCGGTCAGAAGTCCTCGGACCGGCTCTACGACGGCACGGTCTTCCACCGCGTGATCAGCGGCTTCATGATCCAGGGCGGCGA
The DNA here is from genome assembly GCF_026340305.1 of Streptomyces sp. NBC_01381. Lineage (NCBI taxonomy): Bacteria > Bacillati > Actinomycetota > Actinomycetes > Kitasatosporales > Streptomycetaceae > Streptomyces > Streptomyces sp. NBC_01381. The sequence continues at coordinate 748,386 of NZ_JAPEPI010000001.1, read as the reverse complement.
CCCGCTGGGCAACGGCACGGGCGGCCCGGGCTACGAGTTCGCGGACGAGTTCCACCCCGACCTCGCCTTCGACAAGCCGTACCTCCTTGCCATGGCCAACGCCGGTCCCGGCACCAACGGCTCGCAGTTCTTCGTGACGGTCTCGCCGACCGCCTGGCTGACCCGCAAGCACACGATCTTCGGTGAGGTCACGGACGCGGCGAGCCAGAAGGTCGTCGACGAGATCGCGGCCGTGCAGACCAACCCGCGCACCGACCGCCCGGTCAACGACGTGGTCATCGAGTCCGTGGTGATCGAGACCCGCGGCGCCTGACCTCGGCGTACCCGCGAGGGAACCAAACCGCCCCGCCCATCCGTAAGGAAGGGCGGGGCGGTGCGTTCGCACGCGTGGGCGCGCAGTGCCTTCGTACGGAGATTGAGGGGACCCCATGGATCAGGCACCAGGCAGCCCGCAGGGGCCGCGGGACGCGCAGCACCTGCCCGGTTGCTACCGTCACCCGGACCGCGAGACCGGCATCAGCTGCACCCGCTGCGAGCGGCCCATCTGCCCGGAGTGCATGATCAGCGCTTCGGTCGGCTTCCAATGCCCCGAGTGCGTGCGCGAGGGCTCGGGCACCGGTCACGCGCCCGCGGCCAACCAGCCGCGCACCATCGCGGGCGGCTCGATCGCCGCCGACCCGCGCCTCATCACCAAGATCCTGCTCGGCCTCAACGTGGCGGTGTTCATCGCGGTCCTCGCCGTCGGCGACCGCCTGGTGAACGAGCTCGTCCTGGTCGGTGAGTGGCCTCCCTACCCCTTCGTGGCGGAGGACGGCGTCGCCGAGGGCCAGTGGTACCGCCTGGTCACCTCGATGTTCACGCACCAGGAGCCTTGGCACATCGCGTTCAACATGCTGGGCCTGTGGTGGCTCGGGGGTCCGCTGGAGGCGGCGCTCGGCCGAGCCCGCTATCTCGCCCTGTACATGCTCTCCGGCCTGGCCGGCGGCGCCCTGACCTATGTCGTCGCGGGCGCGAGCCAGGCCTCGCTCGGCGCGTCCGGGGCGATCTTCGGTCTGCTCGGCGCGACCGCCGTCCTGATGCGGCGCCTCAACTACGACATGCGCCCGGTCATCGCGCTGCTCGCGCTGAACATGCTGTTCACCTTCACGTGGAGCGGCATCGCCTGGGAGGCGCACGTCGGCGGTCTGGTCGCCGGTGTCGCGATCGCCTACGGGATGGTGCACGCGCCCCGTGAGCGGCGGGCGCTCGTGCAGTGGGGGACCTGTGCCGCGGTGCTGCTCGTGGTCCTGGCCGCCGTGGTCGTCAGGACCGCACAGCTCGTCTGAGCCTGTGTGTTCCTCGTCTGAGCCGGTGCGTCCCGCTCACTGTTGTCCACAGCGTGTGGCGGATCTTGTGCATGCTGTGGGGAACAACAGTGCCCCTTGTCGCTGACCTGGGTTTTCCCAGGAAGGACAAGGGGCCTGCGGCGGCTTGCATGGCGATCGGGCAGTCACACCGGCGTCAACACCGAGTGGGTTATCCACAGATCGTCTTTCTTTTTCCCCAGTGTGGATAGCGCTGTGGATAACTCAGGGCAAGGCTTGCTCTCGCCGCCGGGGAATGCGGTGCGGCAGCAGCGCGGGCCGCGCTACTTCCACTGCGTGGAGACGCCGAACCCCGCGGCGATGAAGCCGAAGCCGACCACGATGTTCCAGTTGCCCAGCGGGTCGATCGGCAGCTTGCCGTCGGTGACGTAGAAGACAACGATCCAGGCGAGCCCGATGAGGAACATCGCCAGCATCACGGGGGCCACCCAGCTACGGCTGGTCAGCTTGATGCTCGTCGCCTTCTTCGCCGCGGGCGGCGTGTAATCGTCGGCCTTCTTGCGGATCCGTGACTTCGGCACGAGGGTCTCTCCTGTCGATACGGGGAGCTGAGCCCTCCCCCGGGCGTCCGTTAGCGTAGTGCTTCCGCGGCGCTGAAGGAGATAAGGGTACGTTGAGCAATTCTGCCGACTCCCCCACAGGTCAGGGTCGCCGTCCCCGTTGGCGGCCGGTCCGGTTGCTGACGGCTGCCGTCTTCGCCCTCGCGGGCCTCATCTTCTTCACCAGCTTCAACACTGCCAAGGGTACGAACATTCGCACGGATGCGTCCCTGCTGAAGCTCTCCGACCTCATCCAGGAGCGCAGCCACAAGAACGGCGAGCTGGACGAGTCCAACGGTTCGCTGCGGGACGACGTCGAGGCGCTCGCGGAGCGTGACAACGGCGGCACGAAGGCCGACGACGCGCGGCTCAAGGCCCTGGAGAAGAACGCGGGCACCAAGAAGGTCAAGGGTGAGGCCGTCTCCGTGACCCTCACCGACGCCCCGCCGGGCGCCACGGCCAAGCTCCCCGGCTACCCCGAGCCCCAGCCCAACGACCTGGTCATCCACCAGCAGGACCTGCAGGCCGTGGTGAACGCTCTCTGGCAGGGCGGCGCCGAGGGCATCAAGGTCATGGACCAGCGGCTCATCTCCACCAGCGCCGTCCGCTGTGTGGGCAACACCCTGATCCTCCAGGGCCGCGTCTACTCACCTCCGTACAAGGTGACCGCGGTCGGCGACCCGGAGAAGCTGAGGACGGCGCTCGCCGCTTCCCCGGAGATCCAGAACTACATGCTGTACGTGAACGCCTACGGCCTCGGCTGGAAAGTCGACGACGACGGGGCGGTGACTCTTCCCGGCTACTCGGGCACAGTGGATCTCCACTACGCGAAGCCCGTGGAATAGCAGTGGAGTAGCACCCGGGGAGGGACCGTCCGGTGTCGGTGCGAGTGCTGTTGAGGACGTTCAGCGAACTGTGCATCACCATCGGCACGTTGATCGTGCTCTTCGTGGTGTACGTCCTGTTCTGGACCGGCGTGAAGGCCGACAACGCCATGGACAGCCAGATCGACCAGCTCCAGGACCAGTGGGCGCAGGGATCGATGTCCACAGGGACGGACGACAAGCCTGCCGGCGGCTCCGAGGAGAGCCCTCCGAAGCCGGGCCCCTACGAAGAGGGCAAGCCGTTCGCCGTGATGTACATCCCGCGGCTTGGTTTCACGTGGAACAAGCCGGTGCTCCAGGGCACCGGCACCGACGTACTCAAAAAGGGACTCGGGCACTACGGAGACACCGCTCAGCTCGGCCAGAAGGGGAACTTCTCCGTGGCGGGCCACCGCCGCACCTACGGAGACCCCTTCAAGGACTTCCCGAAGCTGCGCCCGAACGACCCCGTGGTGCTGACCGACGGCACGACCTGGTTCACGTACCGCATCGACAACAAGCCACTGAAGACGCTGCCCGGCGACATCGGTGTCATCGATCCGGTGCCGCGCAAGTCCGGGTACGAGGGGCCGGGCCGTTACCTCACTCTTACGACCTGTGAGCCAGAGTGGGGCCACAGCCACCGGTTGATCGTCTGGGCACACCTTGATGCCACCCAGCCCGTCGAGGCCGGGAAACCGGAGGCACTGCGCCGTTAGTCTGGTGCCGTACGGCTACGGAAGGGACGGCATGTACGGCTGGATCTGGCGGCATCTGCCGGGAAACGCATGGGTAAGGGCGCTGCTTTCGCTGGTGCTCGTCTTCGCGGTGGTCTACGTGCTCTTCCAGTACGTCTTTCCGTGGGCCGAGCCGCTTCTCCCCTTCAACGACGTGACGGTGGACGGCCAGTGAGCATCGACGGACGCCCGGCCCGCATCCTCGTGGTCGACAACTACGACAGCTTCGTCTTCAACCTCGTCCAGTACCTGTACCAGCTGGGCGCCGAGTGCGAGGTCCTGCGCAACGACGAGGTCGAGCTGCGGCACGCGCAGGACGGCTTCGACGGCGTCCTGCTCTCGCCGGGACCCGGCACCCCCGAGCAGGCGGGTGTCTGCGTCGACATGGTGCGGCACTGCGCCGACACCGGAGTGCCCGTCTTCGGCGTCTGCCTCGGCATGCAGTCGATGGCGGTCGCGTACGGCGGAGTCGTGGACCGTGCGCCGGAGTTGCTGCACGGCAAGACGTCCCCGGTCGTGCACGAGGGCAAGGGTGTCTTCGCCGGTCTTCCGTCGCCGTTCATCGCGACGCGCTATCACTCGCTCGCCGCCGAGCCGGCCACGGTGCCGGCCGAACTCGAGGTGACCGCGCGCACGGAGGACGGCATCATCATGGGCCTGCGCCACCGTGAACTGCCGGTCGAGGGCGTGCAGTTCCACCCCGAGTCGGTGCTCACCGAGCACGGCCACCGCATGCTCGCCAACTGGCTGGTGGAGTGCGGGGACGAGGGGGCGGTCGGTCGGTCGAGCGGTCTTGCCCCGGTGGTGGGCAGGGCCACGGCGTGACCGCGTTGCGCCCCGAGCGCGATTCCTCCGGAGTTCCGTACGACGAGCAGTACGCGTCGTACGAGGAGCAGGGATCGTACGAAGAGCCCGGGGCGTTCGCGGCGGCAGTCGACCATCTCGCCGATCCGCTGACGGATCCGCTGCCGGGGCAGCATCCGTCGCCGTGGTTCCGCAGCGGGCAGCCCGCCCCGGAGCCGGAGCCGCAGTTCCCTGAGCCGGAGTGGTACGACCCTCAGGGGTACGCCCGTGACTGGTACGGGGCGGAGCAGCGGCCGGAGCCGGAGCCGGCGCGGGAACCGACGTACGAGGAGCTGTACGGCGCGTACGCCCCGCAGCCGCAGCCCCGGCCGCCGCTCGACGACGAGACGGTGGGCCTGCGCACGGCGGACACCCGGCGAATAGTCGAGCCAGAGCCGCAGCCAGAGCCAGAGCGGGAGCCGGAGCGCCCTACAGGAGGCCGGGCCGCCCGCCGCAAGGCCGCCAAGAAGGGGAGCCCGCCGGCCGCCTCCAGAGCAGAGTCCGCCGCCCCCCTCTCCCGCGTCGAGGCCCGTCGCGCCGAGCGCGCCAAGAAGCCCTCCGCGGGCACGGTGATCAGCCGGGGCGTCGGCGAACTCTTCATCACCATCGGCGTCCTGATGCTTCTCTTCGTCACGTACCAGCTGTGGTGGACGAACATCCGCGCCCACCAGCAGGCGAACGGCGCAGCCAACGACCTCCAGGAGGAGTGGGCGAAGGGCAAGGGCAAGCCGGGCGCCTTCGAACCCGGGCAAGGCTTCGCCCTGCTCCACATCCCCCGCCTCGACGTGGTCGTGCCGATCGCCGAGGGCATCGACAAGTCGGGGGTCCTGGACCGCGGCATGGTCGGCCACTACAACGAGGGCGGCACCAAGACCCCGATGCCGGAAGCGAAGCAGGGCAACTTCGCGGTCGCCGGGCACCGCAACACCCACGGCGAACCGTTCCGCTACATCAATCAGCTCGAACCGGGCGATCCCATCGTCGTGGAGACGCAGGACAAGTACTTCGTCTACAAGATGGCGAGCATCCTGCCGCAGACGAGCCCCGGCAACATCTCCGTGATCGCCCCGGTCCCCGAGGGTTCGGGCTTCACCAAACCCGGCCGGTACATCACACTGACCACCTGTACCCCGGAATTCACGAGTAAGTATCGAATGATCGTCTGGGGCAAGATGGTCGAGGAACGGCCGCGCGGCAAGGGAAAGCCGAGCGCGCTCGTCAACTAGCACGGTGAGAACGGGGCAGATCCAGTGGCAGCGACGACCGACCACGCCGACCACGACGAGAAGCAGGCCGAGACGCCCGCCCCGCGGCCGCGGGGCCGCGGGCCCATCGCCACGGCGGTCAGCGTCTTCGGTGAACTCCTCATCACCGCGGGGCTGGTGCTCGGCCTCTTCGTCGTCTACTCCCTGTGGTGGACCAACGTCGTCGCCGACCGCGAGGCGCACAAGCAGGGCGACAGGGTCCGCGACCGCTGGGCGGGCGGCCCCGGGAACCTGAACACCAAGGACGGCATCGGCTTCCTGCACGTACCCGCGATGGGCGGCGGCGAGGTGCTGATCAAGAAGGGCACCAGCAACAAGATCCTCAACGACGGCGTCGCGGGCTACTACGAAGACCCGATCAAGTCGGCCCTCCCTGAGGACAAGGAGGGCAATTTCACGCTGGCCGCGCACCGCGACGGGCACGGCGCGAAGTTCCACAAGATCGACAAGATCAAGGAGGGCGACGCGATTGTCTACGAGTCCCGGGACAAGTGGTACGTCTACAAGGTCTACGCGACCCTCCCCGAGACCTCGAAGTACAACGTGAACGTCCTGAACCCGGTCCCCAAGGAATCGGGTGCGAAGAAGCCGGGCCGCTACATCACCCTGACGACGTGCACGCCGGTCTACACGTCCAACTACCGCTACATCGTGTGGGGCGAGCTGGAGCGCATCGAGAAGGTCGACAACAAGCGGACGCCGCCGGCTGAGCTTGCCGACTGACTTCGAGCACGACCTCGAGCACGACAGAGCCCCGGTCACCGCTGGCGAGCGGTGACCGGGGCTCCTCTCGTGTACTGCGGAGGGTCAGTCCCTTTCGCTGCGGAAGCCCGTGCCGCCTCCGAAGAGGGTGCCTCCGTCGTCTTCCCCGCCGTTGCCTCCGCCGTTGCCCTGGTCGCCGCCCGCCGTCGTCAGGTTGATCGCCGTACCCGGCGGGACCTGCTCGTTGGCGGTGGGCTGGGAGAGGACCACGAGGGCGTCGTCTTCCTGCGGGCCCGTGATGGTGCCGACCGTCAGATCGGCGTCCTCGATGGCCTTACGGGCGTCCTTGAGCTTCTGGCCGGTGAGTGCGGGCACGGTGGCCTGCTCGGCGGCCTTGGCTACCTGGACGGTGACGGTGGAGCCGTCATCGACGTTCGTACCGGCTGCCGGGGAGGTCTGGATTACCTTGCCCTCCTCGACGGAGTCGCTGGCCACGTCCTCACGCTTGGGAGTGAGGCCCTCACCCGTGATCCGCTGCGCGGCGGCTTCGTAGTCGAGGCCGGTGACGTCAGGGACCTGGACCTGAGTCTTCGCCTTGGCGACCTCAAGGGTGATCGTGCTGCCCTTTTGGACCTCAGTACCGAGTACCGGGTCCTGATCGAGGACCTCGCCCACGGGCCGAGGGGACTCCACCCGCTTCGGCAGGACCTTGAACCGGTACTTGGGGCCCTCGAGCTCATCCGTGGCGTCGTCGATGTTGTCACCGATGACGTTCGGCACCGCGACCTTCGGCGCACCCGTCGACACCACCACATTGATGGTGTCGCCCTTGCTGACCTTGGCGTTGGCGCCCGGGTCCTGGCTGCAGATCTCGCCCTTCGGGTACTTCGCGCAGGGCTTGCGCTCCGAGATTGCGAGCTCCAGGTCGACGTTTCCGGCCTGCGTCTTGGCCTCCGTGTATTCCTCGCCCACGAAGTTGGGAGCCTTCAGCGAGTCATTGCCCCCACCACCCCCGGTGAACGCCCACTTCCCGATCAGAATGGCGCCGACCAGCACCAGCAGCCCCGCCAGAACCAGCAGCACCGTAGATGTGCTGCTCTTCTTCTGGCGGCGGCGCGAATGATCGTCGTAGCCGTCGTCCGGGCCGACCGGCGGCATCATCGACGTCTGGGCGCCGCCGGGCTGCGGGCGCAGCATCGCCGTCTGCTGGTCGTCCGGGTGGCTGCCGTAGCCGACCGCGCCCATGGCGGCGGTGGCCTGGACGGGCTGGCCGTCGAGGCAGGCCTCGATGTCGGCGCGCATCTCGTCGGCCGACTGGTAGCGGTAGTCCGGGTCCTTGGTGAGGGCCTTCAGGACGATCGCGTCCATCTCGGGCGTGATCTCGCCGTCGAAGACGCTCGGTGCCTGGGGCTCCTCGCGTACGTGCTGGTAGGCCACCGCGACCGGGGAGTCGCCCACGAAGGGCGGGCGGACCGTGAGCAGCTCGTAGAGCAGGCAGCCGGTCGAGTAGAGGTCGCTTCGCGCGTCCACCTGCTCGCCCTTGGCCTGCTCCGGCGAGAGGTACTGCGCCGTGCCGATGACCGCGGCCGTCTGCGTCATCGTCATCCCGGAGTCGCCCATGGCGCGGGCGATGCCGAAGTCCATGACCTTGACCTGGCCGTTGCGCGTCAGCATGACGTTCGCGGGCTTGATGTCGCGGTGGACGATCTGATTGCGGTGCGAGTACTCCAGGGCCTGGAGGATGCCGATCGTCATCTCCATGGCGCGCTCGGGCAGCAGCTTGCGCCCGGAGTGCAGGAGTTCCCGCAGGGTGGAGCCGTCGACGTACTCCATCACGATGTACGGGATGGAGACCCCGTCCACGTAGTCCTCGCCGGTGTCGTAGACCGCGACGATCGCAGGATGGTTGAGCGAGGCGGCCGACTGGGCCTCGCGGCGGAACCGGGCCTGGAATGACGGGTCGCGCGCGAGGTCAACGCGCAGCGTCTTCACCGCCACGGTGCGTCCGAGACGGGTGTCGTGCGCGAGGTAAACCTCCGCCATCCCGCCTCGGCCGAGCACCTGGCCCAGCTCGTACCGCCCGCCGAGGCGACGCGGCTCTTCCATAGCTAATCCAGCCCTCTCCGTCAGTCCCGACCGCACCCATGTGTGGTCCGGCGGTGTGCTGTCCGGGCATACCGTACCCGGCTCGCCTTACGTGACCCGGCCGCGACCGTCACCCGATACAGGACCGGTATCGCAACGTGCACTGATGTGAAGAGGCCGTGACGGGGGTCACTTCTTGCTGTCGAGAACCGCCTGCATCACGTCCTTGGCGATGGGGGCGGCGAGACCGCCACCGGAGATGTCGTCACGGCTGGCGGCGCTGTCCTCGACCACCACGGCGACGGCAACCGGCGAACCGGAGTCGGTCTTGGCGTAGCTGATGAACCAGGCGTACGGGTTCTCGCTGTTGTCGACGCCGTGCTGGGCCGTACCGGTCTTGCCGCCGACGGTCACGCCGTCGATCTTGGCGTTCCGACCGGTGCCCTCGTTCACGACTGTCTGCATCATGTCCTGGAGCTTCTGCGCGTTCTCCTCGGAGAGCGGCCGGCTCATCTCCTTGGGAGCGTGCTTCTCGATCACGTCCAGGTTCGGCGCCTGCAGCTCGCTGACCATGTACGGCTCCATGAGCGTGCCGTCGTTGGCGATCGCGGAGGCGACCATGGCCATCTGCAGCGGCGTCGCGGCCGTCTCGAACTGGCCGATGGAGGAGAGCGCGGTCTGCGGCTTGTCCATCTCCTTGGGGAAGACGGAGGCGTTGGAACGAACCGGGACGAACTGCTCGGAGTTGAAGCCGAACTTCTCGGCCGTCTCCAACATGTCGTCCTTGCCGAGGTCCGAGCCGATCTTGCCGAAGACGGTGTTGCAGGACACCCGCAGCGCCTCGCGCAGCGTGGCGTTCTTGCAGGGGATGTTGCCCTCGTTCTTCAGCTCGGTCTGGGTGTTGGGCATCGTCCAGGGCAGCGGGGACTTGGTGGGCGAGTCGATGTCGTCGTACAGGCCGTGCTCCAGGGCGGCGGCCGCGGTGACGGCCTTGAAGGTGGAGCCGGGCGGGTACGTCTCGCGCAGGGCGCGGTTGAGCAGCGGCTGGTCCTTGTCCTTGTCCAGCTTCTGGAAGAGCTTGCCTTCCTTGCTCGTGATTCCCGCGAAGTCCGACGGGTCGTACGAAGGAGCGGAGGCAAGCGCCAGGATCGCGCCGGTGGAGGGGTCGATCGCGGCGACCGCGCCCTTGCCGCGGCCCTTGAGACCTTCGTACGCGGCCTTCTGCGCGCGCGCGTTGAGGGTCGTGACGGCGTTTCCGCCCTCCTTCTTCTTGCCCGTGATCATGTCCAGGCTGCGCGTGAAGAAGAGCCGGTCGTCGTTGCCGGTGAGGATGCCGTCCTCGATGGACTCGATCTGCGTGGCACCGATGCGCTGCGAGGCGAAGCCGGTGACGGGGGACCACATGGGCCCGTTCTTGTACGTCCTCTGGTACTTGAAGTCGCCGCTGCCGGACTCCTTGGAGCCGGTGATGGCCTTGCCGTCGACGATGATGTCGCCGCGCGGCTGGGCGTACCGCTCGATGGAGACGCGGCGGTTCTTCTTGTGCTCGGCGAGGGTGTCGGCCTGCACGTACTGGAGCCAGTTGTCCCGGGCGAGCAGGGCAAGGACGAGGAGCCCGCAGAAGATCGCGATCCGGCGCAGGGGCTTGTTCACGGTCGGACCACCTGGGTCATCTCGGCGTCGGGGTTCGGGGCGGGCGCCGGGGCAGGACGGCGTGCGGTGTCGCTGATACGGATGAGGATGCCGATCAGGGCCCAGTTGGCGATCACGGACGAACCGCCGTTCGCGAGGAACGGCATGGTCATACCGGTCAGCGGGATCAGGCCCATGACGCCGCCGGAGACGACGAACACCTGGATGGCGAAGGCGCCGGACAGACCGATCGCCAGGAGCTTGCCGAACGGGTCGCGGGCGGCGAGCGCCGTGCGCACACCGCGCTCCACGATCAGACCGTAGATCAGCAGGATCGCCATGACGCCGGCCAGACCCAGCTCCTCGCCGAAGGTGGCGAGGATGAAGTCGGAGTTGGCGGCGAAGCCGATCAGGTCGGAGTGACCCTGGCCGAGGCCGGTGCCGAGCACGCCGCCGGAGCCGAACGCCATCAGGGACTGGGCGATCTGGTCGCTGCCCGTCGAGGCGATGACGGCGTCGGAGAACGGGTTCAGCCAGGCGTCCACACGCTCTTGCACGTGCGGCTCGAAGGTGGCGACACCCACCGCGCCGACCGAGGACATCAGCAGACCGAACACGATCCAGCTGGTGCGCTCCGTGGCGACGTACAGCATCACGACGAACATGCCGAAGAACAGCAGCGACGTACCGAGGTCGGTCTCGAAGACCAGGATCAGGATGGACATCGCCCAGACCACGATGATCGGACCGAGGTCACGGCCGCGCGGCAGGTAGATGCCCATGAAGCGGCGGCTGGCCAGCGCGAGCGCGTCGCGCTTCACCATCAGATAGCCCGCGAAGAAGATCGCGATGACGATCTTCGCGAACTCACCGGGCTGGATGGAGAATCCGGCGACGCTGATCCAGATTCGGGCGCCGAAGACGTTCATGCCGAGACCCGGCACCAGCGGCAGCAGCAGCAGGACGAGGGCCGCGACCATGGAGATGTACGTGTAGCGCTGCAGGACGCGGTGGTCCTTGAGCAGCAGCAGCACGGCCACGAAGAGCGCGATGCCGATGGCCGAGAACATCAGCTGCTTCGGTGCGGAGGCGCTGAACTGGCCGGTGGCGGCCTTGGCGAGGTCCTGCAGCTTCTCCGACTGGTCCAGGCGCCAGATGACGACCAGACCGAGGCCGTTGAGCAGCGTCGCGAGCGGCAGCAGCAGCGGGTCCGCGTACGCGGCGAACCTGCGCACCACGATGTGACCGACGGCCGCGAGCAGGCCGAGCCCGCAGCCGTAGCCGAGCATGCCGGACGGCAGCTCGCCGTCGAGCGCGAGACCTACGTTGATGTAGGCGAACAGCGGGATGACGACAGCGAACGCAAGGAGCGCGAGCTCGGTGTTGCGCCGGCTCGGCGCACCGATCGCGCCGATGGTCGACGTGTGTGTAGTGCTACTGCTCATGGTGTGCAAAGGCCCCCAACGGCTGCTTACTGCTTACCGCACAGCGGGACCAGCTTCTTCTCTTCCTCGGAGAGGCTGGGGCCGGGTGTGGGAGTCGGTGCGGTCTTGGACTTGTTCTTGTCGGTGGTGCTGTTCTTGTCGCTCGTGTCGCCTGTGTCGTTCTTGTCCGCCGGGTCGGTCGGATCGTCGGTGGGGGCCTTGGCCGCCAGACCGGTCGCGCCGCCCGCCTCGCCCTCGCCGGGCTTGGCGTTCTCCCGCTCGGCCTCGCGGCGCTGCGCGTCCTTCTCGCACGCGGAGGCCTGCAGGCTCAGCTCCTCGATCTTGCTCTGGGCATCGTCGAGGTTGCCCTCGGGGATGGTGCCCTCGACCTGCTTGCGCTGATACGGCGGCAGGTACTTGAGTTCGATCTCGGGGTGGTCCTTCTCCACCTTGGACAGGCTGACCCAGGCAAGGTCCTGGTCGATGCCGCGGTAGAGCGCGACGTGCTCGTCCTTGGTGCCTACGTAGTACTGCGTCTGCGTCCAGCGGTAGCCCCCGTAGAGGCCGCCTCCGATGACCGTGAGGGCCAGCACTGTGTAGAGGGATCTCTTGAGCCACTTGCGGCCGCCGCCGGGCTTCACGAAGTCCTCGTCGCTGAACGCGCCGAAGTTCCCTTCGGGAACGTATCCCGTCGTGTCACCGCTCCCGGGAGGGCCGAAGCCGCCTCCGGAGGGCTGCGGCGGCACCGGACGGCCGAGGCCGGACGCACGGCCCGCGGGCGTCTGCATGGCGCCGTCGTCCTGCGCCTGGAGCTGGTTCTCGGCGACCGCGCCGACGACCACGGGGGTGTCGGACAGCTGTCCCGCGAGGGTGTCGCCGCTGTCGATGTCCAGGACGTCGGCGACGATCACCGTGATGTTGTCGGGGCCTCCGCCGCGCAGCGCGAGCTGGATGAGCTCCTGCACGGTCTCCTGGGGGCCCTGATAGCTCGCGAGGGTGTCTTCCATCGTCTGGTGCGAGACCACACCGGAGAGACCGTCGGAGCAGATCAAGTACCGGTCGCCGGCGCGGACTTCACGGATCGAGAGGTCCGGTTCGACATGCTCGCCACTGCCCAGCGCGCGCATCAGCAAGGAGCGCTGCGGGTGGGTGGTGGCCTCTTCCTCGGTGATCCGGCCCTCGTCGACGAGGCGCTGCACCCAGGTGTGGTCCTGGGTGATCTGCGTGAGGACACCGTCCCGCAGCAGATACGCGCGCGAGTCGCCGACGTGTACGAGGCCCAGGCGCTGCCCCGTCCACAGGAGGGCGGTCAGGGTCGTCCCCATGCCCTCGAGCTGGGGGTCCTCCTCGACCATCAGGCGCAACTGGTCGTTGGCGCGCTGCACGGCCGTGCCGAGCGACGTCAGGATGTCCGATCCCGGTACGTCGTCGTCGAGGGTGACGAGCGTCGAGATCACCTCGGAGCTCGCGACCTCGCCCGCGGCCTGGCCCCCCATGCCGTCGGCGATCGCGAGGAGACGCGGACCGGCGTAGCCGGAGTCCTCGTTCCCCTCACGGATCATGCCTTTGTGCGATCCGGCGGCGAAGCGCAAAGACAGACTCATGCGCACCTCGCCCGTCGGCTCCGGGTACATCCGCACGGTGCCCACCCTCCGGTCGGGAGCGCGCTGGCGTCCAGTGTGTGGACCGCGTCGGCTCGCTCGCTCCGCTCGCTCATTGTCGTACTACTTCCGCAGCTCGATGACGGTCTTGCCGATGCGGATCGGCGCGCCCAGCGGAACGGGCGTCGGGGTGGTGAGTCGGGTCCGGTCCAGATACGTGCCGTTGGTGGACCCGAGATCCTCGACGATCCACTGGCCGTCACGGTCCGGGTAGATCCTGGCATGCCTGCTGGAGGCGTAGTCGTCGTCCAGCACGATCGTCGAATCGTGCGCGCGGCCCAGCGAGATCGTCTGGCCCTGCAGGGCGACTGTCGTGCCCGCGAGGATGCCTTCGGAGACGACCAGCTTGCTGGGGGCGCCACGGCGCTGCCTGCCACCGCCCTGCTGCTGGCGCTGGGCAGGCGGCGCGGCCTGCTGTTGCTGGCGTGCGGCCTGCTGCGGTCGCGCGTTCTCACGGCGTGAGCCGCGCTGTGTGACGCGTGTTCCAAACAGGTCGCTACGGATGACCTGGACGGCCACGATCACGAACAGCCACAGAACGGCTAGGAAACCCAACCGCATGACCGTCAGGGTCAGCTCTGACATTGCCCCCGCTTCACCCTTCGGCTTGCCGGTAAACGATGGTGGTTTGGCCCACGACGATCCGCGAGCCGTCGCGGAGCGTAGCGCGGGTGGTGTGCTGCCCGTCTACCACGATGCCGTTGGTAGACCCGAGATCCTGGATCGTCGAGGGCGTTCCGGTCCGGATCTCACAGTGCCGGCGGGATACGCCGGGGTCGTCGATCCGCACATCGGCGTCGGTGCTGCGACCCAGCACCAGCGTCGGGCGGGAGATCTGATGGCGATTGCCGTTGATCTCGATCCAGCGCCGCACCTGCGCACCCGGAAGCGGCCCGGCGCCGGGCCCCTGGGGGCGGTTCGGCACCGGCGCGGGCCCGCCCGTGCGTCCGCCAGGGGGCGGCGCCGCGGGCATGGGAGGAGCGCTGGAGGGCTGCTGCGGGTAGCCGTAGCCACCGCCCGCGGGGGGTCTGCGGTCCGCGGGGCCCGGTCCTGTGGGTGCAGCGGGTGCAGCAGGTGCTGCGGGGGCGCGCTCGGGAGTCTGTGAGGTGCTGGACGCGAGTGTGCGGCTGCGCACCCGGTACAGACCCGTGTCGAGGTCGTCCGCCTTCTCCAGGTGGACCTTGATGGGGCCCATGAAGCTGTAGCGCTGCTGCTTGGCGTACTCGCGCACCATCCCGGAGAGCTCGTCGCCGAGCTGCCCCGAGTAGGGGCTCAGGCGCTCGAAGTCGGGCGCGCTGAGCTCCACGATGAAGTCATTGGGGACGACCGTCCGCTCGCGGTTCCAGATCGTCGCGTTGTTGTCGCACTCGCGCTGCAGGGCGCCGGCGATCTCGACGGGCTGGACCTCGGACTTGAACACCTTGGCGAAGGTGCCGTTGACCAGACCTTCGAGTCGCTGCTCGAACTTCTTCATGACTCCCATGGGGCACCTCCTCCGTCGTAGTCATCCTGGTACTGCTTACTGATCGTATCCACGCGCCGGGAAATCGGCTGGTTCCCCCTGTCCGCCCAGTCGATGAGTGTCGCCTCTCACAAGGCTGCCCGCACCAGGGTTCCGGGATCCTTCCGGACTCCTCTATCAGGGATCGTAGAGGGGGCCTCAAACCAGTGTCCCGCACCCGGCTGCGGACCATCGCCGGGTCCGGCCGAAGTCGGACGGCCGGCCCGCAATCCGCACGGACCACCAGGGCAGGTGCCCCCGAATACGGATGTGAATCCACCCTCGGCAGCGTGCTAATCTTCTGGATGTCGGCAGGCGCTCGCACCGCAAGTGAGAGACCCAAAGACAGACACCCATGCGCGGGTGGCGGAATAGGCAGACGCGCTGGATTCAGGTTCCAGTGCCCGAAAGGGCGTGGGGGTTCAACTCCCCCCTCGCGCACCATGAAGAACCGACGAAACGGGTCTTCACCAGTGACGAAAGTCCTGGTGGGGCCCGTTTCTCGCGTTCTGGGCGGACTGCGGTCCGCAGGATCACAGGGGCAGGGCCCCAGCGGTGAGCTATCTCACTGCTGGGGCCCTGCTCTGTGCGTCCGGCAGCGATACCGCGGATGCGACGGGTTCCGCCCGGTTCGATGTGCTCGCGGAGGGGGTCCTTGGCGAAGCCGTTCATGCCTTCGATGGCGTTGCGTAGCCGGAAGTAGACGCGTTGCAGCTTGGCGCCGGCCTCGGGTGGGAGGGCGTTCCTTGGGCATGAACAAGTGGCGGTGCGTTCGTGGATCCGTCTGGCAGGGGCGCCGTTGTCTTCGGGGTCGCGGGCGGCGATGAGGGTGAGGTCGTAGCCGTAGAGCTTCTTCTTCTTCACCCGTCCCCGGTTCTTCTTGCTTCTCGTCTTCTTCTTGGCAGCCATGGGGCGCGTAGGTGGTTCAGGGGCGAAGTCTTCCAGGGCTAGGGGGTCCTTGTGCTTGGCGTTGCGGACGTACCAGCCGGCTTCGGGGTCGGTGGCGGTGGCGGGGCTGTCCGTGGACAGGCCCTCAACAGCAGACGGGACTGCTGTGGCTGCGCCTCGCGCCCGTGATCGGATGCCCGAGCGCGTACCTGTGCTCCGGTGGAGCCCGCGATCCTGCCCGACTTCATCGACGGCTACTGGGAGGGCCGGCTCCCAGACGGCGAGATCTGTCTGACGTGAAGCCGTCTGTTCACGTTCGGCCCAGGACCCTTCCGGACGCAGGCGCCGTGGTCTGCAGTCCGTGGTCCACGGCGCCTGGCACGGTCTATTGCATGCAGGCACGATCGCTCGCGACGACAGGTCCGGAGCCTCGGCCGCGGCTATGCGCGCGGCAGCCGGATCGGGGCGGGCAGTAGGGCGTGGGCGGGGACGGGGCGCCAGCGCGGGGTGCCGTGGTGCGGGTGGGTGAGGCGGCCGAAGGCCTGATCGCCGAAGTGGAAGGCGAACCCGTAGGTGCGCGGCGCGCGCAGCCGCGCCAGGAGGGTCGTACGGGCCTTCAGGACGCCGCCGACGTCCTTGTCGGGGCCGGAGGGCCACTCGGGGTGGGTCATCTGGGCCGGGGTGTGGAAGGCGTCGCCGAACACCAGGATCCGCCGGCCGCCGCCGGCGGAGATGACGTACGTGGTGTGGCCCGGGCTGTGGCCGGGGGTGATCAGCGCGGTGACGCCGGGCCATACTTCGGCGCCGTCGTCGAACTGGCGCAGCACGCGGGACATCGGCACCATGAACCCGTCCCAGGAGGGTGCCCCCACCTTCACCTCGCGTTTCCAGAACGGGCCCCATTCGGCGCGCGCCACGAGGTAGTCGGCGTGCGGGAACGCCTTGTGCATCTCTTGGCCGTGGCCCGCACGGAAGCCGACGCCGGTGTGGTCCGTGTGCAGGTGAGTGAAGGCCACGGTGTCGATGGATTTCGGCGGCACGCGCAGAGCTCGGAGGGTGCGCAGCAGTGCGCCGCCACGGGAGACGCCGAGTGAGGGCGAGAGCACATTGGCGCCGAGCCCCACATCGATCAGGAGTCGGCGCCCGCCCCGCTCGACGAGGACACCGCCAGCCGAGGCGGCGATCCGCCCGGAGGGAGCCAGCGCGTCTGGGTGTTGTGCCCAGTACGAGGCGGGGACGGCGGGGAAGAACCCGGCGGGGTCCAACTCCATGGCAGCGTCGACGACATAGGTGAGCCGGGTGTCGCCCAGGGTGAGGGTACGCACGGCCGACTGATCGCCGAGCGAGCCGATGCGGGATCGCGCGGCGTGCACATCCGGGAGCGCGCCGGCGATCGGGAGGGCCGCCGCCGCGGTGGAGGCGACTGCTGTGCGGAGTACCCCGCGGCGGGAGAGGGCTTGCATACGGTCTTGTGTCATGGTCGGGGCTCCTTGGTCAGCCGGTGTTGCGCAGACCCGCGGCGATTCCGTTGACGGTGAGCAGCAGGGCCCGGCAGAGGGTCGGGTCCGGCTGCTCGCCTGCGACGGCCGCGTCCCGCTGCCGCTTGAGCAGGGCGACCTGGAGGTACGAGATCGGGTCGAGGTAGGCGTCGCGGATCGCGAAGGTCTGCTTCAACATCGGCTGTGCATCGAGGAGTTCGTTCTCTCCGGTGATGCGCAGGACCTCGCGTACGGTCAGGTCGTGCTCGGCCTCGATGTCGGCGAACACGTGCTGCAACTCGGCCGGCACCAGCGTCTCGACGTAGTGCCTGGCGATGCGCAGGTCGGTCTTGGCGAGCGTCATCTCGACGTTGGAGATGAAGTTCTGGAAGAAGTGCCAGTGCTCGTGCATCTCATCGGGCACGGCGTCCAGGCCCACCTCGCGCAGCGCCTTGAGGCCGCTTCCGACGCCGTACCAGCCCGGCACGATCTGCCGCGACTGCGTCCAGCCGAACACCCACGGAATCGCCCGGAGCCCGTCCAGGCCGCCACCGGAGTCCGGGCGGCGCGAGGGCCGCGACCCCAAATGCAGGTCGGCCAGCTGGTTCACCGGGGTCGAGGCCAGGAAGTAGGCCGGCAGATCCGGGTCCTCCACCAGCCTGCGGTACGCGGTGTGCGCGGCGTCGCTCACCACGTCCATCGCGGCGTCCCACCGAGCCATCACCTCGTCCGACTGACGCGGCGCGGTGTGCAGGGCGGATGCCTGCAGTGTCGCCGCGACGGTCAGCTCCAGGTTCTCCCTCGCCAACGACGGCACCAGGTACTTGTCCGAGATGACCTCGCCCTGCTCGGTCACCTTGATCTCGCCCTCCAGGGCTGGGCGAGGATCGCATGGTGCGAGGGGCCGCCGCCGCGGCCGACGGTGCCGCCGCGGCCGTGGAAGAGGCGGAGGCGGACGCCGTAGCGGTGCGCGACGTCACGGAGGCGCCGCTGGGCGCGGTGGATCTCCCACTGGGAGGTGGTGATGCCGCCGAACTTGGAGGAGTCGGAGTAGCCGAGCATGACCTCCTGGACGTCGCCGCGCAGGGCGACGAGACGGCGGTAGGAGGGGTCGGCGAGCATGTCCTGAAGGATCGTGTCGGCGGCCTTGAGCTCGTCCGTCGTCTCCAGCAGCGGCACGATGCCGATCTTCGCTCTGTCGGCATGCAGGTCGATGAGGCCCGCCTCACGAGCCAGCACGGTGGCGGCGAAGACATCGTCCGCCCCCTGGCACATCGAGATGACGTACGACTCGATGACCTCGGGGCCGAACACGTCCAACGCCCGCTGAATCGTGTGGAAGACCTCGAGAGTCTTCTCGCCGGCCGCGTCCAACGGCGCCGGGCCCAGGAGACGGCGAGACGTGAGTTCCTTGGCCAGCAGGCGCTGGCGGTAGTCGCGGGGCATGTCGGCGTAGCGCCAGGATTCCTCGCCGAGGCGGTCGAAGAGCTGGCCGAGGGCGTGGTGGTGGGCGTCGGCGTGCTCGCGTACGTCCATGGTGGCGAGCTGGAGGCCGAAGGCGGAGAGCGTGCGGATCGTACGGTTCATGCGGCCCTCGGCGAACAGGCCTCCCCGGTGCTCGCGCAGCGAGGTCTGAATCAGCGTCAGATCCTGGAGCAGTTCGGCGGTGCCGAGGTAGTCACGGCCGTCCTCGTGCGGAGTGTGGTGCGCCAGGCGGTACTTGGTGTTCTCCAGCTTCTGCCGGATCGCGGTCGCCTTGAGCCGGTACGGCTCCTCGGCGTTCAGGCGCTTGTAACGCGGGCTGATCTCCGGCAGCCGCTCCAGATCGCACCGCAGGGACATGCGGAGCTCCTCCGTCGCGCCCGTGTAGCGGATCGAGTTCGACAAGAGGCCGCGCAGCTCGTCGACCAGGTCGAGCGCGTCGTTGATGCCGTGCTCGTGCTGCAGGATCAGCACGTCCCAGGTGGCCTGCGGGGTCACGTTCGGATTTCCGTCCCGGTCACCGCCGATCCAGGTACCGAAGGTCAGCGGCCGCGTCTCCTCGGGGAGTGTGACGCCGACCTGCTCCAGCTCGGCAGTCAGGTCTTCCAGTACGTCGCCGACCGCGCCCGTGTGCAGCTCGTCCAGATAGTAGATCGCGTTACGGGACTCGTCGGTGACCTCCGGGCGCACCACCCGCAGCTCGTCGGTCTGCCACACCAGGTCGATGTGCTCGGCCAGGCGGGTGTCGTGGCGGCGCCGGTCTCCCGCGATCACCTGGGTCTCCAGGAGTGCGGCGATGCGGCGCAGCTTGTTCAGGACCGAGCGGCGTGCGGCCTCCGTGGGGTGGGCGGTGAAGACGGGGCGTACCTGCAGCTGCGCGACTGCGCGCGCCAGGGCCTCGGGTGCCTCGTGCGCGGCGTGTTGGACGACGCGGGTGAGGGCGGCGCCCGCCTGTTCCCTGGCCGAGCGCAGTTCGCGGCCGCGGTGCACCTGCTCGGTGACGTTGGCCAGATGGAAATACGTGGAGAAGGCGCGCACCAGTTTGGCGGCGGTCTCCGGCCCGGCGGCGCGCAGGAGTTCAGCGGCGGTCTCATCGTTCTCGCGGACCAACTGGCGGATCCTCTTGACGAGTTCGAGGAGTTCCGGGCCTTCCTGGCGGACCAAGGTCTCGTCCAGCAGGTCGGCGAGATGTCGGATGTCCGCATGCAGGTCGGCATGGTACGTACGGGCGTTCATGACTGCTCCTGGGAGTGGAGTGGCGAAGGTCCGTAAGGGCTGTGCGGTCTACGAGGTCCATGAGGTCCGTGAGGTCCGCGAGATCCGTAAGACCCACTCACGGCCTCAGCAGGTTCGCGGGATTCGTCCGCGTGATGGCCCCTATCTGATGGTTCGTCAGGCGCGCTGTGTGGAACCAGCGTTCGCTCAGGTCCAGCCATTCCTTCACGTCCGGCTGGTCGGGCTGTCCGAGGTCGGAGCTGAACACCACCCGTGGGTGGGCATGCACCAGTTCGCCCAGATGGTCCACATCGCGGTGTCCCAACAGAAGTGTCAGCGCGGTGAGTTCGACGTAGAGGCCGGGGACTTGGGAGAGCTCGGTCAGGTCGTCGAGCGTGAAGCCCGACATCGGGTGCGTGGCGTGGGTGAGGAGGAGGCGCGGTAGGCCGAGGCGTACTGCCTCGTCGACCACGCGTAGGGCTGCCTGCCGGTCGCTGTGCCCGGTCGCCACGGCGACCGGCAGGTCGCGAGCCGCACGCAGCACCTCGCGGACGTCGCGGCACAGCCGCCCGTCAGAGCCGAGGACCCGGTCGCCGCGCCACCGGTCGGCGTCCAGCAAGGGGTGGAAGGACGTGCGGCGCAGCGCGGAGGCGTGCGCCGGGCCGACCAGGGTGGGCAGGTGGACGATCAGGCGGGCGGGGCTGTCGGGGCCGTGCGCGTAGACAGCCTGTTCCATGGCGCGGGGGTGGACACCGCCGGCCAGTTCGTTGAGGACGAGCGAGCCCGAGACGGGCAATCCCTCTTGCCGGGCCTCCCAGGCGCGGGCGGCGGTCGAGGTGAGGTGACTCTTGAGCACCACCCAGCCGCCGACCTCGGCATACGCCCGGCCCGCGGCTACGGAGGTGAGTCGCCGCCGGTACAGGTCGGGACCGGCGTGGTGGTGGATGTCCACCACCACGCGTCCCGACAGGTCAGGCACGGGAGGGCTGCTTGCCGTCGTCGCCCCACGGATTGGCGTAGCCGAACTGCCGGCGGGCCTCGTCGAGGCGCATGCCGCCATTGACCGCCTGGGCGATCGCGCTCTCGGTTCGCTCGACGCGCTCCGCCCTGTCCGCGACCTCGGTGGCGTACTCGGCGGGCACGACGAGAGCTCCGTTGTCGTCGGCGACGACAATGTCACCGGGTCGTACGGTGACATCACCGATGACAACGTCGCGTCCGGTCGCTGCGAGCTCCACCCGGTTCTTGCCGCTGACCATGGTTGCGCCGGTGCTGAACAGCGGGTATTTGGCGGCACGGATCTCGGCGATGTCGCGGGCCGAGCCGTGCAGGGCGGTGCCGCGCACACCGCGCCGCTGCGCCAGGTTCGTCAGCAGGGAGCCCCAGTTGGTGCAGGTGGTGCTGGCCGCGTTGTCGACCACCACGAACGAGCCCTCGGGTACGTCGTCCAAGTAGTTGGCCGCATTGCGGAACCCGCGGTCGACGGAGGCGTCCACGGGCCGGTAGGTGACGGTGTACGCCCGACCCGCCGCGCGCGTTCCCGGCACCCGGGCGGCCAGGCCCGCGAGCACGCAGGGGATGCCCATGCTGTCCAGCGCATCGGAGACCGAGGCGGTGTCCAGCTGGGCCAGGCGGTCCACGACGTCCGTGGAGACGGCGGTCGGGGGCGCCGGCTCGTCCGTGTGGCCCGGCAGTTCACCGGCGACTGCCTGCGCCACCTGGCTCGTGCGGGCCGTGCCCCCCAGGTCGTAGGTGACGGTGGTGCGGGCGCGCACGACCTTGCTGACGGCACCACGCAGCTCCTGTCCGGGAACCGGCATGCCGAGGTGGTCGAGCATCTGGGCGATCGTCAGCAGCATCGCCATGGGGTTGGCCCGGCCCTGGCCCGCCATGCTCGGTGCGCTGCCGTGCACCGGCTCGAAGTAGCTGCCGTGGTCACCGATGTTGCCGCTGGACGCGAGGCCCAGACCGCCCATCACACCCGCGCCGAGGTCGGAGAGGATGTCGCCGAACATGTTCTCGGCCACCAGCACGCCGAACCGTTCCGGCCGACGGACCATCCACAGCGCCACGGCGTCGACGTTGAGGATCTCGGTCTCGACGTCCGGATGGTCCTGTGCGATCAGTTCGAGACGTTCACGCAGGTGGTTGCTGCTGTGGCGGAGCACATTGGGCTTGTCGACGACGGTCAGCCGCCGGTGGCCGTGGCGCTCGGCGTACTCGAATCCGTACCGCAGAAGGCGGTCCATGCCGAACTGGGTCTGCAGTCGGAGCGTGACGCTGGTGGCCTCACGTCCGGAAGCAGCCGCGTTCGGGTGGCTGCGCACCGCGTTCCACAGCGACTCGTCGAGCCCATGGACGTCGAACCCGGCGTACAGCCCTTCGGTGTTCTCCCGGATGACGGTGAAGTCGAACTGTCCCCGGTCGATGTCGGTGATGGGCCGGACGTTCGCGTACAGACCCAGGTGCTGGCGGAGCTGGATGACCGGGGAGACGTAGTCCAGGCCCGTGCCGCGCAGCGTCGGGTGGAGTTCGGCCTCCGCCTCGCGCAGTGGCTTGCTCGTGATGGCCCCGAGCAGGCAGGTGTCGGTCTCCTCGATGAGCTTCCAGGTGCGCTCAGGTATGACGGTGCCTTCCTGGCGCCAGCACTCCCAGCCGATCTCACCGAAGCGCAGGTCCAGCGGGAGGCGAAGCTGCTCCACCGCCTCGAGGGCCGCGGAGACGACCTCCGGTCCGATGCCGTCCCCGGGCAGTACAGCGACGCTCTTCATATGAGTCCCTTCTCCCGCAGGAAGGTTCCGACGAGGGCGGACACTTCTGCGGTGCGTTCGATGTGGGGGCGCATGCCGGTCCTCGGGATGACATGCACCCGGTGATGCGATGCCGCCGCGGTGTGGTGCCGGGTGACGAGCTGCGAGTCGCCGCCGACGATCTGCAGCAGCGGCCCGGGGTGGGACCGCACCGTGTCCGTCACGTCGACGCCGCACAGCATCCGCATCCCCGCGGCGAGGCGGCGCCCGGCGCTCGGGTCGTGCGGTGTCGGGGCGGTGCCGTCGGTGACGCGGCTGCGGCCGTGGGGCTGAACACGCCGGTTGAGCAGGGCCAGGGCGTCGCCCGAGCGGCCGCCCGCGGCCAGCTCGGCGATCTCCGTGAGTCTGGCCTCGAGCAGGGCGTCCGTGCGGGCCGGCCCGGAGACGAGCAGTGCCGCTGTGTCGGCGGCAACCTCGGGGAGCAGGGCCTGTGCCACCGCGCCGCCGAGCGCGTTCCCGCAGATCAGGTCCACGTGACCGTACTGCGGAAGAAGCGCACGCCAACGGGCGACGAGAGAGTCCAGCGAGTCGATTTCCTCGTCCCACAGCGAGAGCGTGTCGACCACGGTCACGCGCAGGCCCGCGTCGGCAAGCACTCGGGTGACGGGGGCGAAGAATGCCCCCTCGTCCCAGCTCGGGGTGACGGGGGCGAGGACGAGTGCGTGTGCCGGACCGACGGCGGTCTCCGGTCCGAAGACCGCCGTCGGCACAGCGAATCCGGCGTGGGTCACCGGACGGTGGAGAGGGTGCGCGCGGTGGCGATGCCCTCACGGTGGCAGCCCAGCAGGTCGTTGCGGTGCTCGACCGGCAGGTCGTAGCGGCCGAGGACCAGATCGGGCAGCGGCAGCGAGGGGGTTCCCTCGGGAACGGTGGCGAGCAGCAGGTCCGCCAACTCCAGGGCGGGGCCCAGGCGGAGGCGGGCGGCGGCCTCGGCGTCGGTGCGGTCGAGGTGTGCCAGCCACTGCTCGGCGATGAGGTTGCCGGGGCCCTTGCCCATGCCCTGGATCGAGGAGTCCATCCAGGTCGCGCCGGCGGCGACGGCGCTGATGGCGTTGGACAGGGCGAGGCCCAGGTTGTTGTGGGCGTGCAGGCCGACCGGGCCGCCGGTGACCGACTTCGTCAGAGTGGTGAGGTCGGTGGTGTCGACGGGCGAGAGGCTGCCGTTGGAATCGGCCAGGTAGACGAACTCGGCGCCGGCGTCGGTGGCGGCGGTGGCGACCTCGACGATGTCGCGGCCCACCCACTGGCTGATGCGGGCGAAGTTGACACCGACGTTGAAGCCGATGTCCTTCGCCTGGCGTATGTACTCCAGGCCCCGTTCGTAGCCCTTGGACGGCAGGATGACGCGCACCAGGCGGGCCCCGGCGGCGTACATGGCGGGCAGGTCGTGGTCGTCGATGTTCTTCGGGTGGAGGATCATCGCGACCTTGTTCGCGCCGATTTCGCGGGCCACAGCGGCGATGAACTCGTCGTCGCCGCGTCCGGTGAGTCCGATGTTGGGGACCGGCAGGAGCGAGCCCTTGCGGTAGGCGATCTCGACCCAGTCGAAGCCGGACTCGACGCTGAGCCTGGCGTGCCGGAGGGCGTAGTCGAGGGGGAAGTTGAAGCCGTTGCGGTACCCGCCGTCGCGGAGGGTGACGTCGATGTTGACGATGCTCATGGTTCCTCCAGTAGGTGGTGCGGGTGGGGTCAGACGGACTGCTGGGCGACAGCGTGGTGGGCGGCGAGCCGGCCGAAGATCAGCGAACGCAGCACGGAAGTGGCCGGCGGGTAGGCGTGGTAGTAGAGGCCGGTGGCCTCGCCTGCCGCGTACAGGCCGGGGATGGCGGCGCCGGACGGGGTGACGACGCGTCCGTCGACGTCGGTGCGGATGCCGCCGTAGGTGAAGCAGACAGCAGCGGTCACCGGCACGCCGATGAACGGCGCGGTGTCCAGGGGCGTGGCCCAGTTGGACTTCTGCGGGGTGATGCCGACGGTGGACTTGCCGTCGAGTCGGGTCGGGTCGAACTCACCGGGCCCTTCAGCCGCGTTGAACTCCGCGACGGCCTTCTCAAGGCCCTCGGCGTCGACGCCCAGCTTGGCGGCAAGCTCCTCCAGAGAGTCGGCCTGCTCCGGCGGGACATCGCTGAGCAGCGAGTTCATGATGCCGGGGATGGCGAGCGTCTTGGCGTCGGCGATCCAGTACGCCTCCTGCCGCTGGTTCTTCCAGATCTCATGGCCGACGTGCTCGAAGGTGTTGTCCCAGGTGTCGCGGCCCTCGTCGAAGAAGCGCTCCATGTCGCCGTTGACGAAGATGCCGGTGCTGAAGCCGTACAGGACCGAATCGGCCTTCTGGGTGCGGGTGTCGACGGGCTCGGCGTGGATGCCGTCGAACTGGCCCGCGGTGTCGGCGCCCAGCTCCAGGGCCATGCGCAGCGCGTCGCCGCGGTTGTTGGCGATGCCGGGGGCGATCAGCGGCAGGTCGCAAGCCCTGTCGCCGACATAGCGGGTGAGCATTTCGGTGTTGCCCTGGAAGCCGCCGCAGGCCAGGACGACGGCGCGGCCGGTGAGCTGCTGGGTGTGTCCGTCGGCAGTGCGGACCAGGACGCCGTCGACGGTGCCGTCGGCACTGGTCGACAGGCGCAGCGCCTCCGTCTCGTAACGGATGTCGACGCGCGGGTCCTTCTCCAGAGCCGCGCCCAGGTGCTCGACGATCGAGGCGCCGCCGCCGCGCGGGCTGGCCGGCGGGGTCATGGACGGGGTGCCGCCGTCGAAGGTGTGCGGCAGCGGGAAGTCGTCGAAGGAGATCTCGACGCCGTGCTTCTCGACGAAGCTCAGCGTCTGGTGCGTCTCGCGCTCGACGGTGCGGCAGTACTCGATGTCGGCGAGGCCCCCGGAGACCCGACCGACGTGCTCGGCCCAGTCGGTGTCCAGCTGCTTGTCCTGGGTGATCCGCAGGAACGCGCCGGTCCAGCGGGTGGCACCACCGCGCTCCTCCTTGGTCGCCCGCTCGAGAACGGCGATCTTGGCGGGGTTCTCGCGGCCTTCGGTGGCTTCCGCGAAGGACAGCGCGGCCGACAGTCCGGCGGCACCGAACCCGATGACGATGAGGTCGTACTGCGCCGCGTTGTTCGGGGCTGACATGGTCTCTCCTAAGTCCTGTAAGTCCTGTGATTCCTGGGGAGATCTGGGCTTTCGGGGATGCTCAGCGGTTGGGCGTGATGACCCGACTGGTGCGGTAGAGGCGGTACTTGGCGCCGGTCGTGGTCTTCGCGAAGTCCTGGTATCGGCGCGTGAACTCGGGGTCTTCGAAGATCGCGTCGAACCGCTGCTGGTCCGTCCACGCCGCGAAGTTGACGATGGCGTCGCCGTCGACACTGGTCAGCAGGCGGGAGCCGCGGAAGCCGTCGGCGGTGGCGGCGACGTGGTCCACGGCGGAGGCGAGCGCGGCCACACTGGCGGGCGCGTCATCGGTGGTGGCGACGTTGATGAGCAGGACACCGTCGTCCGGCTCGGCGGCGGTGACCACGCCGGGGCTTGCGTTACGGCCCTCGAAGGCGAGCTGCTCGTACGAGGCGATGCCCAGCTTGTGCCAGGGGTCGCTCTCAATGAGCTCGCGCACCTGCGTCTCATCGAGGTCGGCCGTCACGATGACGGCGCCGCCCTCGGGCCGGGGGCCGCTGAGCAGGATCCGGCCCTGATCGCCGTGCTCGCGCAGCCAGGCCTTGTGCTCGGCCATGTGCGCGACGACGGTCTCGCGAGGGGTGAGGTACGTGAGGGTCAGTACGTGGATCATCGGGTCCTCTACGGGTGTGTGTAGGAAAGGCGGGGGACAGGGGTCAGGCTTCAGAGGCGGCGGGGCCGCCGATCCGCCCGGCGAGAGCGGTGAGGGTCTCCTCCGCGTCGGCCACGACACTGCGGACGACCTGGGCCGCGGGCTGGATGTCCTGGATGAGGTCGAGTACCTCGCCTGCGAACATGGCGCGCTGCGTGGTGTCGTCCCGGGCGCCGGCGGCCGCCCACTCCGGCTCGACAGTGGCGCGCTGTGCGGCGAGTTCGGTGTCCCGTCCGGTCCAAGTGCGGGTGAAGTCGTTGCTGATGGAGCGGGCCGGGTGGCCCTCGGGCCAGGCAATGCCGCGCACGACGTCGAACGAGTGGGTATTGACCGTGTCCGCGGTGCACGCGGACACCAGGTGGGACTTGAATCCGGCGGTGGCCAGCGACTCCTCGGTCGCGGCGAACCGGGTCCCCATCATCACGCCGTCGGCGCCGAGCGCGAGGGCCGCCGCGAGTCCCCTGCCGTCGGCGAATCCGCCGGCCGCGACCACCGGCACCACACCCCGGGTGACCTCGAGGACGGCAGGGACAAGTGGCAGGGTGGCCTGCTTCCTGTGGTGGCCGCCGGCCTCGGAGCCCTGGGCCACGAGCACCGACGCCCCGGCCTGTACGGCGACGGCGGCCTGCTCGGGGTCATGCACCTGGACCACGACGTGGGAGCCGGCGTCGGCCGCGGATGCCACGTACTTGTGGACCTGCGCGGCGTCACCGAAGGAGAGGGCGATAACCGGCGGTGCGTAGCCGAGCACCTTGTCCCAGAGGCCGGGCCGGTCGTCGAAGGTGAACATGACGCAGCCGACGCCCCAGACGCCGCCGCCCTCGGCGGCCCGCGCCACGTGCTCATCGATGAACGCCGCGTCGCCGTAACTGACACCGACGAGGCCGAGGCCGCCCGCCCGGGTCACGGCGCCGGCGAGTCGGCCGCCGGACACGGAACCCATCGGGGCGCAGACGACGGGGTGGTCGATTCCTAGCAGCTCCGTCAGCTTGGTCGAGATCACGATGCTCCCTTGGAGTGGGTGGTCTGAGGGCACGGCCCGACTGGGCCGGCAGGGAAAAGGAGACAAGAGAAGGAACGAGAGTGCGTCATGGAATTCGACGTTGAATTCCATGCGGCAGCGGGCGGGATAATTCCGCGGATCAGATTCGCTCCGGAATCCCGCACTGCTTTTACGTTCAAGAGATTACCCACAGCTTCCGCAGCCCGTCCAAGACGCAATCCACGTGACAGCCATAGGCTGGCCCCTATAGTGCTGACGGACACAAAAAAGGGCGTGTGACCCGGGCTCTGGAAGGCCCGGATCACACGCCGGCTGGGGGTGGCGGAGACTATTCGGTGAAGAACGCCCAACCGCGCTCCGCGGCGACTTGCCGCAGCACGTGAGCGGAACGGCTACCGCTGAGCGCGGTCACGGCGAGGCGCTCGCGGGGCGGCCTGCTGGTGGGCAGCGGCCGCCACACCAGATGCGGCTCCCGATGCACAGTGCGCTGCGGCCGCAGGGCCACAAGGTCCGCGGTCGTCTGCAACGCGTGCAGGAACAGGGCGTACTGGTCCTGGTCGACGGGGTGCAGCACCGGGTCCCAGCCGAGCCTGGCCAGATGCGCGGGCACCGTGTCCGCGAACCCGGGCGCGCACCCCTCGTTGTACCAGAGGAGGCGCTGTCGCCCGAGGTCGCTCCAGGTCAGCTCCCGGTGGGCGGCGAGCCCGTGCTCCCGCGCCATGACGACACCGAGCGGCTCGTCCCACACCACAGCCCGCACCAGATGGGGCGTCAGGATCGGCAGCCGCACGATGCCGAACGCGATCTCGCCGTGCCGCAGCAGTTCGCCCTGGTCGGCCGCATCGACCGAGCGCATCCGCAGCTTCGCGCCGCCACCGCGTCGGCGCCCGCCCGCCAGCCCGTTCTGCACCTCGGTGAGGACCTCCGCCGGCACGCCGCCGCACACCCCGACGGACCAGATCCCCGGCGCCGACGCGACGGCGGCGATGGCCGAGCGCAACTGACTCGGAATTTCCTGGATTTCTCTGAGGAAAGCCCGGCCGCCAACCGTCAGCTCAACGCCGCGCGAACTGCGGATGAACAGGGCGGCGCCGACGCGTTGTTCCAGTCGCCTTATTTGTTGACTCAGGCTCGGTTGCGATATCCGGAGTTCCTGGGCTGCGGCCGATACCGTTCCGGCGCGCACTACGGTAAGAAAGTACCGAAGATGTCGCATGTCGAAGTCGTCGACGTCCCTTGCATCGGAAACTGCGCGAAATACAACGTTGTCCCTCGCATCATGGTCCCTCGTGTGAAGGTCCTCCGAATTGAGGTCCGCGCCCCCCGATGCGTGCCGACCTGTCCACTCGTCCAGCACGCTCATTCGCTTCCTCCAAAGTGTCGTAGCCCCTGCTTGCGCAGGGGCGCCGCGCTCAGTAGCCCCGCGCACATCGGCGCCCAGCGCAGCATGACAGAAAAATTCGTTCTTGACGGTATTTTTTACAGATCCGAAACGGCGCCGCTTTCTTCACGAACGAGCCCGGCGCCCGCCTCCGCCGACAGCGCAGTGAGGAGCAATCGACACAGAGACTCCCCGTCGGGCGCGCCTTCGTACCCTGCGCTCTCATCGGGCACGTGCAGCAGCCCGTACATCACGATCATCAGCAGCTGGGCGACGAGGGCCGGCGAGTACGCCGGGAAGCCGCCCTTCCGCTGGGCCTGCTGGATCAGCTTCATCAGGATGTCCCGCATCTCACCGAGGGCGCCGGAAAGCCTGCTCGCCAGGACCGGGCAGTCGGACGAGAGCCGGACCGTGGCCCGCAGCCGCATGTCCGACTGCAGCCGACGAGCGAATCCCAGGACGAGGGCCTCGAGGACATCCTCGGCCTTGGCGTCCGGGGCGTCGTACTCGATCCGCAGACTCGCCCAGCCCTGCCAGGACTCGTCGATCAGAGCCCACGCCAGCGACTTCTTCGAGGGGAAGTGCCCGTAGAGCGCGCCCTTCGTCATGCCGGTGCGCTCCGCGACCGTGCTGAGCGTGGCGCTGCGGTACCCCTGAACCGCGAACACCTCCGCCGCTGCGGTCAGCACCTTCTCCCTCGTGCGCCGCGCCCGTTCCTGTTTGGCCATGCCTGTGCCCTCCATATCTAAAGAGGGCACATACATACCATCGGGAAGGTTTTGCTGCTGAAGGAGCCCTGCCTCGTCGGACATTTCACGCGCTCTCGAGCCGCAGCGGCCCCCGGCCGGCCGGTACCACCATCCAGCCCGAGCGCTCGGCCTCCTCGTTCAATGCCCGGGAGCTCCCGACCACCACCGGATTGCCCACCGCGCGCAGCAGGGCGAGGTCGCTCTCGTGGTCGCCGTACGCGAAGCAGTCGCTCGGGTCCACCCCGCGCTCCCGCATGGTTCGCACGGCGGCCTCGGCCTTGGACTCCCCGATCATCGGGCGGTGGACCTCCCCGGTCAGCGCCCCGTCGGACCGCACGACCAGCTCGGTGCAGAGCACCCCTGCCGCCCCCAACTCCTGCGCCAGGGGCTCCAGTAGAGGCATCATCGACCCTGAGACCAGGATGACCTCGTGCCCCGCGGCCCGGTGCCCGGCGATGGCGTCGACGGCGGCCCGTACGAAGGCCGTGTCCCCGCGGCGGTAGGTCTCGTACCAACGCCGGCCCGCCGCTTCCAGGTCGGCAAGCGGCACGCCCGCATAGCGCCGGTAGTACCTGCGGTTCAGCGCCGCGCGGTTACGGCTCGCTGCCGCCTCGGCCCGCAGATCACCGACCTGTTCCGGGACCCGTGACGGGTTGCGGGCCAGCCAGTACTCCCAGAACTCCACCATGCTCTTATCGGCGATCACCGTCTCGTCGACGTCGAAGAACGCGAGGGCGGGGCGCACCCGTTCGGCCACGGTCGTCACGCCGCCCCCTCTGCCAGGACCGCGTTCGCGTACGCGTCGGCCGCGCCGTCGAAGGCGAGGGCGCCGTGACCCGCCGCCGTCGTCACGTCCCGCCAGGCCCGCTGCAGCAGGCTGTCGGGCGACTGCCCGCGCATGCCCGAGGCGTGGAAGAGTTCGTCGACCGCGTCGCGGCACAGGATGGCCGCGGCCGCCGCGTCCCGGCGATTCTCGACGACCGTCAGCGCGGTGATGTCGCCCTCGTCCGCGCGCCGCGCGACGCCCTCCAGGAGCAGGCCCGCGGCGTGGATCCACGCAGACGTACGGGCCAGGAGCTGCACCTGACTCGCCCTGCGCGGCGCAGCTTGGGTGCCCTGGACGCACTCGGCCGTCCAGGCCCGCAGCGCCGCACGCGCCGCGCCGAGCACCGGCGCCGCGAAGATCAGCGCGGCAACCATCGGATAGGGGACGCGATGACAGCGGGCCGCGTCGGGCAGCGACCGCAGCAACGTATCCAGGGTGAACGAGCGATGGGCGGGCACGAAGACCCCGTCGGCCACGACGCTGCCGCTGCCGCTGCCGCGCAGACCGACGGACTGCCAGGTGTCCCGAACGGAGAGCTCGGCGCGAGCCACGGCGAAGATCCGGTGATCCTGTACGCCGCTGTCACCCGGAGTCAAGGAAGCCAGCAGCACCCACTCCGCATGGTCGACCCCGCTGGCCGTATTCCACTGCCCGTCGAGTCGCCAGCCGCCGTTCACGGCCGTGGCCCGGCCCTGTGCCGGAATGACCGAGGCCGCGACGCGGACGTCCGGGCCATGCGCCCAAAGATCGTGCTGCCCCTGCTCAGGCAGGTAGGCGGCCAACCGGCCGTGCGCCGCATACAGAGCGGCGCACCATCCCGTGGCGGCGCAGACTTCTGACACGGCCGCGGCGTCGGCAAGCAGCCCGGCGAAACTCCCGGCCGCCCCGCCCCACTTCAGCGGCACGAAGTGGCGCGGGAACCCCGCGTCAACCAGCGCAGCCGCGACCTCGGGGCCGAGTCTGCGACGCTCTTCGGCGCCGCGCGCGTCCCGGCCCGCGACCTCGACTAGAGCGTTCCTGGCCTCCTGTCGGTTCAGCATGCCTCTTCCCAGCGGGCTCGGGAGGACAGAGGTGTGCCGTACCGCACCGTGGAGCGCGCGAGTTCCCTGTCGCCCTGGCGGGCCCGGAACGTGAAGGTGCTCCCGCTCGGCCCCACCGGCCCCACCGGCTCCGCCGTGATCGATACCGGCGCGTCCAGTTCACCGAAGGACCTGAACGCCACGTCGAGCAGCGTCGCTCCGCTCGCTCCGGGTCGCCTGTCCACTGCGGCGACCCGGCCCGCCTGCCGGAAGGCTTCCACGAGCGCCATGCCCGGCACGTGATCGGACTCATGGTCGAAGAGCACGGGATGCTCCTGGTCGAGCCGCAGCCACCACCCGTTCGCCCGCAGCGGGTCGGTGTCGATGAGGACGTCCCGCTCGGCGAGATGGCCGACGTGGGCCGGTCGCAGCGGAACGCGGGACGGCGCGGGACCGGATGGCGTCACCTCCGCCTCCCGTTCGACCCGCCGCCGCAGCAGGGCGTAGCGACGGTGCTCCATCGGCTCCCAGCACACGCGTACCAGCCCGAGCGGGCGGTGGTGCACCAGGACGTCAGCCGTCAGCTCGAAGCGCAGGCGTCGGGTGCCCTCGGCGGGGCGGCGGCAGACGACGTCGAGCCCGACGGCGAGGTGCTCCGCGCTCACTTCCGGGAGCGCCTCGGACAGGTCGACGGAGATCTCGCTCAGCACGAACGGCAGGCCGGGCGCGACGTCGAAGAAGCGGTGGGACAGGTGGATCGCGGCCTGTCGGGCCGTCTCCATCAACAGGACCGGGTCGGACGCCGGACCGTCCTGGTGTCCGAGGTAGTGGTCGCGGCGCCAGACGGCCGCGACCGCGTAGCGCTCGCCTCCGATGTGTGCTGCGTCCGTCAGCAGCACTTCCGCGTCGACTGCCTTGTGGACCGATGCACGCGAAACGCATCGGTCGAAACTCATCCCTCCCCAGTGACGCTCCGGCCCGGGAGCGCCGGTGGGTATCTCAGGTTTAGACATGGCATACACGCGCAGATTCCTCCCCCTAGTCGCCACGGCAGCCACACCGGTATGGTCCCGACGCAACCCGTTGCGACGCGGAGAAAATATACCTGCAGGAAGGTATATTAGAAGGATCGTTTTGCGCCACCCCCTTCATTGATCACGCTCCACAACCAGAGGATGGCCCGCATGTCAGAGCCGCAACTCCCTGCGATCGCCCGGAAAGAAGCCCGCGTCAGGGCCAGCCCCGACCTCAAGCAGGAGCGCTCGGCCCGCACCCGCCACCGGGTTCTGATGGGGGCCGCAGAGCTCTTCACCGAGAGGGGATTCCGCCATACCTCGGTCAAAGACGTGGCCGACCGGGTCGAAATGACCAAGGGCGCCGTGTACTTCCACTACCCGACCAAGGAAGCGCTGGCCGTGGCGATCGTGGATGAGCACTACGCGCGTTGGCCGAAAATGTTCGGCGAGATCAGGGATGAGGGGCTCGGTCCCGTAGACACCGTTGTGCGCATGCTGGAGTGGGCGGCCGAGGCCTTCCAGGACGACGTCATCGTTCAGGCCGGTGCCCGGCTACAGATCGAACGTCCGCAGATCGACGTCGAGCTGCCGACGCCGTACGTCGACTGGATCGCCCGCATCGAGTCCCTGCTGACCTCCGCCCGCGAGGCGGGTGAACTGCGGGCGGGCGTCGCCCCGGACGAGGCTGCACGCTCCCTCGTCTCCGCGTTCTTCGGCTCCCAGCACGTGTCCGACGTTCTCAACAGCCGCGCGGACGTCGTACCCCGCTGGCAGGAGTTGAGCGCCCTCCTCTTCCACGCGATCCGCGCCGGCTGAGAGTACTTCCGCCCAACTGACAGTGCTCCCGGGAAGCAGTACACCGCCGCCGTCCAGCGGTGTACCGCTCCCCGGGAGCACGTCGCGCCTGTCCGGACCGCTCGCGGTCCGTAAGGCCGAGTTCAGGCCGGGTCGGTCGCCTGGCGTCGGGTGGCGCGGACCACCAGACCGCCGATGACCGCAAGGCCCATCAGTACGACACCGAAGATCGTGGCACCGTTGGTCAGCCCCACCGCGTCACTCAGGTAACCCGCCGACACCGGCAGAATGCCCGCAGGGATGTAACCTCCCACGTTCAGCGCCGCGTTGGCCTCCGCCAGGCGCTGCGATGGAACACTGGAGTTCAGCAGCGACAGTCCACCCAGCTGCCCCATTCCCTGCCCCGCGCCCGCCAGCAGTGCGGAGGCGATGAGCACCGCCACTGACGACGTGTGCACCGCGACGATCAGAGTGATCATGCTCAGCGTGGTGCTCACCGCGCCGGCCGTCAGGATGGTGCGCCGCGCGAGGCGCTGCACCGCGAACTGCACCCCCGTCGCCGCCAGGAACATCACGAACGCCATCGCCCCGGCCACGATCCGACTGGTGGTGCCGAGCAGCCCCGACAGCAGCGACGGACCCAGTGACAACACGAACGACGTCGCGGTAATGCCCGGCGCGAACACCGCGATCCCCAGGGCGAGCTGACGGCCGTTGCCCTTCGGCACTCCAGGCACCCGCACCCAGGTCCCCTTCTTCACCACCGCGGGCCGGGCCACCGGCATCCGCCACACCGCCAGCACCGCAGTGATCAGCAGCACCGCCTCGACCACGAAGACGGTGACGGTCGGCGCGGGCGCCACCTCGGACAACACCCCGGCCAGCAACGGGCCGAGCCCCGCACCGAACACCATCGCGCACGACGCCAGCAACGCGGCGATCCGCTTGCGCTCCGGACCCGCCACGTCCGTCACGGCCGCCATCCCCGCCGAGACCACCGCACCCACCGCGATGCCGGTGAACAACCGCGCCACGATCAACGCCGCCACGCTCGCCGCCGTCGCGAAGATCAAGCACGCCAACAACGCCAGCACCAGCGCCGGAACCAGTACCGGCTTGCGCCCCACCCGGTCCGACACCACCCCCGACACCAGCAACGACCCGATCAACCCCACGATGTAGAACGCGAACACCACGGTCAGCGTCCCCTTGGAGAACCCGATGTCCCGCTGCCACAGCACATACAGGGGCGTCGCCGCATTCGACAGCACGAACACCGCTGTCACCGGCCACGCCGCCAACCACACCCACCACAACGGCGCGAAAGCCCGCTCGCCGACCTTCGTCGTGCCACTCTGCTGCCCCCCATCGACACCTTGAACGGGGGAGGTCCGGGTCTGGGACATGACGCTTCCTTTCGACACCCTGCAGTACGAGTTGGATCGAACTTAGCATGCTGTACGATCAGAGTCGTACATAGGAATCGGGTTATGAGGAGTTGCCTATGCCTACGACCGCAGGCCCCACGCCTGTCATCAAGGTGCTGCCAGAGCCTCACGGGCTGCCCGAACCGCTACCGGAACCGGCTGCCGACGAAATGCGCCTCGAGACCGTCCTCGGCGTCCTCGGCGATCCGCTGCGACTGACGATCGTCCGCAAACTCCTCCTGGAATCCGAGCAGTTCGACCACACCTGCGGCTGGTTCGGCCTCGACCGGCCGAAGTCGTCGCTCACCCATCACTTCAAGGTGCTGCGCGAGGCGGGCGTCACGCGCCAGCGCCAGTACGGGCTCGAACGCCGCAGTCACGTCCGCGTCGAGGACCTGAACGCCCGCTTCCCCGGCCTCCTCGATCTGGTCGCGGCCTGGACCCCGCAGCCCTGAGCCTGCGCGAGGAACGCGCGGCGGAATCCGGCAGCACGGCCGCAGTCCCGGTTCGGGACCCGCACGGCTTCCGCCTGGTAGGCATGGCCGTCCGGTCGGCCGTGGCGGCCTTCGGTCCTGCCGACGCCGCGACCCCGCCGCATGTGCCGGCACGGCCACCCGGCCATGCGGCTCGCCTCGATCTTCACCGTGCCGCGCATGCCTTCTGCCGCCCCCACCGGGCCTGCCAAGGGACCCGCGTGCGTGTACCCGGCGTACCGCGCAGCCGCCAACTCA
This sequence comes from Streptomyces sp. NBC_01381, assembly GCF_026340305.1. Lineage (NCBI taxonomy): Bacteria > Bacillati > Actinomycetota > Actinomycetes > Kitasatosporales > Streptomycetaceae > Streptomyces > Streptomyces sp. NBC_01381. The sequence goes on along the minus strand of NZ_JAPEPI010000001.1, from coordinate 713,136 downwards.
CCCTGCTCGCCGTGACGTTCGCTCCGGGCGTCACCGCATCCTCGTTCGCGCTCTCGCTCGACCCCGCGCATGTACGGAGTGGGATGCGGCGAGGGCCCCTTCGCCGGACGGCCGAGGCGGCGAACTGAGGCTCGGGGTGATCGCCGACCTCGCGGCAAGTCGACCACGGTGACGCCTGATGACAGCTCTCGCGGTTCGAAAAGTACCTCGCCAATAAACCTTCCCGAAGGTATATTCCTCGGCGTCGCTTCCCGCGTAGGTGGGACGGCAGTGAGCCCGCACTGCCCGCTGCCGCGACTTGAGGAGGAATCAAGAGAGTGCGCCCCGCACCATCGCCTGCAGCAGCCCCACTTGCTCGCAACACTCTCAGCGGCATCCATCGAGCTCTGCGCCTCGGGAGCCAGGCCTCCAACCCGATGCTCCTGGCGGAAACAGCGCGCCAGGTGGCCATTCATCCGTCGCACAGGTCACCTTTGCTGTGACACATGCTGGCTTCCCGCGTCCGCTCGTGCCGCGCCTCTGGGCCGGTACCGCCGGCGAATCCGCCCCTGGCGACCGGTCCGGCGGCTGTCTCGGAGGCCTGCGCGCCTACGCCCCGGTGCGCGGCCCTGTGTGCCGCCCACGGTCCACCGGCCGCCGGTCAATTCGGCTGTTCCCTCGTGGAATTGCTCGAGTCGAACAGGCCGGAGCAGGTTGACGCTGACGCTCCCCACGTCCCCACCGGCCTGTGCACTCGCCCCGACCTCAGCGCGGTCGACCACGACCTGAAGGCCTTGAGCTTGAGCGGTGTTCCGTTGAGCACCTTGGCCAGCTCGCCCGCGAGGCTGGGACTTGCAAGGCGCACCGCTGCGGACAGCTCTGGCTCGGCGGCCAGCCTTGCTACATTCCACCGCAACCAGTCCTCGTAATTCGAGTGGCAGTCCTGCGAGATGGACTCCGCCGTTGCGGATCTTGCAGAAACCATCGGAAGGGCAGCGACTCGTAAGAGTGCGACTTCGCCCGATTCGAATTCGGATTCCCGACCGTCCAACATGAACCTCGCTCGCCCCATCTCGACGCATTGAAGTGGGGCGACTCGGTCACGAGCCGCCCCACCACTCAGAAACTACTCACCTTATTCGGCCGCACAGTGCCAGTAGGTGGGCGGGCAAGGGACGCTCCCGATCGACTTGTAGGCGGACTGGGAAACCGAGTCGGCCGACACGAACTCGACGTTCAGATCGAGGTCGAATTCCTCCGAAATTTCAACGTTCGGCATTGTTCCTCCAGGGGACGCATTACTTGATGGAATCGATAGCCCTAATTGACGGGAGTTCGAAAAAAGAACGACAAGGGCGATCCCGGCTCAATTTGAGGTGTGGAAATAATCTAGGCATGCGGTGCGCAGAACAAAAGAGACGGTCTCTCCTATGTGCGCTACCACCAGGCGTCTCGACTGTGGGTGGTGGAGCCACCGGGCCGCCGCACTCGGTCTCGGCGACGCCTCGGAGTCAGGAAGCGCTGCGGCTGCCTGGGCGCTGGTGGAGATCGAGGAGAACCCCGAGCCGGAGCGCTTCGACCCTGACCGCCGGTCCGGCCAGCCCGACGCCGCCCTCGACCGCGCCGAAGCCGCAGGCACTGGTCACGGTCAGGCCGGACGGGCCCTCCATGGCTCCCTATCGGGGCGCCGATTCGGCCGATTCGAGGGGGAATTCGAGGGGGAAGGAGACGGAGAAGGAGGGCGGATCGGCGGAGGCCGGGGTTATCCACAGGCTCTGACGCCGATCGGCGCCCGGCGGTAACGTCTTGGCCAGGCGATGTCCGTGGGGGCGACGCCTGGACACGGGGCATGCGGGGGCGAGGCAATGGCGATGGTCGTGGCGGAGACCGGTGGGACGCGGTCCGGCGAGGTGCGGTCCGATGGGACGCGGTCCGGCGGGGCGAGGCTGCCGCAGGTGGACGGGTTTGCCCGGTGGCCGTCCCCGGCCTCGCCCAAGCGGGAGGGCAAGGCGTTGCGGGAGCGGGTGAGCCGCGCCGCGCACGCGTGGTTCGCCGAGGACGACGGGCGGCCCGACCCGGTCGCCGCCGTCGAGGAGTCCAACCGCAGCAGGCTGGCCGAGCTGACGCCCATCCGGATCGGCAGGATGGCCGCGACGCCCTTCGCCTTCCTGCGCGGGTCCGCCGGACTCATGGCGTACGACCTCGCACGTACGCCCGCGACCGGGATCGGCGCCCAGATCTGCGGTGACGCGCACGCGGCCAACTTCGGCCTGTACGCGGACGCGCGCGGCGGCCTGGTCATCGACCTGAACGACTTCGACGAGACGGCGCACGGCCCCTGGGAGTGGGACGTCAAGCGGCTCGCCGCCTCGCTGGTGCTCGCGGGGCGCGAGGCCGGGGCGAGCGAGGACGCCTGCGAGGAGGCGGCCTTCGACGCGGTGGGGGCCTATCGCCGCACGATGCGGCTGCTCGCCAAGCTGCCGTCGCTCGACGCGTGGAACGCCATCGCGGACGAGGAGCTCGTCTCGCACACGGACGCCAGGGACCTGCTTGGCACCCTGGAGCGGGTCTCCGAGAAGGCCCGGCAGAACACGAGCGCCAAGTTCGCCGCGAAGTCCACGGAGCGGGTCGAGGGCGACGACGGCTCTACCGCGGGCTGGCGCTTCGTCGACGCTCCTCCGGTGCTGCGGCGGATACCGGACGCGGAGGCCGCCGAAGTGACGTCGGCGCTCGGCACGTATCTGGGCACGCTGGCCGAGGACCGGCTGCCGTTGCTCGCTCGGTACGCGATCCAGGACGTGGCCTTCCGGGTCGTCGGCACGGGAAGCGTCGGCCTGCGGTCGTATGTGGTGCTGCTGCTCGACCACCGGGGCGAGCCGCTGGTGCTCCAGGTCAAGGAGGCGCGGCCCTCCGCGCTGCTCCCGCATCTGCCCGTGGCGGGCTTCGATGTGCCCCAGGTCGCGCACGAGGGGCGCAGGGTGGTGCTCGGGCAGAAGCGGATGCAGGTGGTCAGCGACTTCCTGCTTGGCTGGACGACCGTGTCCGGACGGCCTTTCCAGGTACGGCAGTTCAGGAACCGCAAGGGCAGCGTGGACCCCGCGGAGCTCGCGGCCGACCAGCTGGACGACTACGGCCGGATGACCGGGGCCCTGCTGGCCCGCGCCCACGCGCACAGCGCCGATCCGCGGCTGATCGCCGGGTACGTCGGCAAGGGCGAGGAGCTGGACGAGGCGGTGGCGCGGTTCGCCGTGGCATACGCGGACCGGACGGAGGCGGATCACGCGGATCTGGTGCGTGCGGTCAAGGAGGGGCGTGTGGTCGCGGAGTCCGGAGTGTGATCCCGGATGTGATGGGCGATGAGGGGCACGGAGGGCTGCAGGGGATACGGAGGGAAACGGAGGGCTGTGGAGAGATGCGGGCCGTGGCAGCTGGGGCGGTTGCCCGGTGACCTAGGCTGGACAGGTGACGACCCCGGAAGCCGAGCCGACGCAGCCTGAGACACCTGACCCCGAGTCCGCCGATGCCGACCGCGGAGCTCCTGAGGGGGCTTCTGGCGGGGAGGCGGGGCAAGGGGCCGGTGGGCGGCCCGAGGACCGGCTCGAGAAGGCGGTGCGGGCGGCCGAGCAGGCGCTGATCGAGTACGAGATCGCCGTCGAGACGTTCCGGGTCGAGGTGGAGAACTTCTCCCGGCTTCACCACCAGAAGCTCGGCCCGATGTACGCGCGCCTGGACGAGCTGGACGCGGAGATCGCCGAGGCCTTGGCGGCCCGCAGCGGTGACCCGGAGGACCGGCGCAAGGCGGACGAGGCGCGGGCGCGGGTCATGCCGATGCCGGGCGTCGAGGAACTGTTCCACGGCTGGATGGACACGGACGGGCTCTACCCGGAAGCCGCCGCGATGCTGACCGAGCAGTCGGTGCGGCCGCCGCAGCGGGTGCGGCCGAGCGACGAGGCCCGCAAGCTCTTCCGCGACCTGGTCCGCAAGGCCCACCCCGACCTGGCGCAGGACGACCAGGAGCGCGCCCGCCGCGACGAGTTCATCACGCGGGTCAATGCCGCCTACGCCCGCGGGGACGAGCCCCTGCTGCGGGAGCTGTCCGACGAGTGGGCCGCGGGGCCGGTGCCCGATGCGCAGCGGCCGAGCCGCAGCGAGGAGCTCTACGCCCGCCTCGAGTGGCTCGCCCAGCGCAAGGAGCTGCTCTCCGTGGTCGCCCGTGACCTTGAGGAGGGCGCGATCGGCTCGATGCTGCGGATGGCGCCGGACGACCCGGACACCTTGCTCGACGAGATCGCCGAGCAGCTGCTCGCGCAGGTCACCGAGCGCGAGGCGGAGCTGGCGCGGCTCACCGCCTAGGCGGTTGACCGTGCGGGCCTTCGGGTAGCGTCGGAGACATGGTTTTCGGTTCTCAGGTGCCCACGGTCGTCGTCGACGACCTCGCGAACGGTGATTTTCTCCTTGACGTCCGCGAGGACGACGAGTGGCAGGCGGGGCATGCCGCGGGTGCGCTGCACATCCCGATGAGTGAGTTCGTCGCCCGCTACGGCGAGTTGACCGAGGCCGCGCCGCAGGACGGCAGGGTCCACGTCATCTGCCGGTCCGGGGCGCGCTCGGCGCAGGTCGCCATGTACCTCGGGCAGCAGGGCATCGACGCGGTGAACGTCGATGGCGGCATGCAGGTCTGGCAGGCCACGGGCCGGCCCGTGGTCGACGACAAGGGCCAGCCGGGCACCGTGATCTAGTTCTTCGTCCGCGGTGTCAGCCGCGGTTTCGGTCACTTTCCCAGCCGCGTTCCCAGCCGCGTTCTCAGCCGAGGGGGTGGGCGGCCAGCAGGTCGCCCAGGGCCTCCTCATGCGCCGCGGCCGGGCCGAGGGACAGCTCCAGCTGCTTGGCCCAGGCGTGGTAGCGGTGCAGCGGGTAGTCGGTGTCGGAGCCGAAGCCGCCGTGCAGATGCTGCGCCGTCTGCACCACCCGCCGTACGCCGTCGGAGGCCCAGATCTTCGCGACGGCCACGTCTCCCGTGGCGGGCAGGGCGCCGCTCGCGCCGGTGCTGACGCGCCAGGCGGCCTGCCAGAGGGTGACCTCCATCGCGCGCAGGTCGATATAGCGGTCGGCGGCCTGCACGGCCACGGCCTGGAAGGTGGCGACGGGGAACCCGAACTGCTCCCGCTTGCTGGTGTATTCGCCGGTCATCCGCAGCACGCCCTCGCCGAGGCCGAGAGCAAGCGCGCAGGTGCCGGTGGCGAGCAGATCGCGCAGCCGGTCCCAGGCCCCGTCGGCCTCGATGACGTCGCCGGCGCCGATCCGCACCGACTCCAGGCGGAGCTCGCCGAGCCGCTCCCCGTTCGTGGAGACCTGCTCGCCGAGGGTGAGGCCCTCGTGCACGCGCGGGATCAGGGCGAGCAGGGACCGGCCGGCGGTCGTGTGGGCGGGCACCACCACGATGTCGGCGTTCTGCGCCCAGGGCACGGCCGTCTGGACGCCGTCGAGCAGCCAGTCTTCGCCGTCCCGCCGTGCGGTGACGGCGAGTTCGGCGGGGTCGTGGCCCGTGCGTCCGCTCGCCGCGACCGTCAGGACCAGCTCACCGCGGGCGGCCGGGGCGAGGATGCGGCGCTTCAACTCCTCGCCGCCATGGGTCTGTACGGCGTACGCGGCCGCGCTGCTCTCCAGGAGCGGGACGCGGGCGAGCACCTTCGCCGACTCGCGCAGGACCAGGCAGAGGGCGATCGCGTCCAGGCCCGCGCCGTCGTACTCGGGGTCGAGGAGCAGGCTCAGCAGGTCGGCGTCGGCGAGCTTGGCCCACAGCGCGCGGTCGAAGTCCTCGGCCACCGCTCCCGGGGTGAGGGCGGGACTGGGCACTCCGTCCGGGGCGACGGAGGCGAAGACCGCCTTCGCCGCCTCGACGGCCGCCTGCTGTTCCTCGGTGAAGGTGAAGTCCACTGCTTGTCCCTCCGCGCCCCGGTCGACCGACGTGCCGTCGTTTCTGACGAGTCGTCAAGATAGAACAGGTTCTATGGGAAGGGAACAGCGGCGGTCCGCTCCGTGGGCGCCGGACCGTTCGGCGGCGTTGACCGCTCAGCGGTCGAAGTCCAGCTCCACCGTGTCCGTGGCGGGATGCGACTGGCAGGCCAGGACATAGCCGGCGTCGGTCTCCTCGGGCTCCAGCGCGAAGTTGCGGTCCATCCGCACCTCGCCCGAGACCCGGAAGGCCCTGCAGGTCCCGCACACGCCGCCCTTGCAGGCGTACGGCGCGTCCGCGCGGTTGCGCAGCACGGTGTCGAGCAGGGACTCCCCGTCGCGCACCGGCCAGGTGCCGGAGCGTCCGTCGAGGGTGACCGTCACGGTGCTGTGCGAGGGGGCCGTGGCAGGGACGGCAGGGGTCGCGAGGCCGTCGTCCACGTGGAATATCTCCTCGTGGATGCGCTGTCGCGGCACACCGAGGCCGCGGAGCGTTCTCTCCGCACCCTGCACCAGACCGAACGGACCGCAGAGGAACCAGGCCGAGACCTCCCCGACGCTCAGCAGCGCCGGCAACAGGCTGCCGAGCCGCTCCTCGTCGAGCCGCCCGGAGTCGAGCCCCGACTGCTGCTCCTCCCGGGAGAGCACCGTCACCAGCTGGAACCGGTCCGGCCAGCGGTCCTTGAGGTCGGCGACCTCTTCGAGGAACATCGTCGACGCCGCCGTGCGGTCGCTCCGGATGAGACAGAACGTGGCGTCCGGCTCGCGCGCGAGAAGCGTCGTCACGATGGAGAGCACCGGTGTGATGCCGCTGCCGCCCACCACCGCCGCGTACCGCCCGGGCGCCGGTTCCAGGGTGAACCGGCCTGCCGGGGTCATCACTTCCAGTTCGTCGCCGACGACGACTTCCTTCATGGCGTACGTCGAGAAGGCGCCGCCCTCGACGAGCCGCACCCCGACGCGCAGAGTGCGGGGCCCTTCGGGGGCTGCGGGGTCCGGCGCCGGTGCGCAGATCGAGTAGGTGCGCCGGATCTCGGTGCCGTCGACGAAGCGGCGCACGGCCAGGTGCTGACCGGCGTCATAGCGATACTCCTCGCGCAGGGCGGGAGGCACGTCGAAGGTCAGGGCCACGGAGTCGTCGGTGAGCTGGTCGACCGCCGTTACCCGGAGCTGGTGGAAGCGCGCCATCACAACTCCTTGAAGTGGTCGAACGGTTCACGGCAGGAGACGCACCGGCGCAGCGCCTTGCAGGCCGTCGACGAGAAGCGGCTGAGCAGTTCGGTGTCGGTCGAGCCGCAGTGCGGGCAGCGGACCGAGAGGGTGAGGGGGACAGGACCGCCGGAGCTGCCGGGCTCGCCGGCGCTGTGCGGGCGCGGGGGTGCGATGCCGAACTCGGCCAGCTTGCGGCGGCCTTCGGCGCTGATGTCGTCCGTCGACCAGGCGGGAGAGAGCACGGTGCGGACCGATACCTCGGCCATCCCGCGCTCGTGCAGGACCTGCTCGATGTCGGCGGTCATGGTCTCTATGGCCGGGCAGCCCGTGTAGGTGGGGGTCAGCTCGACATCGACCTTGCCCGGTGCGCGGACATGGACGGCGCGGAGCACTCCGAGCTCGGCCAGGGAGAGCACGGGCAGCTCCGGGTCGGGCACCGACCCTGCGATGGCCAGGAGTTCCTTCTCCAGGGCGGTGGGCATCTCGGGTGCGGTCGGCGTGGTCACCATGACGCCCCCGGGTGGCTGCGGTGCAGATGCTGCATCTCGGCGAGCATCCGCCCGAAGGACTCGGTGTGCAGACCCTGGCGGCCCGCACCCGCCGTCCAGGCCCCTTCCTGGGGACCGGAGGGCACGGTCAGCGTCGCCTTCTCGATGACCGCGGTCACCGATTCCGTCCAACCCTCGCGCAACGCTTCCCAGTTGACACCGTCGGAGTCGCCGAGGCCCTCCACCGGCCGGAACATTTCCCCGGTGAACCGCCACAGCGCGTCGATCCCGCGCTGCATGCGCTCATGGCTCTCGGCCGTCCCGTCGCCGAGCCGCAGCGTCCACTGCTCGGCGTGGTCCTGGTGGTAGGCGACCTCCTTGACCGCCTTCGCCGCCAGCGGTGCGAACGCGCCGTCCCCGCCCGCCAACTGCCCGTACAGCAGGGATTGGTATGTGGAGAAGTAGAGCTGGCGGGCGATGGTGTGGGCGAAGTCGCCGTTCGGCTGCTCGACCAGCTGGACGTTGCGGAAGGCGCGCTCCTCGCGCAGATACGCCAGCTCGTCCTCGTCGCCGGCCATCGAGAGCAGGATGCGGGCCTGGCCGAGCAGGTCGAGGGCGATGTTCGCGAGGGCGACGTCTTCCTCCAGGACGGGTGCGTGGCCCGCCCACTCCCCGAGGCGGTGCGAGAGCACCAGCGCGTCGTCGCCCAGGGCGATGGCCGCGGCGGTGGCGGTCGTGGAAACGGGCGCGGTCACAGGTGCTTCACCCCCTCCGGGATGTCGTAGAAGGTCGGGTGGCGGTAGGGCTTGTCGCCCGCCGGCTCGAAGAACGAGTCCTTCTCGTCGGGCGAGGAGGCCGTGATCTCCGTGGAGGGCACGACCCAGATCGAGACGCCTTCGCTGCGGCGCGTGTACAGATCGCGGGCGTTGCGCAGGGCCATCTCCGCGTCCGGCGCGTGCAGGCTGCCCGCGTGGGTGTGCGAGAGCCCGCGGCGGGAGCGCACGAACACCTCCCACAGCGGCCAGTCGGTCGAGCTGCTCATGCCTTCGCCTCCCCGTGCTTGGCGGCGAACGCCGCCGCTGCCTCACGCACCCACGCGCCCTCGTCGTGAGCGCTCTTGCGCTGGGTGATCCGCTGTTCGTTACAGGGGCCGTTGCCCTTGAGGACCGCCCAGAACTCCGTCCAGTCGATCGGGCCGAAGTCGTGGTGCCCGCGCTCCTCGTTCCAGGACAGGTCCGGGTCGGGGAGGGTGAGGCCGAGGGATTCGGCCTGGGGGACGCAGATGTCCACGAAGCGCTGGCGCAGCTCGTCGTTCGAGTGGCGCTTGATCTTCCAGATCATCGACTGCTCCGAGTGCGACGACTCGTCGTCGGGCGGGCCGAACATCATCAGGGACGGCCACCACCAGCGGTTCACCGCGTCCTGGGCCATTGCGTGCTGGGCCTCGGTGCCGCGGCTGAGGGCGAGCAGTGATTCGTACCCCTGACGCTGGTGGAACGACTCCTCCTTGCAGATGCGCACCATCGCGCGGGCATAGGGGCCGTACGAACAGCGGCACAGGGGGACCTGGTTGGTGATCGCGGCGCCGTCCACCAGCCAGCCGATCGCGCCCACGTCGGCCCAGGTCAGGGTCGGGTAGTTGAAGATCGACGAGTACTTCTGGCGGCCCGAGTGGAGCTTGTCGAGCAGCTCGTCGCGGCCCGTGCCGAGCGTTTCCGCCGCGCTGTAGAGATACAGGCCGTGTCCGGCCTCGTCCTGCACCTTGGCCATCAGGATCGCCTTGCGCCGCAGGGACGGGGCGCGCGTGATCCAGTTGGCCTCCGGCTGCATGCCGATGATCTCGGAGTGGGCGTGCTGCGCTATCTGCCTCACCAGCGACGCGCGATAGGCGTCCGGCATCCAGTCGCGGGGCTCGATCCGCTCGTCGGCCGCCACCGCGGCGTCGAACGCGGACTCGTACGCCGCTGTGCTCGCGGCGTCCGTCCCGGTCACGCCCGGCTCGGACCGGGCCGTCTGGTGCTCGGCTGCTGTCGCCATCGCGGTCCCCCTCGACCTCTAGCTAGCTACCGACCGATCGTTCGGTTCGTTGAATTCAATGGTGCGGCTCAGCGCCATAAGGTGTCAACCCTGTGGATAACTTCACGGACGCTGTGCCTGGCGGGCAGGCCTGAGTACCGTTCCGGTGCGGAGCGGGCGGTAGTGAGCCGTGTGACGGGCGGACCAGCGGGCGCATCACGGTGCGGGATCGGGAATCGGGGCCAAATGGACGCGAACGACAACAGTGCGAGCGAGCCGTCGACCCCACCACCCACCGGCGCCCCCTCCGGCACCGACGACGCCCCTGCCGGCACCGACGACGCCCCCGCCGTCCCCTCCGCGCCCCCCAGCGGACTCACCGCGCCCCCCACCGGAATCGCCGCCCTCTCGCCGCGCTATCAGATCGCGGCCGTCCTCGCGCTGGTGATCGTCGCGGCCACGGTCTGTGTCCACGTCGCGATGCTCTTCCTGCATGTCGCCCCCGCGAACACGATGACCAAGCAGCACGGCGAGGTCGTCGACGACTGGATCTACCCCGAGTTCGAGCAGAACTGGAAGCTCTTCGCGCCCAACCCGATGCAGCAGAACATCGCGGTGCAGGCCCGCGCCGAGATCCGCACGGAGGCGGGGACCACCCGGACCACCCGCTGGTACGACCTCTCCGCCCAGGACAGCGCCGCCATCGACGGCAATCTGCTGCCCAGCCACACCCAGCAGAACGAGCTGCGCAGGGCTTGGGACTTCTACGTCGGATCGCACGACGCGCAGAATCGTCCCAGCGGCCTGCGAGGTCAGCTCGCCGAGCGCTACCTCCACCGCATCGCGCTGCTGCGCGTCGACCGTGCCGAGCCCATCGGCAAGGGCGACGCCATCGAGCGCGTCCAGGTCCGCTCCAGGACCACCAACGTGCCGGCCCCGGAGTGGAGCGACGAGAAGGTCGCCACCAAACCGGCGTTCCGCCTGCTGCCGTGGTCGTCCGTGATCTCCGAGGACATGCCGTTGGCCAAGGACCCGGAGGACGCCCGATGACGGGAGGACGCCCGACGACAGGAGGACGCCCGATCAATCGCTTCGGCTCCCAGCTCGCCCGCGGTATCGGCCACGTCAGCGGATCAGCGCTCGGCCCCTACCAGACCGCCGTGATCCGCATCGGCTTCGCCGCCACCTGGCTGTTCTTCCTGTTGCGCGAGTTCCCCCATCGAGCGGAGCTGTACGGTCCTGACGGTCCGTGGAACTGGGACATGGCCCAGCAGCTCATCGCCAACAACGAGGCCTTCACGGCCTTGATGTGGTCCGACAGCGACCTCTGGTTCGAGCTCGTCTACGCCGTCGCCGTCATCAGCAGCGCCCTGTTCCTGCTCGGCTGGCGCACCCGCACGATGTCCGTGCTCTTCATGATCGGCGTGCTCTCGCTGCAGAACCGCTCCATCTTCATGGGCGACGGCGGAGACAACGTCATCCATCTGATGGCGACCTACCTGGTCCTCACGCGCTGCGGTCAGGTCTGGTCCCTTGACGCCCGGCGCGCCGCACGCGCGCGTGCGGGGGCCGTGGAGGCGGGCGGTCCCGCGGAGCCCGTCGACCGGGTCGGGCCCGTGCTGTGGTGGGTCCTGGGCCTCGGCCTCTCCGTGGTGACGCTCTTGGGGCAGCTCAGCGGCGGCTGGCTCCTTGTCTTCTGGGGGCTGTGGCTGATCCAGGGCCTGTGGTGGGCCGTCGGACGGCGCGCGCCCGGCGGCGAGGCGCGGATGCTGCTCGACGTCGTCGCCAAGCTCGCGCACAACGCCGCACTGCTCGTGATCATGGTCGAGGCGTGCCTGATCTATGCGACGGCAGGCTGGTACAAGATCCAGGGAAGCCGCTGGCAGGACGGCACGGCCGTCTACTACCCGCTGCAGCTCGACTCCTTCTCCCCCTGGCCCGCGCTCTCCGATCTGCTCGCATCGCACGGCCTCATGATCATGCTGGTGACCTATGGAACGGTCGCCGTGCAGGTGGCCTTCCCCTTCACCCTCTTCAACAGAAGGGTCAAGAACGTCCTGCTGGCCGCCATGATCTGCGAGCACGCGGTCATCGCGGTCATCCTCGGGCTGCCGTTCTTCTCGCTGGCGATGATCGCGGCCGACGCGGTGTTCCTGCCGACGTCGTTCCTGCGGCGCGTGGGCGGATGGGCGGCACGCGCGCGTGGAGCCGTCTTTTCCCGGGGCGGCACGGTGCCGGCGCAGCGCGTGGCGGATGCGGAAGCGGCCCCGGAAGCCGCTGAGCACGCGCGCGTAGGCTTCCCTTCATGACAGGGACGTACGCGGATGACGTGGCCGGATCGGGCGATGCGGTGCGCGCCTGGCGGGGCCTCGCCGACACGTCCGTGCTGCTCGACGGCTTTCACGCCATCAAGCACGCCCTGCGCTTCGGGGCGCGGATTCCGGCGGCGCTTGCGGGCGACAGGGCCGCCGTCCTCGACCTCGCCGACGAGCTCGCGCCGGATGTGCGGGACGCTCTCGACGCGCTCCTCGTGCAGGTTCCCGAAGAGAAGCTGCGGGATCTTGTGCCGCGCCTGCACCCGACGGGTGTGGCCGCGCTCGCGGTACGTCCCTCGCGGACGGCCAATCTGGAGGCGCTGGCACGGGTGCCGAGGGCCGCTCCGGTCGTCGTCCTGGACGATCCGCGCAATCTGGGGAACGCGGGGGCGGTGATCCGGCTCGCCGCGGGATTCGGGGCGACCGGGGTCGTCACGACCGGCACGCTCGACCCCTGGCACCCCACGGTCGTGCGTGGTGGCGCGGGCCTGCACTTCGCGACGGCCGTCGAGCGGATGGACGTCTCCGAGCTGCCCGCGGGGCCGATGTTCGCGCTCGACGCGGAGGGCGAGGACATCCGCGGTCTGAAGCTGCCGGACGACGCCGTGCTGGCCTTCGGGTCCGAGCGCAGTGGCCTGTCCCCGCAACTGCGGGCCCGCGCCGACCACTTGGTGTCCCTGCCGATGCGGCCCCAGGTCTCCAGCTACAACCTGGCGACCAGTGTGGGGATGGCGCTCTTCCACTGGTCGGCGGGCAGGCCTCCGGGCGCGGAGGCCTGAACCCGCCGCCGGGCGTCAGGCGTCCCTGCGGATCTCCACCACGCGGAACCGGTTGGCCACGAACGCGCCGTCGCACAGGGCCGAGTTCGCCGCCGGGTTGCCGCCCGAGCCGTGGAAGTCCGAGAACGCCGCCGTCTGGTTCACATAGACGCCGCCCGTGAGGTTCAAGGAGAGCTGGGCGCACTCCTCGAGGCAGGTCTCCTCCACGGCCTGCGACACCTCGTCCGACGTCGTGTACGCGCCGACCGTCATCGCGCCCTTGTCGCGCACCGTGCGGCGGAGCAGCTCCACCGCGTCCGTCGCCGAGTCGACCGCCACGGCGAAGGAGACGGGACCGAAGCACTCGCTCAAGTAGGCCGCTTCTGCGTCCGGCTTCGCGCCGTCCAGCTTCACGATCACCGGCGTGCGGACCACGGCGTCCGGGAACTCTGGGTTGGCGATCTCCCGTGAGGGGAGGGCGACTTCACCGATTCCGGCGGCCGCCTCCAGGCGTGCCTTCACATCGGGGTTGACCAGGGCTCCGAGGATGCCGTTCGCCCGGGCGTCGTCGCCGAGCAGGCCGTTCACCGACGCGGCGAGGTCGGACACCACGTCGTCGTACGACTTGGTGCCGACGTCCGTGGCGATGCCGTCGCGCGGGATGAGGAGGTTCTGCGGGGTCGTGCACATCTGGCCGCTGTACAGCGACAGGGAGAAGGCCAGGTTGGCCAGCATTCCCTTGTAGTTGTCCGTCGACTCGACGACGACCGTGTTGACGCCGGCCTTTTCCGTGTAGACCTGCGCCAGGCGGGCGTTGGTCTCCAGCCAGTCGCCGAAGGCCGTCGAGCCCGTGTAGTCGATGATCTTGATCTCGGGGCGGACGGCGAGGGTCTTGGCGATGCCCTCGCCGGGGCGCTCGGCGGCCAGGCACACCAGGTTCGGGTCGAAGCCCGCGTCGGCGAGGACCTCGCGGGCGATGCGGACGGTCAGGGCCAGCGGGAGGACCGCGCGGGGGTGGGGCTTGACCAGGACCGGGTTGCCGGTGGCCAGGGAGGCGAAGAGGCCCGGGTAGCCGTTCCACGTCGGGAACGTGTTGCAGCCGATCAGGAGCGCGATGCCGCGCGCCACGGGCGTGAAGCGCTTGTCCAGAGCGATCGGGTCGCGCTTGCCCTGGGGCTTGGACCACTCGGCGGCATCAGGGGTGCGCGCCTGCTCCACATACGCGTACGCCACCGCTTCCAGGCCGCGGTCCTGGGCGTGCGGGCCGCCCGCCTGGAACGCCATCATGAAGGCCTGGCCGCTGGTGTGCATGACCGCGTGCGCCAGCTCGTGCGTGCGCGCGCTGATGCGCTTGAGGATCTCCAGACAGACCATCGCGCGCACTTCCGCGCCCGCGTCGCGCCAGGCCCGCATTCCGGCCCGCATCGCAGGGAGCAGCGTGTCGATGTCCGGGTGGGGGTACGTGATGCCCAACTCGGGGCCGTACGGCGAGACTTCCGCGCCCACCCAGTCGTCCGTGCCCGGCTGGTCGAGGTCGAAGCGGGCGCCCAGGAGGGCGTCGAAGGCGGTCTTGCCCTCCGGCAGGCTCAGGCTGCCGTTCTCTCCATAGGCCTTGGGGTGCTCGGGGTGCGGCGACCAGTACGCGCGCGTGCGGATCGTCTCCAGCGCCTGGTCAAGGGTGGGCCGGTGGGTGGCGATCAGCTGGTGCGCGGTGAGTTCGGCGGCCATGTCGGACCAACTCCTCGTCGTGCCGGCTCTTCGTCGAGCCGACGGGCCGGGCAGGGCAGTGGGCAGGAACAGACGGACAGAGCTAGAGTAACCGAACGATCGGTCGGGACAAGGGGGTCCGCCGAACCTGTGGACAAGTTCTCGCCGGGCACCCCGCACCCTCCGGCGGACACCTCGTGCGGGAGGATCGCGAGCATGACAGCACTCGAGCTCAGCAGCCCCGTTGCCGTCGTCGGCACCGGCACCATGGGGCAGGGCATCGCCCAGGTGGCCCTGCTCGCGGGCCACCCCGTGCGGCTGTACGACGCCGTGCCGGGCCAGGCGCAGAAAGCGGCCGGAGTGATCGCGGCCCGCCTGGACAGGCTGGTCGAGAAGGGCAGGCTGACGGCCGACGACCACGCCGCCGCCGGTGACCGGCTCACGCCCGTCGAGAGCCTCGCGGGGCTTGCCGGGTGCGGGCTCGTCATCGAGGCGATCCTGGAGCAACTGGACGTCAAACAGCGTCTCTTCGAAGAACTCGAAGGGATTGTCGCCGAGGACTGTCTCCTCGCCACCAACACGTCATCCCTGTCCGTCACCGCCATCGCGGGCACCCTCGACAAGCCCGGCCGCTTCGTGGGCCTGCACTTCTTCAACCCCGCGCCGCTGCTCCCGCTCGTCGAGGTGGTCAGCGGCTTCGCGACCGAAGAAACGGCGGCCACGCGCGCGTACGAGACGGCGAAGGCCTGGGGCAAGACCCCGGTGCGCAGCGCGGACACCCCCGGCTTCATCGTCAACCGCATCGCGCGCCCCTTCTACGCCGAGGCACTGCGCCTCTACGAGGAGCGGGCCGCCGACCCGGCCACGATCGACGCGGTCCTGCGCGAATGCGGCGGCTTCAAGATGGGCCCCTTCGAGCTCACCGACCTCATCGGCCAGGACGTGAACGAGGCGGTCACCCGCTCCGTGTGGGAGTCCTTCTTCCAGGACCCCAAGTTCACGCCCTCGCTCGCCCAGCGCCGCCTCGTCGAATCGCGCCGCCTGGGCCGCAAGTCCGGACAGGGCTGGTACGCGTACGGGGGCGACGCCGTGCCTGCGGAGCCGCACACCGCGGCGCCGGCGAAGGCCCCCGAGTCCGTCGTCCTCCACGGCGATCTCTTCCCGGCGGACGCGCTCGTCGACCTCATCAGGAAGGCGGGCATCCGGGTGGGCCGCGGGAAGGGCGTCCCGAGCTACCCGGGCTTCATCGAGCTCCCCAGCGGCGTGCACCTCGCCCTGGCCGACGGAACCGCGGCCGACGCTGCGGCGGAGCCCACGATCCACTTCGACCTTGCGCTGGACTACCGGGCCGCGACCCGGATCGCCCTGGCGCCGTCGAGCAGGGTGGGCGAGCAGGCCCTGAACGAGGCGATCGGCCTCTTCCAGGCGCTCGGCAAGAAGGTCAGCGTCATCGGGCACACCCCGGGGATGATCGTGGCCCGCACGGTGTGGATGCTCGTCGACTTCGCGCTGGACGCAGTGGGCCGCGAAGTGGCGAGCGCCGAGGACATCGACACCGCGATGCGGCTGGGCGTCAACTACCCGCTGGGCCCGCTCGAATGGGGCCGCCGCCTCACCGCGTACCGGGTGGCCGAGTCGCTCGATGTCCTGAACGACGAGTACCCGACGGGGCGTTACGCACCGTCCCAGGCCCTGCGGCGTCAGGCCGTGCGAGAGGAATACTCATGACCACCGCACGGCGGGACACGTACACCCCGGAGACGCTGCTCGGCGTGGCCGTGCGGGTCTTCAACGAGCGTGGCTACGACGGCACGTCCATGGAGCACCTCTCCAAGGCGGCCGGCATCTCCAAGTCCTCGATCTACCACCATGTGTCGGGCAAGGAGGAGCTCCTCCGCCGCGCGGTGAGCCGGGCGCTCGACGGGCTCTTCGGGATCCTCGGCGAGGAGCACGCGCGCGTGGGCAGCGCCGTCCAGCGCCTGGAGTACGTCACGCGCCGCACCGTCGAGGTGCTCGTGGCCGAACTGCCCTATGTGACGCTGCTCCTTCGGGTGCGCGGCAACACGGACACCGAGCGGTGGGCCATGGAGCGGCGCAGGGAGTTCGACCAGCAGGTCGCCGCACTGCTCAAGGAGGCCGTCGCGGACGGCGATCTGCGCTCGGACGTCGAGCTGCGCCTCGCCACCCGGCTGCTCTTCGGCATGATCAACTCCATCGTGGAGTGGTACCGCCCGGACGCCCGCGGCGCCTCATCGGGGGAGCAGGTCGCCGACGCCGTCGTCCAGCTGGCCTTCGCGGGGCTGCGCAGCGCGGCCTGACGGCTCAGCTCTCCGGCTCCAGGTCGTCCTCCTCGAAGACCAGCAACGTACGCGTGCTGAGCACTTCGGGGATGGACTGCAGCCGGGTGAGCACCAGCTCGCGCAGCGCGCGGTTGTCCGGCGTGTGCACCAGGAGCAGTACGTCGAAGTCGCCGCTGACCAGTGCGATGTGGGAGGCGCCTGGCAGCGTGCGCAGATGCTCGCGCACCGTGCGCCAGGTGTTCTGGACGATCTTGAGCGTGATGTATGCGGATGCCCCCTGACCTGCCCGTTCATGGTTGATCCTGGCGCCGAAGCCGCGGATCACGCCGTCGTCGATGAGGCGGTTGATCCGCGCGTACGCGTTGGCGCGTGACACATGGACGCGCTCGGCCACGGAACGTATCGACGCGCGACCGTCCGTGTGCAGGATGTGCAGAATGTCCCGGTCGATGGCGTCCAGCGGGCGCGGCAGACCTTGCTGGCGCTCGGGCGACCGCTCGCCGAGCCGCTCTTCCGGCTGCTCGCCCGACCGCTCTTCCGGACGATCGCCGTCGTGCCCGTCGGCCATTCGTTCAGATGCCATGCCCCCCCGCCTCCCTACCATGGACGTACTGCATCCATCCCAGGCTGTGGAGAACCGTTTGTCCACAGCCTGGAGGTGCCTGTAGCCAAAATGTGCCGACGACCGAACAATCGGTAGGTGAGGCGCCTCACATTGCCGCGCCTCTTTTGCCGCTCCCAAGAGGAGATCGCTTCCACATGGAGGTGCCGACATGACGGTCATGGAGCAGCGGGGCGTCTACCGGCCCACCCCGCCACCCGCATGGCAGCTCAGGACCGATCCCGCGCCGCTGCTGCCCGACGCGGAGCCGTACCGCGTCCTTGGCACGGAAGCCGCGGGCAAGGCCGACGAGGAGCTGCTGCGCCGCCTGTACGCGGAGCTGGTGCGCGGCCGCCGGTACAACGCGCAGGCGACGGCCCTCACCAAGCAGGGCAGGCTCGCCGTCTACCCCTCGAGCACCGGCCAGGAGGCCTGCGAGGTGGCCGCCGCGCTGGCCCTGGAGGAGCGGGACTGGCTCTTCCCCAGTTACCGAGACACGCTCGCCGCGGTCGCCCGGGGCCTCGACCCCGTGCAGGCGCTGACCCTGCTGCGAGGCGACTGGCACACCGGGTACGACCCCCGGGAGCACCGCATAGCTCCCCTGAGCACCCCCCTCGCGACCCAGCTCCCGCACGCCGTGGGCCTCGCGCACGCCGCGCGCCTCAAGGGCGACGACGTGGTCGCGCTCGCCATGGTCGGCGACGGCGGCACCAGCGAGGGCGACTTCCACGAAGCGCTGAACTTCGCCGCCGTATGGCAGGCACCCGTCGTCTTCCTGGTGCAGAACAACGGCTTCGCGATCTCCGTGCCGCTCGACAAGCAGACGGCGGCCCCGTCCCTGGCCCACAAGGCCGTCGGGTACGGCATGCCGGGACGCCTGGTGGACGGCAACGACGCGGCGGCGGTGCACGAGGTGCTCGCCGAGGCGGTGTCCCGCGCGCGTGAGGGCGGTGGCCCCACCCTCGTCGAAGCGGTGACGTACCGCATGGAAGCCCATACGAACGCAGACGACGCCACGCGCTACCGAGGTGACGCCGAGGTCGAGGCCTGGCGCGACCACGACCCGATTCTGCTCCTGGAGCGGGAGTTGACCGAGCGAGGACTGCTCGACGAGGACGGGAAGCGGGTGGCCCGTGACGCCGCCGAGGTCATGGCGGCCGATCTGCGCGAGCGCATGAACCAGGACCCCGAGCTCGACCCCATGGACCTGTTCACGCACGTGTACGCCGAGCAGACCACCCAACTGCGGGAACAGGCGGCCCAGTTGCGGGCCGAGATCGAAGCATCCGAAGAAGACGACGCGGTCGGCGCGGACGGCGCGGATGGCGAGGAGAACGCGCGATGAGCACGCTCGCGGCCGAACGGGCCGCCAAGAAGGCCGCAAAACCGGCCACCATGGCGCAGGCGCTGGGCCGCGCGCTGCGTGACTCGATGGCCGAGGATCCGACCGTGCACGTCCTCGGAGAGGACGTCGGGGCGCTCGGCGGGGTCTTCCGGATCACCGACGGACTCACCAAGGAGTTCGGCGAGGACCGCTGTACGGACACACCGCTCGCCGAGGCCGGCATCCTGGGGACGGCCGTGGGCATGGCGATGTACGGCCTTCGGCCCGTCGTCGAGATGCAGTTCGACGCCTTCGCCTACCCCGCCTTCGAGCAGCTCATCTCGCACGTGGCGCGGATGCGGAACCGCACGCGGGGCGCGATGCCGCTGCCCATCACGGTGCGCGTGCCCTACGGAGGTGGCATCGGGGGCGTCGAGCACCACAGCGACTCCTCCGAGGCGTACTACATGGCGACTCCGGGGCTCCATGTCGTCACGCCCGCCACGGTCGCCGACGCCTACGGACTGCTCAGGGCGTCCATCGCCTCCGACGACCCGGTCGTCTTCCTGGAGCCGAAGCGCCTCTACTGGTCCAAGGCCGACTGGAACCCGGACGCGCCGCAGACCGTGGAGCCCATAGGCCGCGCGGTGGTGCGGCGCACCGGACGCAGCGCCACGCTCCTCACGTACGGCCCTTCCGTGCCCGTCTGCATGGAGGCGGCCGAGGCGGCCGTCGCCGAGGGCTGGGACCTCGAAGTGGTCGACCTGCGCTCCCTTGTGCCGTTCGACGACGAGACGGTGTGCGCTTCGGTACGGCGGACGGGCCGCGCGGTCGTCGTGCACGAGTCGGGCGGCTTCGGCGGACCCGGCGGGGAGATCGCCGCTCGCGTCACGGAGCGGTGCTTCCACCATCTGGAGGCGCCGGTGCTGCGCGTCGCGGGATTCGACATCCCCTATCCGCCGCCGATGCTCGAGAAGCACCACCTGCCGGGCGTGGACCGGATCCTGGACGCGGTCGCGCGGCTGCAGTGGGAGGCGGAGAGCTGATGGCGCAGGTGCTCGAATTCAAGCTGCCCGACCTGGGGGAAGGCCTGACCGAGGCCGAGATCGTCCGCTGGCTCGTCCAGGTCGGAGACGTCGTCGCGGTCGACCAGGCGGTCGTCGAGGTCGAGACGGCCAAGGCGATGGTGGAGGTGCCCTGCCCCTACGGGGGCGTGGTGACCGCCCGGTTCGGCGAGGAGGGGGCCGAACTACCGGTGGGCGCCCCACTGTTGACGGTCGCCGTGGGCGCACCGGCCGGGAGCCACGCTCCGGAGGAGCCTGCGGAGCGGGCCCTGCAGGCGGCTGCCGCCGAGGAGTCGTCGGGGAACGTCCTGGTGGGGTACGGCACGACGGCGGCGCCGGCGCGGCGCAGGCGGGTGCGGGGGACTGCGCGGCCTGCGGCGCCGCAGGCTCCCGCGCCGGAGCCCGTCGCGCCGGTCGATGCCGGGGTGCGGGACACGCGCCCGCGGGTGGACGGTCCTGTTCCGGTGATCTCGCCCCTCGTACGGAAGCTGGCGCGTGAGAACGACGTCGACCTGCGCGGACTGCCGGGTTCCGGACCCGACGGGCTGATTACGCGGGCCGACGTGGAGGGTGCCATCGCGGCGGAGCGTGCGATCGAGCGCGGGGCGGAGCTCACCGAGGGACAGGTGAGCGACGAGGTGCGCGAGGCCGTGACGCAACGGGTCATGGCGCGCAAGGCCGCCGTGCGCGAGGACGACGAGCTCATCCGCGCGGGCCGTGCCGAGTCGCGCCGTCTGGTGGAGGCGGGCGGCGAGCCCGTGCACGCGGGACTGGCGTCCCGGCATCCGCTGACCGGCATCCGTGGTCTCGTGGCCGACAAGATGTCCCGCAGCAGGCGCGAGATACCGGAGGCCACCTGCTGGGTCGACGCCGACGCGACGGAACTGCTCGCGGCGCGTGCCGCGATGAACGCCTCCGTGAAGGAGGGCGACGGCCGCAAGATCTCGCTGCTCGCCCTGTTCGCCCGCATCAGCGTGGCCGCGCTGGACCGCTATCCGATGCTCAACTCCACGGTGGACATGGAGGCGCGCGAGGTGGTCCGGCTCGCCGACGTCCACCTCGGTTTCGCCGCGCAGACCGACCGCGGGCTCGTCGTCCCCGTGGTGCGGCACGCCCACACGCGGACCACGGATTCCGTCAACGCGGAGCTGATCCGGCTGACGGAGGCCGCGCGCGACGGGAAGCTGACGCCCGGGGAACTGACGGGCGGCACCTTCACGTTGAACAACTACGGGGTGTTCGGGGTCGACGGCTCCACGCCGATCATCAATCACCCCGAGGCGGCCATGCTGGGCGTGGGCCGGATCGTGCCCAAGCCATGGGTGCACCAAGGGGAGTTGGCGGTGCGGCATGTCGTGCAGCTCTCGCTCACCTTCGACCACCGGGTGTGCGACGGCGGCACGGCCGGCGGGTTCCTGCGGTTCGTGGCGGACTGCGTGGAGCAACCTGCGGTGTTGCTGCGAGGGGTGTGAGGGGCGCAGGGGCAGTGGTGTGAGTCCCCGTACAGAGGGGTGGCATTGATCCTTCGTACGCCCATACTCGGGGGATGACCGCGCAAAGGGCTCCAGAGGGCGCCGCATCCGCCCCGTACGACGCCGTGGTGCTGGCGGGCGGCGGCGCCAGACGGCTCGGCGGGGCGGACAAGCCGGGCGTCCGGGTCGGCGGCCGGGCGCTGCTCGACCGGGTGCTCGGCGCGTGTGCCGACGCGGGGGTCACCGTCGTCGTCGCGGGGCCACGTCCGACCGCGCGCCCGGTGGTGTGGGCGCGCGAGGAGCCCGCCGGAGCGGGGCCGCTCGCCGCGCTCGAGGCGGGGCTGCGGCGTACGGCGGCGGAGCGGGTGGTGGTGCTCTCCGCCGATCTGCCGTTCCTGGGGGAGCGAACCGTGCGGCGGCTTGTCGCCGCGCTCGGCGAAGATCCCGTGGCGGGCGGCGCGGTGGACGGTGCGGTGCTCACCGATCCCGGTGGCCGGGACCAGCCGCTGGTCGCGGCCTACCGAAGTGCCGCGCTGCGGCGGGAGATCGACGCGCTCGCGGACGAGCACGGTGGTCTGACGGGGCTTCCGCTGCGGCGGCTCACCGCGCGGCTCGCGCTGACGCGGGTCGCCGATCCCGTAGCGTCCTTCGACTGCGACACCTGGGACGACATCGCCGCCGCCAGGGCGCGTATCAGGGAGCATGGGCACGTGTTGGATGAATGGATTTCCGCAGTCAAGGACGAACTGGGCATCGAGCTCGACGTCGACACCGGCATCCTGCTCGACCTCGCCCGCGACGCGGCGCACGGAGTGGCCAGGCCGGCCGCCCCGCTGACCACGTTCCTCGTGGGGTACGCGGCCGCCGCGGGCGGGGCGGGAGCCGGGCCCGAAGCGGTGGCCGACGCGGCTCGCAAGGCGGCGGCGCTGGCCGCGCGGTGGGCGGCGGAGGCCGCCGACGGCGGTGCCGAGCCCAAGCCGGGCGCCGGTTCCGCGGAGCCGGACGCCGGGGCCGCCACCCGGCCGGACGCCGGATGAGCGGGCAGCCACTGCCGGACGCCGAGCTCGACGAGGCTCTCGCCCTGGTGAACGACGACTATGTACGCCGCGGACAAGGCGCCTCCGGCGTCCCGGGTGCGCAGACCGCCCCGGACGAGCGGGCGCCGGGCGGCGGCGCGCAGCCGAGCGAGGGCAGCGCTCCGGCCGACGGGGGCACCCCGGGCACGCCGGGCGCTTCGAGCGGGGACAACACCCCGGCTGGGCATGGCGCCCCCGGTGGGCAAGACGCCCCCAGCGGGGAAGGCGCCCCGAGTCAGCAGGCGCCGCAGGGTGAACAGCCGGGCGACGGCGGCGCCTCGGCCGGCCGCGGGACCCCGAGCACGCCGCGCACCTCGCACTCGCCCGGCGCTCCCGGCCAGCACAGCGCCCCCAGCGGGCACAGCACCCCAAGTCAGCCGGCGCCGCAAGGCGAACAGCCGGGCGACAGCGGTGCTTCGGCTGGCCGCGGCACCCCGAGCACCCCGAGCACCCCGAGCACGCCGCGCACCTCGCGCACCCCGAACTCACCGGGCGCCCCCAGCGGGCACAGCGCCCCCAGCGGGCACAGCGCCCCCAGCCAACACAGGGCCCCGGCCAAGGACGCCACCCCCGCCCAGCCCAGCACCCCCGCCACGGACGCCACCCCCGCCCAACACAGCACCCCCAAGCGCACCCCCAACCAGGCCCCCAACCACCGCGACATCACCCCCTGGCCCGCCGCCCGTGCCCTTGCCGCGCGGGCTCCCCGGCCCGTTCCCTCCGGGGTCGTGCCCGCGTCCGTGCCCCTGGAGCAGGCGCTCGGGCTCGTGCTTGCGGCGGCCGTTGTCGCGCTCACCGATCTGCCCTCCTTCGACACCTCGGCCATGGATGGCTGGGTCGTCGCCGGGCCGGGGCCCTGGGTCGTTCTCGACGAGGGGATTCTGGCCGGGCAGGAGGGGACCGTGTCGCTCGCCGACGGGGACGCGGTGCGGATCGCGACCGGGGCCCGGATCCCGAGGGAAGCCACGGCTGTCATCCGCCGCGAGCACGGACTCATCGACGACAAGGGGCGGCTGCACCCGCAGCGTGACGTCGCGCACGGGCAGGACATCCGGCCGCGCGGCCAGGAGTGCCGCTCCGGCGATCAACTCCTGCCGCCCGGTGCCCTGGTGACCCCGGCGGTCCTTGGCCTCGCCGCGGCCGCCGGTTACGACCGGCTGCCGGTGGTCCCCCGCCCCCGTGCCGAAGTCCTGATCCTGGGCGATGAGTTGCTGACCGAGGGACTCCCCCACGACGGTCTCATCCGGGACGCGCTCGGGCCCATGCTGCCGCCCTGGCTGCGATCACTCGGCGTCGACGTCATCGGCGTACGGCGGCTCGGTGACGATGCCGAGGCGCTGCGTCAGGCCATCACCACCTCCACCGCCGATCTGATCGTCACCACCGGCGGGACCGCCGCCGGGCCCGTCGACCATGTCCACCCGATCCTGAGCCGCATCGAAGCCGAGCTCCTCGTGGACGGCGTCGCGGTGCGTCCGGGGCATCCCATGCTGCTGGCACGGATCCGCTCCGACCAGCACCTCGTCGGGCTGCCGGGCAATCCGCTCGCCGCCGTCTCGGGGCTGCTGACCCTGGCCGAGCCCCTGCTGCGCACACTCTCGGGGCGCCCCGTGCCGGTACCGTACACGGCTGTCGTACGCGAGGACGTGCACGGGCACCCGCACGACACCCGGCTCGTCCCCGTCACGCTCCGCGGTGACGACGCGCTGCCCTTGCACTACAACGGGCCCGCGATGCTGCGCGGCGTCGCGGTGGCCGAGGGGCTCGCCGTGGTCCCGCCCGGCGGCGCGCGCAAGGGCCAGGAGCTGGAGATTCTCGACCTGCCCTGGGCTGTGCCCGAAGGCGGCGGCTACGCGACCGAGGTGTGTTTCACGTGAAACTTCACGGCCAGGACGCGATCGCCCGCAACCCCGACGAACATCTGGTGACCCACCGGATCAAGCTGCCGCGACGGGTCGTCGAACGACCTCTGCGGCAGGTCGGCAAGCGGCTGCTCATCGCGCTCGGGGTGCTCGCCCTGACGACCTTCATCGTCTGGATCGACCGCGGCGGCTACCACGACAACTCGGACGACGCGATCGACTTCCTCGACGCCGCCTACTACTCCACCGTCACGCTCTCCACCACGGGCTACGGCGAC
Organism: Streptomyces sp. NBC_01381; assembly: GCF_026340305.1. Taxonomy (NCBI): domain Bacteria; kingdom Bacillati; phylum Actinomycetota; class Actinomycetes; order Kitasatosporales; family Streptomycetaceae; genus Streptomyces; species Streptomyces sp. NBC_01381. Next base: position 688,729 of record NZ_JAPEPI010000001.1, on the reverse strand, counting down.
ATCGTCCCGTACAGCGACAGCGCGCGGCTCTGCAACATCCTGCTGATCACGCCGCTGCGTGTGCTCTTTCTGATCATCCTGGTCGGGACCACACTTGAAGTACTCACGGAACGTACGCGCGAGGAATGGCGTCTGAACCGTTGGAGGTCCAACTTGCGTGAACACACCGTCGTCGTCGGCTTCGGCACCAAGGGCCGTTCCGCGATCCAGACCGTCCGTGCGACCGGTCTGAAGGCGGAGCAGATCGTGGTGGTCGACCCGAGCGCGAAGGTCGTCGACGCCGCCACCGCCGAGGGGTACGCGGGTGTCATCGGCGATGCGACGCGCAGTGATGTGCTGCTCCGTGCCGAGGTGCAGCGTGCCCGGCAGATCATCATCGCTACGCAGCGCGACGACACCGCCGTCCTGGTCGCCCTCACCGCCCGGCAGATGAACCGCGGGGCGAAGATCGTGGCCGCGGTGCGCGAGGAGGAGAACGCGCCGCTGCTGCGGCAGTCCGGCGCGGACGCGGTGATCACCAGCGCGAGCGCGGCGGGTCGGCTGCTCGGGCTCTCCTGCCTCAGCCCCAGCGCCGGCATGGTCATGGAGGATCTGATCCAGCAGGGCAGCGGCCTCGACCTCGTCGAGCGGCCGGTCATAAAGGCCGAGGTGGGCCTGGGCGTCCGGGAGACGGACGATCTGATCGTGAGTGTGGTGCGGGGGCACCGGGTGCTCGGGTACGACGATCCCGCCGTCGGGAAGCTGCAGTTGATGGACCGTCTCATCACCATCGTGCGGGCCTCGCCGCAGGCCACGGTGACGCCTGACGCGCGCCCGTCTCCGCCGGGTGGAGGGATCCGGGCCTAGCCGAACCGGCCGGATTCGCCGGGGAGTAGCCTCGCCCGCATGCATGCGATCACGATCCCTGAAGCCGGTGGGCCCGAAGCGCTCGTGTGGGCCGAGGTCCCCGATCCCGTACCTGGTGAGGGCGAGGTTCTCGTCGAGGTCGCGGCCAGTGCCGTGAACCGCGCCGACCTGCTCCAGCGCCAGGGTTTCTACAACCCGCCGCCCGGCTCGTCCCCGTACCCGGGACTGGAATGCTCGGGCCGCGTCAAGGCGATCGGCACCGGAGTCTCCGGCTGGGAGATCGGCGACGAGGTCTGCGCGCTGCTCGCGGGCGGCGGCTACGCCGAGCAGGTCGTCGTTCCCGTGGGCCAGCTGCTGCCGGTGCCGGAGGGCGTCGACCTCGTCACGGCGGCCGCGCTGCCCGAGGTGACCTCGACCGTCTGGTCGAACGTCTTCATGATCTCCCACCTGCGGCCCGGCGAGACGTTCCTCGTGCACGGCGGCTCCAGCGGCATCGGCACCATGGCGATCCAGTTGGCGAAGGCCGTCGGCGCCAAGGTGGCGGTCACCGCGGGCAGCAAGGAGAAGCTGGACTTCTGCCGGGAACTCGGCGCGGACATCCTCGTCAACTACCGCGAGCAGGACTTCGTAGAGGAGATCAAGAACGCCACGGACGGCGCGGGCGCGGACGTCATCCTCGACAACATGGGCGCGAAGTACCTGGACCGGAATGTGCAGGTCCTCGCGACCAGCGGACGCCTCGCGATCATCGGCATGCAGGGCGGTATCAAGGGCGAGCTGAACATCGCCACGCTCCTGGGCAAGCGGGCCGCCATTACGGCGGCGTCGCTGCGGGCGCGTCCCTTGGAGGAGAAGGCCGCCATCGTGGCGGCGGTGCGGGAGCATGTGTGGCCGCTGATCGGTGCGGGGCATGTGCGTCCGGTTGTCGACCGGACGGTGCCGTTGCCTGATGCGGCGGCGGCGCATCGGGTGCTTGAGGAGAGCTCGCATATTGGGAAGGTGCTGCTCGTTCGCTGAATTCTGCGGGCCCGTTGTGGCTGGTCGCGCCCACGCGGCGGAGCCGCACATGTCACAGCCCCGCGCCCCTTACGGGGCCCGTTACCGGGGCCCGCCGAGATGCCGGACCTCTCCCGCTATGTGACGCTTGATCCCAGCTTCAGTGATCTCTCTCGATCTTGGCGATCCGGTAGCGGGAGGGGGTCAGCGCGGTGACTCCACGACTCAAGCCGTTGGTGGTTTCGGCGGTGTTCCTGACCGCCACCGTTCTCCCCTCCTCGTACGTCTCGTATGCCGCGTACGCCGTCGAGCCCTCCCCCAGCGAGACCTTCGCCGGGAGTATCCCCGGCGAAGGCAGGGCCAGGCCGGGACGCGCTGAGCCGTTGCCCCCGCCCCCTTCGGTGTCCGTGCCGGCCCACCCGCCGCAGCCGAAGCCGCGGCCGTCCCTGGCGCAGCAGCCCGCCACCAAGACCACCGCCTCCGACGCCACCCGGAAGACCGCCGCTGAGCCCGTCGTCCCCGGCCTCAGCGTCCTGCCGCTCGGCAGCGGCCTCGTCCTGATCGGCCTCGGCCTGGGGTTCTTCGCCGTGCGGCTGCGCGGCGGCTGACACGGCCGACGGCTTTGTACACGGTGGATCACCGGCTTATGGGGGCACCACCGATGTGTGATGTACGGGTGCGAGAGAATGGCGGCATGGAGATGCCGAGGAACGAACGGTCGCCGGAGAGCCCCCAAGTCCTGGTTGTCGGACAGGACGGAATGGCGCTCGGCGGCGGCGGAGACGACGACTCCCACGAGGTCCCGGTGACGGAGATGGTCGAACAGCCGGCCAAGGTCATGCGCATCGGCAGCATGATCAAGCAGCTGCTCGAGGAGGTGCGGGCGGCTCCTCTGGACGAGGCGAGCCGGGTACGGCTCAAGGAGATCCACGCCAGTTCGGTCAAGGAGCTCGAGGACGGTCTCGCCCCCGAGCTCGTCGAAGAGCTGGAGCGGCTCTCTCTTCCGTTCACGGAGGAGACGACGCCGAGCGACGCCGAGCTGCGGATTGCCCAGGCCCAGCTGGTGGGCTGGCTCGAAGGGCTCTTCCACGGGATCCAGACGACCCTGTTCGCGCAGCAGATGGCGGCGCGGGCGCAGCTGGAGCAGATGCGGCGCGCGTTGCCGCCCGGCATGGGCGGTGGCGAGGAGGACGAGGACGGCGGCATCGCGGGGCGCTCCGGAGGGCCTTACCTCTAGGTCCTCCAGGTCCTCTAGACGGTCGCCAGATACCGAACGAACAACGCGGAGGGCCCGGTCACGAGGTGACCGGGCCCTCCGCCTTGCCGTGGATGATCAGGCGGTGATCAGGAGGGGTTGCCCGTGGAGACGGTGAACTGGATCTCCACGTCGTCCGGGTCGACGTCGGAGCCTTCCTTGGGGGTCTGCGTCATGACGGTGTCCTCCCCGTAGGTGTTCTCGTCCATCTCGCTCTTGTCGTACTCCCAGCCGGCCGCCTGCAGGCACTTCTGCACGGAACGCCAGTCCATGAATGTGAAGTCCGGGACCTTGATCTTGTTCTCGTCGTTGTACGCCGTGTCCGGCTCGGTGCACTCTTCGGTCTCGATCGTCTTGGTCCGGTCCGGACCTCGGTGCCCGGCCACCGGCGCGTTCGACTTCTTGTCCTTGGGGTCCTTGCCGCCCTCATCGCCGCCGCCCAGCGAGACCGCCGCGATCACGCCGCCGATGGCCAGCAGCGCGACGACGATCGAGCCGACGACCACCGGCATGTTCTTCTTGCCGCCGCCCGAGCCCGAGCCGCCGCCCTGGCCCTGCACGGACGTCTGCGCCGGCTGCGGCGAGACCGTGTACGGCGGCGGGGTCTGCGAGGCCTGCGGTGCGTACGCGTTCGTGGGCGGCGGGGTCTGGTAGCCGGCCTGCTGCGGGTAGCCGTAGCCCGGGGTCACCGGGGCCGGGGTGGCCGGGCCGTACGGACCCGGCTGGTACGGCGTCTGGACGTTGCCGCCCTGCGGCATCGAGGTGTCGACCGGCGGGAAGACCGCCGAGCCGACGCCCGCGCCACTCGCCGTCTGGGCGCCCGGCACGATGCTCGGCGCGGCCGCCTGGAAGGACTGGGCGACGCGCAGGCACTCGTCCCGCATCGCCTCCGCGGTCGGGAAACGCTCGTTCGGGTTCTTCTTGAGCGCGCGGGCGACGATCGCGTCGAGCGCCGGCGGCAGCGAGCGGTTGATCGAGGACGGAGCGACCGGCTCCTCCTGGACGTGCGCGTACGCGATGGCCAGCGGCGAGTCCGCCTCGAACGGCAGCCGGCCGGTGGTCAGTTGGAAGAGCATGATGCCGACCGAGTACAGGTCGGAGCGGGCGTCGACGCCGCGGCCGAGTGCCTGCTCCGGCGACAGATACTGCGGGGTGCCGACGACCATGCCGGTCTGCGTCATGGAGGTGACGCCGGACTGCATGGCGCGGGCGATGCCGAAGTCCATGACCTTGACGACGTTGCGCTTCGTCATCATCACGTTGCCGGGCTTGATGTCGCGGTGGACCAGGCCCATCTCGTGGCTGATCTCGAGCGCGGCGAGCACATCGGCGGTGATCTTCAGCGCCTGGTCGGTCGGCATCGCGCCGAACTGCGCGACGGACGCGTCGAGGACGGAGCCGAGCGGCTTGCCCTCCACGTACTCCATGACGATGTACGGCATCGTCGCGCCGTCGAGATCGTCCTCGCCGGTGTCGAAGACCGAGACGATGTTCGTGTGCGTGAGCTTGGCCACCGACTGGGCCTCGCGGCGGAAGCGCTCGCGGAACGACTGCTCGCGGCCGAGCTCGGTGTGCAGCGTCTTGATCGCGACCTGACGGTCGAGTACCGAGTCGTACGCAAGGTGAACGGAGGCCATGCCGCCCTCACCGAGAAGATCGCGCAGCTGATACCGGCCACCGGCCAGCGAACGCCCCGCATACCGTCCCTGTGCGCCGTCCTGGCTGCTCATGTCGTGCGTCCCCCATCGGCGCGGTGTGCCGGACGGCTCCGCGATCGGTGATCGATTCCCGCTATTCCTGGCCAAGTCTGCCCGAGGGCACTGACACGTCAAGCTCGATGCCCGTTCCGTGACCGTACGCGCAAGAAGCGTCTCGGAAGCGTTACAAGTTTGCGCATCGACCCCCATGGCGGGTTTGATGTCCGGTCCACCTCGAACCGACGTGCCGCGTTAAGGCTGTAGCGTGGCCCGGGTTCCCCCAGTACCACCAAGCACCACGACCAGAAACGACGGCGAGGACTGATGGCACAGACGCAGCGCGCTCAGGGCCCGTCCGACCCCGAGGCGACTGGCGGCGGTATGTCAGATGCGCCGGAGTTGTGGGGTAATGGCGGGCTTGTCGGGGACGGCCGATACCGGCTGACCCGCAGACTCGGCCGTGGCGGCATGGCAGAGGTGTTCGCGGCCGAGGACGTACGTCTGGGTCGTACGGTCGCCGTCAAGCTGCTCCGCTCCGACCTCGCCGAGGACCCGGTCTCCAAGGCCCGCTTCACGCGCGAGGCCCAGTCGGTTGCGGGGCTCAACCACCATGCTGTGGTCGCCGTGTACGACTCCGGTGAAGACGTCGTCGGGCCGAACGTCGTCCCGTACATCGTCATGGAGATCGTCGAGGGCCGGACGATCCGCGATCTGCTGATCAACGCGGAGGCGCCGGGCCCCGAGCAGGCCCTGATCATCGTCTCCGGAGTGCTCGAGGCGCTCGCCTACTCGCACCAGCACGGCATCGTGCACCGCGACATCAAGCCCGCGAACGTGATCATCACCAACACCGGCGCGGTGAAGGTGATGGACTTCGGCATCGCGCGCGCCCTGCACGGCGCCCAGTCGACGATGACGCAGACCGGCATGGTCATGGGCACGCCCCAGTACCTCTCCCCGGAGCAGGCGCTCGGCAAGGCCGTCGACCACCGCTCCGACCTGTACGCGACCGGCTGTCTGCTCTACGAACTCCTCGCGCTGCGGCCCCCGTTCACCGGTGAGACGCCGCTGTCCGTGGTCTACCAGCACGTCCAGGACATCCCCGTGCCGCCGTCCGAGGCTTCGGACGTGGCGCCGCCGGAGCTGGACGGGCTCGTCATGCGCTCGCTAGCCAAGGACCCGGACGACCGGTTCCAGACCGCCGAGGAGATGCGCGGTCTGATCCAGTACGCGCTGCAGATGCTGGGCGAGCAGGGCAGCCACACCGGCACCTGGAACACCGGGCCCGTCGACATCGCGGGGATGCACCAGGGCGGCCACACCCCGGCGATGGGCGTCGCGGGCACCACCGCGATGCAGCACCCGGGCGACTCCGGCACCGCGCAGATCCCGGGCCCGATGCTGCGTCCGCCGGGCGGCGACGACGGCGGCTTCGACGGCGGTCACCGCGACGGGAACGGCCGGGGCGGCCGCGGCAAGATGTGGATCTTCGCCGTGCTCGCGGTCATCGCGATCGCGGTGGGTGTCGCGGTCGCGCTGAACGCCGGCGGCGGCAAGACGAAGGACAAGGACACTCCGACGAAGGCGCCGACGAAGCAGTCGGAATCGAAGGAGCCCAGCAAGAGTCCGGAGGAGTCGACGTCGGAGGAGGAGACGGTGCCGGGCGACGGCTCGGGCGGTCAGGGGGACTACACGCCTCCGGTGACGCCGTCCACCGACCCGACCACTCCGACGACGCCCACGGAGAGCGAGCCGACGGAGCCGACCGGCGAGCCGACGAATGAGCCGACCGGCGAGCCGACGGACGAGCCGACGGAGCCGACGGACGAGCCGACTCCGCCCGTCACGGAGGAGCCGCCCACGGGCGGGGCCGACGGTGGCGCGGACGGCGGCCTCGACGGCTGAAGCAGCCGAAGCAACTGAAGCGGCTTGATCAACGGCACGCGCGCGTGGAGCCCGGAAAGGGCACCACGCGCGCGTGCCGCGTTCTGCCCCTCTGGGGCCCGTCTACCGAAGGTGCTGAAGCCGGCGGTCCCGGCCGCCGTGCAGCGTGTGCACCGTGGCCAGCTGCGGCTCTATGCGGAGGTAGACCGGGTCGTAGAGATCGCCGTCCACGTAGTGTGGGCCCGGACCGAACAGCTCCAGTTCGTCGTTGGTCGGCTCGATGACCTCGCAGACGCCGACGAACTGCACGGTCCACTGTGCCGTGCGGGCGCTCGCCGAGTTGAGATTGTCCGCTCCGTAGGCGACGACACTGCCGATGCAGGCCTGGTGGTAGCCGTACCCCTTGTGCATCCGCAGCAGGATGCGCCCGTCCACGACGATGTGGCGGGCCGCGGCGAGGAAGGGCAGCGCGCGCATGCTGGTCGCCACCCGGCCGTAGTCGGTGCGGCTGAGCAGTTCGTAGGCGAGCTGTTCGTCCTGTTCGTCCGGTTCGTCGGTGGGCATGGCATCCACCCTCGGGCACGGGGAGGTGCCAGTACAGAGGATCCCGCCCCTAGAGGGTCGGGACGTAAGTCCCTCACAGCACGTACGTCGCTCACAGCACGTACGTCCCTCAGAGCACCAGCACCGTCTTGCCCCGCGCCCCGCCGCCCCGTGCCTTGGCGATCGCCCGCGGAGCCTTCTCCAGGGGCACCTCCGCCTCGATCGGGACATCCAGGACGCCCTTGACGACCGCGGCGGCCAGGATGTCGAGCAGTTCCGAGCTGGCCCGCAGGTCGAAGTCGACGACCTCGACGCCGGGCGGCGACTGCGCGGGGTCGGCGGCGGAGCGGGTGGTGAGGGCGACACCGCCGGCCCGGACCAGGGCGGCGTTGGCGGCGAAGGACTCCGGGTCGCCGGAGACCAGGTCGACCATGGCGTCGATGCCCTGCGGGTACTCGTCGCGGACCGCGGCGGACAGGTCCCGCGACGTGGTGTCGATCGTGACGGCGGCCCCCAGGGCGGCCATCCGGTGCCGCTCGTCGCCGCGCACCGCCGCGAGGACACGGACCTCACGGCCCGCGGCGAGCTGGGTGAGCTGGGTGCCCACGCCGCCCGTCGCACCGATCACCAGGAGGCTCGCGCACTCGCGGACCCCCGCGGTCTGCAGGATCTGCGCCGCCGTCATCCCCGCGGTCGGCAGGACCGCCGCGCTCTCCAGGCTCAGGCCCGCCGGGACGGTGGAGATCACCGCGTCCTGCGGCATCGTCACGTACTCGGCGTAGCTGCCCGCGCCGATCGGCGGCCTGGACGCCTGGCCGAAGACGGCTTCGCCCACGTGGAAGCGCTCGGCGCCCGGCCCGACCGCGTCCACCCGGCCCGCGAAATCGACGCCCAGGACGAGCGGGAAGACGTGGGGCGCCTCGCCGTCGAGGAGGCCGTCGGCGGCCTGCCAGTCGTAGGGGTTCAGGCAGGCGTAGTCGACCCTGACGAGCACTTCTCCGGGGCCGGGCAAGGGATCCGGCAGTTCCATCAGCTCAGGCTCGGCCTTGAACGCCTTGACCGCGACAGCTCGCATGGCGGATCACCCTCCTGGTGGAACAGCCCCCCTGCCGGTGCGCGGGTCCGTTCAGTGGTGCTTCTCCGCCTGCAGGCGCGCCACGTACGCGGCCGCCTGGGAGCGCCGCTCCATGCCCAGCTTCGAGAGCAGGCTGGAGACGTAATTCTTGATCGTCTTCTCGGCGAGGTGCAGTCGCTCGCCGATCGCGCGGTTGGTCATGCCCTCGCCGATCAGGTCGAGGATCTTCCGCTCCTGGTCGGTGAGGTTCGCGAGGCGGTCGTCGCCCTTGGGGTTGTTCCCGTCGCGCAGCCGCTCCAGGACGCGGGCCGTCGCCACCGGGTCGAGCAGGGACTTTCCGGCCGCCACATCACGTACGGCGGTGAGCAGTTCATTGCCGCGAATGGCCTTGAGCACATAGCCGGAAGCGCCGGCCATGATCGCGTCGAAGAGGGCCTCGTCATCGGCGAACGAGGTGAGCATCAGGCATTTGATGTCCTCGTTCTGCGAACGGATCTCGCGGCAGACCTCCACCCCGCTGCCGTCCGGAAGCCGTACGTCGAGAACGGCCACATCAGGGCGCGTGGCCGGGATCCTTACCAGGGCGTCGGCCGCCGTGCCCGCCTCGCCGACGACCTCGATATCGGACTCCACGGAGAGCAGCTCATGAACTCCACGCCGGACCACTTCGTGATCGTCGAGGAGGAATACCGTAATTTTTCCGTCTTCGCGCACGGTGTCAGTCTCACACACCATGTCTTTCCGCGCCCGGGTGGACGATCTCTTCCTGTGCCCCGTGAACTCTTCCCGTGCGCGGGGTGGCCGGGATAACGTGCCGGTGTTCCGGCCCCCTGCCAGGCTGTGATCAGTGCTGTGACCAGGAAGTGTTCCCGCCTTTCTCGATTTACTCGGAAATCCAAGCAGTCAGGTACTTGGAAATCCAAGCAAATTCGCAGGTCAGATGGGGTTTCACAGAATTGGGAAGCACTGGGTAACGTGCATTGTGCAGGGCGCTCGCCGGGGCACCTGTCACGCCTGTTCCCGGCCGAGTCGCACCCACCCCGTGCGCGGGCACGGAGCAGGCGAGCCGCGCCCCCAAGCTCTTAAAGAGCAGGGGGGACCCCCTGCTTCCCGGTAATCCCGGGGGCCGGACCGACGGAGGAGCACACGTGACCGTGGAGAGCACCGCCGCGCGCACACCGCGCCGCAGCAGTACCAGCGGCGGGAAGCGCGCCAGCGCCAAGAAGGCCGCGCCGAAGAAGGGCACCGAGCCCGAGCTCGTACAGCTGCTGACCCCTGAAGGCAAGCGGGTCAAGAACGCTCAGTACGACGAGTACGTCGCCGGGATCACCGCCGATGACCTGCGCGGCCTGTACCGCGACATGGTCCTCACCCGCCGCTTCGACGCCGAGGCCACCTCCCTGCAGCGCCAGGGCGAGCTGGGCCTGTGGGCCTCGCTGCTCGGCCAGGAGGCCGCCCAGATCGGCTCGGGACGCGCCACGCGCGACGACGACTACGTCTTCCCGACCTACCGCGAGCACGGCGTCGCCTGGTGCCGTGGGGTCGACCCGACGAACCTGCTCGGCATGTTCCGCGGCGTGAACAACGGCGGCTGGGACCCGAACACCAACAACTTCCACCTGTACACGATCGTCATCGGCTCGCAGACCCTGCACGCCACCGGGTACGCCATGGGCGTGGCCAAGGACGGCGCGGACTCGGCCGTGATCGCGTACTTCGGGGACGGCGCCTCAAGCCAGGGAGACGTGGCCGAGGCGTTCACCTTCTCCGCGGTCTACAACGCGCCTGTCGTGTTCTTCTGCCAGAACAACCAGTGGGCGATCTCCGAGCCCACCGAGAAGCAGACCCGGGTGCCGCTCTACCAGCGCGCGCAGGGCTACGGCTTCCCCGGTGTGCGGGTCGACGGCAACGACGTGCTTGCCGTGCTCGCCGTCACCAAGTGGGCCCTGGAGCGGGCCCGCACGGGCGAGGGCCCCGCGCTGATCGAGGCGTTCACGTACCGCATGGGCGCGCACACCACCTCCGACGACCCGTCCAAGTACCGCAACGACGACGAGCGCGTGGCCTGGGAGGCGAAGGACCCGATCCTGCGCCTGAAGGCCTATCTCGAGTCCGAAGGTCACGCGGATGAGGGATTTTTCGCGGAACTCGAAGCGGAGAGCGAAGCGTTGGGAAAGCGAGTGCGAGAGGTGGTGCGGGCGATGCCGGATCCGGATCTGATGGCGATCTTCGAGAACGCGTATGCGGACGGGCATGCGCTCGTCGACGAGGAGCGCGCGCAGTTCGCCGCGTACCAGGCGTCCTTCGCGGACGAGGGCGGTAAGTGATCATGGGCGTACAGAAACTTCCCCTTGCCAAAGCGATCAACGAATCGCTGCGCACGGCGCTGGAGAACGACCCCAAGGTCCTCATCATGGGCGAGGACGTCGGCAAGCTCGGCGGCGTCTTCCGGGTGACGGATGGGCTGCAGAAGGACTTCGGCGAGGAGCGGGTCATCGACACCCCGCTCGCCGAGTCCGGCATCGTCGGCACGGCCATCGGCCTGGCCCTGCGGGGCTACCGCCCGGTGGTGGAGATCCAGTTCGACGGCTTCGTCTTCCCCGCGTACGACCAGATCGTCACGCAGCTCGCGAAGATGCACGCCCGTGCGCTCGGCAAGATCAAGATGCCGGTCGTCATCCGCATTCCGTACGGCGGCGGCATCGGCGCGGTCGAGCACCACAGCGAGTCGCCCGAGGCGCTGTTCGCGCACGTGGCGGGGCTCAAGGTCGTCTCGCCGTCCAATTCCTCGGACGCCTACTGGATGATGCAGCAGGCCATCCAGAGCAACGACCCGGTGATCTTCTTCGAGCCGAAGCGGCGTTACTGGGACAAGAGCGAGGTCGACAAGGACGCGATTCCGGGTCCGCTGCACAAGGCCCAGGTCGTCCGCGAGGGCACCGACCTGACGCTCGCGGCGTACGGCCCGATGGTGAAGGTCTGTCTGGAGGCCGCCGCGGCAGCCGCCGAGGAGGGCAAGTCCCTGGAGGTCGTGGACCTGCGCTCCATGTCCCCGATCGACTTCGACACGGTGCAGTCCTCGGTGGAGAAGACCCGCCGCCTTGTCGTCGTGCACGAGGCCCCGGTGTTCCTCGGTACGGGCGCGGAGATCGCGGCGCGCATCACCGAGCGGTGCTTCTACCACCTTGAGGCCCCGGTGCTCCGGGTCGGCGGCTATCACGCCCCGTACCCGCCGGCCCGCCTCGAAGAGGAGTACCTGCCGGGCCTTGACCGGGTGCTCGACACCGTCGACCGCTCGCTGGCGTACTGAGGGAGAGGGTCGTGACGACGATGACAGACACCGCTCTTGCCGAGTTCAAGATGCCCGACGTGGGCGAGGGACTCACCGAGGCCGAGATCCTCAAGTGGTACGTGGCGCCGGGCGACACCGTCACCGACGGTCAGGTCGTGTGCGAGGTGGAGACGGCCAAGGCAGCCGTCGAACTGCCGATTCCGTTCAACGGTGTTGTGGGGGAGCTGCGCTTCCCCGAGGGCACGACGGTCGACGTCGGCCAGGTGATCATCACGGTCGACGTGTCGGGCGGGGCGGCCCCCGCGGCGCCCGCAGCTGCCGCGGCGCCCGCCGAGCCGGTCGCCGCCCCTGCACAGGAGCCCGCTCCCGCCGAGGAGCCGGCTCCCGAAGGGCGCCAGCCCGTGCTCGTCGGGTACGGGGTCGCCGCGTCCTCGACGAAGCGCCGGGCCCGCAAGTCCGTGCCGGAGCAGGCCGAGCAGCCGCCGGCCGGTACGTACTACGCGGCGTCCGTGCAGGCCGAGTTGAACGGCACCAGCACATCGGCGCTCGCTTCTGCGCCTGTGCCTTCGCCCGCGGGCGAGCGGCCGCTGGCCAAGCCGCCGGTGCGCAAGCTCGCCAAGGATCTGGGTGTCGATCTGACGGCCGTCACGCCGTCGGGTCCGGACGGGATCATCACGCGGGAGGACGTGCACGCGGCGGTGGCAGCGGCCGCCCCCGCGCCCGCAGCCCCCGCCCCCGTGGCCGCGCCGCAGCCAGCGGCGACTCAGGCTCCCGCCCCCGTCCAGGCGGCCGCCGTGAGCTCCGACGCCCGCGAGACCCGCATCCCCGTCAAGGGCGTCCGCAAGGCCACCGCCCAGGCGATGATCGGCTCGGCGTTCACTGCGCCGCACGTCACGGAGTTCGTGACGGTGGACGTGACGCGGACGATGAAGCTCGTCGAGGAGCTCAAGCAGGACAAGGCCTTCGTAGGCCTGCGGGTGAACCCGCTGCTGCTCATCTCCAAGGCGCTGCTCGTGGCGATCCGGCGCAACCCGGACATCAACGCGGCCTGGGACGAGGCGAATCAGGAGATCGTCCAGAAGCACTATGTGAACCTGGGCATCGCCGCCGCGACGCCGCGCGGCCTGCTCGTCCCGAACATCAAGGACGCGCACGCCAAGACGCTGCCCGAACTGGCCGAGTCCCTCGGTGAGTTGGTCGCCACGGCCAGGGACGGCAAGACGTCTCCGGCCGCGATGCAGGGCGGCACGGTCACGATCACGAACGTCGGCGTCTTCGGCGTCGACACGGGCACGCCGATCCTGAACCCGGGCGAGTCCGCGATCCTCGCGGTCGGCGCGATCAAGCTCCAGCCGTGGGTCCACAAGGGCAAGGTCAAGCCGCGCCAGGTGACGACCCTTGCGCTCTCCTTCGACCACCGCCTGGTCGACGGCGAGCTCGGCTCCAAGGTGCTCGCCGATGTGGCGGCGATCCTGGAGCAGCCCAAGCGGCTCATCACCTGGGCGTAGCAGGTCCGGCAACGTACGAGGGGGCCCGCCGCAGCACGCGGCGGGCCCCCTCGTCGTATCCCCGTGAGTGGGGCTACTTCTTGAAGCCGTAGTCCATCAGCTTCTTCGCGTCCGTCGTGCGGTTGGCCGCGGAGGTGGACGTGAGGACCGTGCCGATGACTGTCTTGCCGTTACGGGTCGCGGCGAAGACCAGGCAGTACTTGGCCTGCGGGCCCGAGCCGGTCTTCACACCGATCGTGCCGCTGTAGCTGCCGAGCAGGTTGTTCGTGTTCGACCACGACATGTAGCGGTAGCCGCCGGTCTTCGTCGTGACCTTCTGCTTCGTCGACTTCGTCTTCACGACCGTACGGAACGTGGAGCTCTTCATCGCGCTGCTCGCGAGCTTCGTCAGATCGCGGGGCGTGGAGTAGTTGGCGGCGCCGCCGATGCCGTCGAACGAGTCGAAGTGGGTGTTCGTCAGGCCGAGGGTCTTGGCCTGCGCGTTCATCTTCCCGATGAACGACTTCACGCGTTCCGCGCGGGTGGAGCCCTTGCCGAACTTGTCGGCGAGCGCGTACGCCGCGTCGCAGCCGGACGGCAGCATCAGGCCGTACAGGAGCTGACGGACGGTGACCTTGTCGCCGACGATCAGCCGGGCGGACGAGGCGGTGTTCTTGACGATGTAGTCGCTGTAGGCCTTCTGGATCGTGACCTTGGAGTCGAGGTTGAGGTTCGACTGCGCAAGCACCACCTTGGCGGTCATGATCTTGGTCGTGGAGCCGGTGGACCGGCGGGTGTCGGCGGCCTTGGTGAAGAGGGTCTTGCCCGTGCCGTTGTTCATCACATAGCCGCCCTTGGCGGCGATGGACGGCTTCGGCGGTGCGGCCGCGTGGGCCGGCGTGGTGAGGGCGCCGCCCGCGAGTACCGCTCCCGCGGTGACGATGACGGCCGATGCGCGTCGAATGCCCTTAATGGGGGTGTTCAAGTTCTATGCTCCAAATGCCCCTGGAATGCGGCCACATGAGGGTGCCGCTAGATGGTACGACTCGCAACGGGGGCAGAAGGATGCGCCCCGCGAGGGTGATGTCCGCATCGTGAAATGGACGCGGTGATGCGTACGTGTTGTATCTATGCTGTGCGCATGCCTGCCGCCCCAGCCGTCCCCGCCGCCTCCGCGACCCCCGCCGTCAAACCGCCGCCCGCCGCCGAGCGCGTCTACACGCATGTGAAGCAGGGCGTACTGGACCGCCGCTACGAAGGCGGCACGCTGCTCACCGAGGGCGAGCTCGCCGAGGCCGTGGGGGTGTCGCGCACCCCGGTGCGGGAGGCCCTCCTGAAGCTGGAGGTCGAGGGGCTGCTCCGGCTCTACCCCAAGAAGGGGGCGTTGGTCCTGCCGGTCTCCGCGCAGGAGATCGCCGATGTCGTCGAGACGCGGCTGCTTGTGGAGACGCACTCGGTCCGCAAGGCCGTGCCGGCCCCTGCGGGGCTTATCGGCCGCCTTGAAGAGCTGCTGCGGCAGCAGCGGGAGCAGGCTGCCGCCGGGGACCTTTCCGCTGCCGCTGTGACCGACCGGTGTTTTCATGCCGAGATCGTGCGGAGCGGGGGCAACGAGATTCTGGCGCGGCTGTACGACCAGCTTCGGGACCGGCAGTTGCGGATGGGGGTTGCCGTGATGCAGTCCCATCCCGACCGGATCGCTAAGACGCTGGCGGAGCATGCGGAGATTCTTGAGGCTTTGCGGGCGGGGGATGCGGGGGCCGCGGAGGCGGTGGTCACCCGGCACGTCGGGTGGTTCCAGAACCTTGCTCGGGGCGAGGTCCGATGAGGGTGCTCTTTGAGGGGGCGCCGTCCGCCGGTGGGTGGTTTTTCCCCGCTTCGCGGCGTTTTCCCCGCCCGCCCACCCGTTACTGGAGGTCCCGATGAGTTCGGTCTCCCTTCCCGGTGATCCGCCCGGCGGCAAGCGCGCCGTGCTCGTCTGGTCGATCGGTGTCTCCGTCTACTTCGTCGCCGTCATCTTCCGGACCTCCCTCGGCGTCGCCGGGCTCGACGCCGCCGACCGCTTCCACGTCAACGCGTCCGCGCTCTCGACCTTCTCGATCCTCCAACTGCTCGTGTACGCGGGCATGCAGATACCCGTCGGCCTGATGGTCGACCGGCTCGGCACCAAGAAGGTGCTGACCATCGGGGTCGTGCTGTTCACGCTCGGGCAGCTCGGCTTCGCCTTCTCCCCTTCGTACGCGATGGCCCTCGCGTCCCGCGCCCTGCTCGGCTGCGGTGACGCGCTGACCTTCATCAGCGTCCTGCGGCTCGGCACCCGCTGGTTCCCGGCCCGGCGCGGCCCGCTGGTCGCGCAGCTCGCGGGGCTCGTCGGCATGGCGGGCAACCTCGTCTCGACCCTTGTCCTCGCCCGGCTGCTGCACTCCGTCGGCTGGACCGCGGCCTTCGCCGGCAGCGCGCTCTGCGGTGTCGTCGTCCTCGTACTGATGACGCTGTTCCTCAAGGACCACCCCGAGGGCCATGAGCCGGCGCCCGTGCGGCACACCGGTGGGGCCTTCGTGCGCAAGCAGATCGGCCTCAGCTGGCGCGAGCCCGGCACACGGCTCGGCCTGTGGGTGCACTTCACCACGCAGTTCCCGGCGATGGTGTTCCTGCTTCTGTGGGGGCTGCCGTTCCTCGTCGAGGCGCAGGGGCTCTCGCGCGGGTCGGCCGGGACGCTGCTCACCCTCGTCGTGCTGTCCAACATGGTGATCGGCCTGGCCTACGGCCAGATCGTCGCCCGGCACCACGCGGCCCGTACGCCGCTCGCCATCGGTACGGTCACGGCGACCGCCGTCATGTGGGCGGCCACGATCCACTACCCCGGCGACCACGCCCCGATGTGGCTGCTCATCGCGCTCTGCACGGTGCTCGGCGCCTGCGGCCCCGCGTCCATGATCGGCTTCGACTTCGCGCGGCCCGCGAATCCGCCGGAGCGGCAGGGCACGGCGTCCGGCATCGTGAACATGGGCGGCTTCGTCGCCTCCATGACCACGCTGCTCGCCATCGGCGTCCTGCTTGACGCGACCGGTGACAACTACCGGATCGCCTTCTCGGCGGTCTTCGTCCTCGAGGCGATCGGCCTGAGCCAGATCCTGCGGCTGCGGACGCGCGCCGTCCGCAGGGAGCGGGAACGGCTCGTGGCCAGCAGGGTCGAGGCGGTACACGTCCCCGTCTGACCGACCGTCACGCACATCTCAAGCCGCTCCCGCCCGGTTCTGCCTCGCGGGAGCGGCGTGCGTCCGGCTACGGCGTGACCGCGAACTCCCGCAGGATCGCCTCGCCGAGGCCGTGGTCGCCCTCGATCTTGATGCGGTCGGTCACCGAGGCGTACGGGATACGGCCGCACGCCAGACGGAAGTACGTCTCCCAGTCCAGGCTCAGCGTCGCGAGCGGGCCGAGCGAGGGGGCGCTGTCGACCGTGGCGCGGCCTTCGGCGTCGACGCGGACCGTGCGCAGGAACTCGACGGCACCGCTCACATCGAAGACGACCGCCGAATTCGCGGGCGCGCCCGCCTTCTTGGCGACGACCTTCGGCAGTCCGTGAAGCAGCAGATCGCGGGCGACGAGCGCGCCGGGCGAGTCCAGGTTGCCGGGCTTCTTCAGCGTCGTACGCAGATCCTGCTCATGCACCCAGACGTCGAACGCGCGCATCCGCGTGGCCAGTTCGAGGGTCTGCTCGCTGCCGAGCGGGCCGCGGATCTTGTGGGAGGGGTCGCGCGACTCGTTCCGCAGCTGCCGCGAGCGGCGGATGATCGTGTACTCCAGCTCGGAGGTCATCTCGGGCGCGGTGTGGTGGCGCCGCACGTCGACCTGCATCTCCATGTACCGCTGGCCCTCGGTCTGTACGTGGTACAGGTCGCGGGGCAGCGTGTGGATGGGGCGCGGGTCGCCCAGCATCTCGCAGTCGAGGCCAATGACATGCGAAACGATGTCCCGCACCGACCAGCCGGGGCAGGGCGTGGCCCAGTTCCACTCTCCCTCGGCGAGCGGCGACACCAGCTCGGATATCGCCGTGACTGAGTGGGTCCAGGCGTCGGCGTAGTTTTGCAGGCTGGGATGGAGACTCACGGGACCCCTCGACGGTCGTACGCGGGCGGTGGGTGTCTGAGACGCTAAGTTACGCTGCCCACAGGCACCCCGGCAGTGCTTTCGTGTGACGATCGTAGGCCTGCATTGAAGGCCCGAATGCCAGGACGGTGGTAGTGTGCGCGCCTCCCTCATCCAGATCGCCGTAGACGAGGACGAACCGGTCAATTCCCGTCGGTCGCGCGTCGCTTCACTGGTACGTGAGGTGAGTGCGCGGGAGGGATCAGATCTCGTCGTTCTTCCCGAACTGTGGACGACCGGCGCTTTCGCGTACGAGTCGTTCGCCACTGAGGCGGAGCCGTTGGAAGGGCCCACCTACGAGGCGATGGCCAAGGCGGCGAGCGACGCGGGGGTGTGGCTGCACGCCGGGTCCATTCCGGAGCGGGACCCGGAAGGGCCGCTCTACAACACCTCTCTGGTGTTTTCCCCTGACGGTGAACTTGCCGCCGCCTACCGGAAGATCCACCGGTTCGGCTTCGACAAGGGGGAGGCCGTCATGATGGCGGCGGGGGCGGAGCTGGCCACTGTGCGCCTTCCGTCGACCACCTTGGGGCTCGCCACCTGCTATGACCTGCGCTTTCCTGAGCTGTTTCGGGGGCTTGTGGATGCGGGGGCCGAGATGTTCGTGGTGCCGGCGGGGTGGCCCGCTCGGCGGCGGGAGCACTGGCTGCTGTTCGCACGGGCTCGGGCTGTCGAGGATCAGGTGTACGTCCTTGCCTGTGGCACCGGGGGGACGCATGCGGGGGTTCCGCAGGCGGGGCACAGTGTTGTCGTCGATCCGTGGGGTGAGGTGCTCTGCGAGGCGGGGGACGGTGAGGAGGTCCTCACCGTCGACCTGGACCCTGGGAAGGTCGCTGTCACTCGGGAGCAGTTCCCCGCGCTGAAGGACCGGCTCCTCGGGATGGACACACCCAAGCGCTAGTCCATGCCCCGTTCCTTCTCCGCCAGGCGGATCACGCAGACCGTGATGGCCAGGAGCAGGGCCGGGTCCGCGTCCTCTCGTACGACGTGAAGGCCGTAGGTGTCGCGGACGCTGAACCAGCGGCGGGAGATGTCGGCCAGGAGTTCGCCGTCGTACTCGATGGCGAACTCGCGGTCGAGGATCTTGCCGCTGACGTCGAGTTCCGTGCCGTCGACAAGTTCCACGCGGTAGTGGTTGCGCAGGAGCGAGAGGCGTTTGCGCTTGACCCTGGCCAGCTGCTCGCCGTCCCGTTCGATGACCATCGTGTCGCGCAGGGCCAGCATCTTGGCGCGGATGTCGATGAGGACGCGGCCCTCCATGTCCTTCAGCTCGAAGGTCTCGCGCAGCCGCATCGCCTTGCCGTCGACGAGGAAGACCTTGCGGCCCCGGTCGTCCTCGATCCAGTAGTCGTCGCCGATGCCGAACAGCCTGTCGCGTACGAGAAGTCTCATGGCGCCATGACTACCCCGCGGCGGGAACGACACAGCCGGCCCGTGCCACTTGGGGGAAGTGAGGACACGGACCGGCTGTGGGTCATGGGGAGGCCGCCGTCAGGTCAGGGCGTCCTCGGAGGTGCTCTGCCAGTACGTGACCTGCGAGGAGCTGTCCAGGAGCAGGCCCGCGGGGCCGGGGGAGCCGACCGAGGCGTGGCCGTCCGTGCCCTTGCCGTCCTTCGTGGCGAGGGTGACGTTGAACGTCTTGGTGCGGTGCGTGTCGCCGGACTCCTTGGCCGCGAGGCCGATCGCGGCGTACGCGGACTGGTTCGGCTCGACGCTGACGACGGACTGCGGCCGGGTGTCCTCGGCCACCGGGAGGTTCTTGCCGGCCGTCGGGTCGCTGATGAACGGGGCGCCGAAGACCGAGCAGCGCTTGTCGCCGTTGTTGGTGATCTTGAGCAGGACGACGGGCGCGGAGCCGCCGGTCTCCTGCATGGCGATCTTCGAGGTGGCCAGTGTGCAGTCGTCGGCACCTGCCGGAGCGGCCTCGCCGCCGACGGACGAGCCGCCGACAGTGCCTCCGGACGTGTTCTTCGCGGAGTCGGAGGAGTCGGAGGTGCCGACCGATGAGGAGGACCCGGATGCCTTGCTGTCGTCACCGTCACCGTCGCCGCCGTCACTGTTGCAGGCGGTGAGCGAGATCGACAGGGCGGCGGCCGCCGCGAGGGCGACGGCAGTGTTCTTGCGGGCCTTGCTGCGCATGGTGGTGACTCCCCCGTGTGACGGTCGGTTCGGGCCTGTGAGAAGGAGCCTGCCGCCCACCGCTGCCGTCCCGCTAACACCTGGCTAACGTTCCGTTCGCGCAGGTCAGAGCGGGGTCGGAGGTCACATGGAGGAGTCAGGGATGGAGCGCCGCAGCTCCTCGGCGCGGCGCCGGTAGTCCGCCCCGCCCTCGGGCCCGTCGAGCACGGATGCCACCTCGCCGAGCTGGGTGAGCGCCCCCGCGGTGCGCGCCGGAAGGTCTTCCTCCTCCGTCACGGTGAGTGCGGTCAGGAGGGCGGCGCGCGCCTCGTGGTGCAGCCCGGCGCGGTGCAGGGCGATGCCGTACGACTCCCAGATCAGCGGCCGCCAGCCGGCGGTCTCGTCCGGCGGCACCGATGCGATCGCGCGGGCCGCGTGCCCGGCGGCGGCCGCCTGGTCGCCGCCGGCGAGGGCGAGCTGCGCGGCGTGGTGGTGCTCAAGGAGCGCCGCCGTGGAGTGGCCGCTCTCGCGCGCCGTGCGGACGGCCTCCTCCTGGGCGCGCAGGGCGCCTTCCGGGTCGTCGAGGTGGATGCGGGCGATGCCGATGAGTACGAGGACCTGGGCGGCGATCTCGGGAAGTCCCGCGCGGTGCAGCGGATCCAGGGAGCGCTCCAGGTGCCCCAGGGCCGCCTCGTGGTGCCCGGTCTCGACGAGCAGCACGCCCAGAGTGGAGTGCAGCCGCCCGACGCCCTCGTCGCTGCCGGCCCGCCCGGCCGCCTCCAGGGCGCGCTCCAGCGGGGCCCGCCAGCCGAGGTGGGGGCGCCACAGGACCGTCGGCCAGATCAGTACGGCGAGCCGCCAGGCGCGGTCGTCGTCGCCGAGCCCCGCGGCGGCGGCGCTCGCCGCGAGCAGCCCGTCCTGCTCGGCGGCGAACCAGCCGCGGGCGGTGTCCCGGTCGGCGAACGCGCGGACCGGTCCCGGCAGACAGCCGGCGGGCAGTGCGCAGTCGCGGTAGCCGGTGGTGTCGATGGCATGGACCGCGGCGTCCAGGGAGCGCAGCCAGTGGTCCACCAGGCGCAGGTCGGCGTCCGCGGGTCCGTCCAGGCTGCGGGCGTAGAGCCGTACGAGATCGTGCAGGACGTACCGCCCCGGCGACTCCTCCTGGATCAGATGAGCGGCGGCGAGCCGGTCGAGCCCTTCGTGTGCGCCCGGGACATCCGTCCCCGCCACGGCGGCCGCCGCGTACGCGTCCACGTCACGGGTGAACGCGCGGGCCAGCGACGCGAGCAGCCAGGCGTCGCCGTCCGGCAGCCGGTCGACCGAGGTGCGCAGGGCGGCGGCGACGCCGGTGTCCTCGGCGGAGAGCAGCGCCAACCGCCGCTGGCCGTCGGCGAGTTCGGCGGCGAGATCGGCGACGGACCACTGCGGGCGGCCGCTGAGCCTGGCGGCGGCGATGCGCAGGGCGAGCGGCAGGCCGTCGCAGAGGCGGGCGACCTGGCGCACGGCGGTGGCGTCCGCGCCGCCGGTCCGCCCCAGGGCGCGGACGAACAGCTCGGCGGCGTCCCGCTCGCCGAGCACGCCCAGCGGGACGGGGCGCGCGAGGTCCGAGGCGATGAGGCCGTCGAGGCGGTTGCGGCTGGTGACGACGGTGGTCACGTGGGGGGTGCCGGGCAGCAGGGGGCGGACCTGGGCGGAGTCCCGTGCGTTGTCGAGTACGACGAGGAGGTGTCGCTCCGCGACGAGGGAGCGGTACAGGGCCGCGGCGGCCTCGATGCCGCCGGGGACGTCCTGGGGCTGTACGCCCAGGGCCAGGAGGAACTCCCGTAGGACGCACGAGGGTTGGGCGGCCTCGCCTCCGCTGAATCCCCGCAGGTCGGCGAAGAGGGTGCCCTGCGGGTGGCGCTCGGCCGCACGGTGCGCCCAGTGCAGGGCGAGGGCGGTCTTCCCCACCCCGGCGGGGCCGGTGATCAGGGCGATGGAGCCTTCGGGGCTGCTCTCGACGGCGGCTTCGAGCACCGCGAGCTGCTCCTCGCGGCTCACGAAGCTGCGGGGGGCCCGGGGGAGGAGGTTCTGGGCCCTCTGTTCACCGGCACCCTGCGGTGAACGCTGTGCCCACCCTTCCCCAAGCTCTCGGCTTCGCTCGAGCAGGGGAGGCCCCACTCGCCCTGCGGAACGCCTGCCCACAGCGGGGGCGGGGTCGGGTGCGGGCGCCGCCCCTGCGGACGTGGCCCCCGCCCCGGCGGCGGGCTGCTCTTGCTCACGAGGCGCTGCCGGGCGAACGGGCGGGTGGGAGGGAGAGCTTTTCTTCGGGGAGGCGCCCCTGCCAGAAGCACGCATCGCCGCCGCCAGCGTCGGATGGCTCCCCGTGTCCGGCTCGCCGTCGAGGATCTCCGCATAGGCCCGCCGCAGCGTCTTGCCGGGGTCGACCCCCATCTCCTCGGCCAACCGCTCCCGCGTCCGGTGAAAGCACTCCAGCGCCTCGGACTGCCGCCCGCACCGCTGCAGCGCCCGCATCAACGCCGCCACCAGCGCCTCACGGAACGGATGCTGCACCGACTCCGTACGCAGCAGCGCCACCGCCTGGCCGTGCGCGCCGAGCCGTCCGTACGCCTCGGCGAGCTGCTCGACGGTCACGAGCCGGCTCTCCTCAAGGCCCCGCGCCGCGGCCAGCATCGGCCCCGTCGGCACGGTGCCGGTCAGCGCGGGACCGTTCCACAGGGCGAGCGCCTCCTGCAGCATCAGGGCCGCGTCGGCCGGGTCCCGCTGCTGCCCGGCGAGCTTGACGAGGTCCTCGAAGCGGCTGACGTCGAGCAGCGTCTCCGGGAACTGCAGGGCGTACGCACCGCCCTGCGTGGCGAGTTCGACGCCGTACGCATCGAGACCCGCTTCCACGAGGAGCGCCCGCAGCCGCGACACATGCCCCTGGATGACCGTGCGCGCGTGCATGGGGGGTTCGTCGTCCCACAGCGCGTCGGTCAGGGCGTCCACCGAGACCGGCGTGCCCGCCCGAAGGAGCAGAGCGGCGAGCAGGCTGAGGCGCTTGGCCGGGCCCAGGGGTACCGTTCCGCTGCCTCCGGCGACTGTCACCGGTCCCAGCAGCTGGAACTCCACCTGGCCTCAACCCCTGTGTCGTTGTGCGTGTTTCGAACACCCCCAGCGTACTCAGCCCTCCAAGAACGCCACCAACGCGTTGGCCAGCATGTGCGGATCGTCCGCCCCGCACAGCTCGCGCACGCTGTGCATGGACAGGATCGCCACACCGATGTCGACCGTCTTGATGCCGTGCCGGGCCGCGGTGATCGGGCCGATCGTCGTGCCGCAGGGCATCGAGTTGTTCGAAACGAAGCTCTGGAAGGGCACGCCGGCCTTCTCGCACGCGGCGGCGAACACGGCGCGTCCCGCGCCGTCCGTCGCGTACCGGTTGTTGACGTTGACCTTGAGGATCGGGCCGCCGTTGGCGCGCGGGTGGTGCGTCGGGTCGTGCCGCTCCGCGTAGTTGGGGTGCACGGCGTGGCCGGTGTCGGAGGACAGACAGACGGTTCCGGCGAAGGCGCGGGCCCTGTCCTCGTACGAACCGCCGCGCGAGAACACGGACCGCTCAAGGACGCTGCCGAGCAGCGGGCCGTCCGCGCCGGTGTCGGACTGTGAGCCGTTCTCCTCGTGGTCGAAGGCCGCGAGTACGGGGATGTACGGGAGGGAGCCGGCGTCGTCGGCCGTCGACACGGCGGCGAGCGCGGCCGTGCAGGCGTGCACCGACAGGAGGTTGTCCATCCGGGGGCCCGCGATGAGGTCGCGGTCGCGGCCGAGGAAGGAGGGCGCCTCGACGGGGTGCGTCATCAGGTCCCAGCCGGTTACGTCGCCGGGGGCGAGCCCCTCTTCCTCCGCGACGTAGCGGATCAGATCGCCGTCGGTCACGTCGTCGCCGAGGCCCCAGATGGGCTGCATGTGCTTCTGCTTGTCGAGCTTGAGGCCGTCGGCGACGACTCCGCGGTCCATGTGGATCGCCAGTTGCGGTACGCGGAGCAGGGCGCGGTCGATGTTCACGAGCCGGGTGCTGCCGTCGCGCAGGGAGAGGCGGCCCGCGAGGCCGAGGTCCCTGTCCAGCCAGGAGTTGAGCAGCGGTCCGCCGTAGATCTCGACCGCGACCTGGCGCCAGCCGTGGGCGCCGCTGTCCGGCCTCGGCTTCACCCGCAGGTTCGGGGAGTCGGTGTGGGCGCCGACGATGCGGAAGGGGGTGTGCGGGGTCGCGCTCTCGGGGACGTACCAGGCGACGATGGCGCCGCCGCGCAGCACGTACT
The DNA here is from genome assembly GCF_026340305.1 of Streptomyces sp. NBC_01381. Taxonomy (NCBI): domain Bacteria; kingdom Bacillati; phylum Actinomycetota; class Actinomycetes; order Kitasatosporales; family Streptomycetaceae; genus Streptomyces; species Streptomyces sp. NBC_01381. The sequence goes on along the minus strand of NZ_JAPEPI010000001.1, from coordinate 665,092 downwards.
TCCCGCCGGTCGAACCGTCCCAGGCCTCGGTCTCCTCGACCTGGCGGAAGCCGGCCTTCTCCAGCCGCTCGGCGGCGGTGGCCACTGCGTGGTACGGGGAGGGGCTTGCCGCCAGGAAGGTCATGAGGTCTTCGGAGTGGCCGCGGTCGAAGACGAGAGGGGCGCGCGCAGCGGTCTTTGCAGGGGCGGCGGCGGGTGACGGGCGGGCGGGGGTGCTCATGGCTTCCAGCCTAGCTAGCGGTGTCGGGGCCTGCGGGGGGCCTTAAACGGGAGTTTCTGTACCCGGGGTCCTCCGCACCGCCCTCCGCCTGCGCCGCCGCCCCGCCCTGCCCCGGCGCTCCGCGCCGGATCTCCCCCACCCACCCGCCCGTTTGCCCTGCGTCATCGGGTGGCCGCCCTTCGCCTGCGACGCCGTCTCGCCCTGCCCCGGCGCTCCGCGCCGGATCTTCCCCACCCACCCGCCCGTTTGCCCTGCGTCATCGGGTGGCCGCCCTTCGCCTGCGACGCCGTCCCGCCCTGCCCCGGCGCTCCGCGCTGGATCTCTCCCGCCCACCCACCCGTTCACCCGAAGCTGCGGGGTAATCGGGTGGGTGGGCGGGGTATCCCGGCGCGGAGCGCCGGGAAGGCATGAGCGGGTCTGCAGACGAATGCGCTCGCGCAGGGTGACAGCCCGCCCTCGCGAGGTGTCAGGCGCGGGGTAATCCGGCGCGCAGCGCCGGCGCCGGGTGACAGTGCTACCTGCGCGGGGTGATCGGGTGGGTGGGTGGGGTAATCGGCGCGAAGCGCCGTGAAGGAAGGAGCGGATCCGCAGGGCGACAGTGCGGCCCGTGCGAGGTGTCAGACGCGGGTAATCGGGTGGGCGGGCGGGAAAGAGTCGGCGCGCAGCGCCGGGATGGGTGGGGTAGCGGTGGGCACACCGCGGCCTCCCTCCCTGGAGGGGATGCCCGCCGCGGACACACCACGGCCCGCCCCCCCCCGGAGGGGAGGCCCGCCGGGCAGGCAACGCACCACGGCCCGCCCCCCCCCGGAGGGGAGGCCCGCCGGGCAGGCAACGCACCACGGCCCGCCCCCCCGGAGGGGAGGCCCGCCGGGCAGGCAACGCACCACGGCCCGCCCCCCCCCGGAGGGGAAGCCCGTCGGGCAGGCGACGCACTGCGGCCCGCCCCCCCCGGAGGGGAAAGCGGGCCGCAGGGAGAACAGGTGAGGGGCTAGAACGCCGCCTCGTCCAGTTCCATCAGGTCCAGGGAGACGCCCTCGGCGAGCTTCCGCTCCGAGGCGACGCCCGGCAGGACGTTCGTGGCGAAGAACTTGGCCGCGGCGATTTTGCCCTGGTAGAAGGCGACATCCTTCGCCGAAGCCGTCTCCAGCTTCTCCGCGGCCACCGCCGCGCCCCGAAGGAGCAGGTAGCCGACGACCACGTCGCCCGAGGCCATCAGGAGGCGGGTCGTGTTGAGGCCCACCTTGTAGATGGACTTGACGTCCTGCTCCGTCGCCGCGAGGTCCGTCAGCATGACGCCGACGATGGCCTCCAGCTCGACCGCGGCCTTGGCCAGCTCCTCGCGGGCGCCGGCCAGCGCCTCGCCGCCCGTGCCGACCGCGAGGAACTTCTTGATCTCCTCGGCGAGGCCGTTCAGCGCGGCACCCTGGTTGCGGACGATCTTCCGGAAGAAGTAGTCCTGGCCCTGGATCGCCGTGGTGCCCTCGTAGAGGGTGTCGATCTTCGCGTCACGGATGTACTGCTCGATCGGGTACTCCTGGAGGTACCCCGAGCCGCCGAACGTCTGGAGCGACTGCGCCAGCTGCTCGTACGAACGCTCCGAGCCGTAGCCCTTCACGATCGGCAGCAGCAGGTCGTTCAGGGCGATCAGCGCCGACGCGTCCTCGCCCGCCGCCTCCTTGATCTGGATGTCGTCCTGGACGGCCGCGGTGTGCAGGACCAGCGCGCGCATGCCCTCCGCGTACGCCTTCTGCGTCATCAGCGAGCGGCGTACGTCCGGGTGGTGCGTGATGGTGACCTTGGGCGCCGTCTTGTCCATGAACTGGGCGAGGTCCGGGCCCTGCACGCGCTCCTTGGCGTACTCCAGGGCGTTCAGGTAACCCGTCGACAGCGTCGCGATCGCCTTCGTGCCCACCATCATGCGGGCGAACTCGATGATCATGAACATCTGGCGGATGCCCTCGTGCTTGTCGCCGATCAGCCAGCCCTTGGCGGGGTGCTGGTCGCCGAACGTCATCTCGCACGTGTTGGACGCCTTGAGGCCCATCTTGTGCTCGACGTTCGTGGCGTAGGCGCCGTTGCGGGCGCCCAGCTCGCCGGTCTCCCAGTCGAACTCGTACTTCGGGACGAGGAAGAGCGACAGGCCCTTGGTGCCGGGGCCGTGGCCCTCGGGGCGCGCGAGGACGTAGTGGAGGATGTTCTCCGACATGTCGTGCTCACCGGACGTGATGAAGCGCTTCACGCCCTCGATGTGCCAGGAGCCGTCCTCCTGCAGCGTGGCCTTCGTGCGGCCCGCGCCGACGTCCGAACCGGCGTCCGGCTCGGTCAGGACCATCGTCGAGCCCCACTGCTTCTCGACGGCGATCGCGGCGATCTTCTTCTGCGCCTCGTTGCCCTCTTCGTGCAGGATGCCCGCGAACGCCGGACCGGAGGAGTACATCCACACGGCCGGGTTGGCGCCGAGCAGCAGCTCCGCGTACGCCCAGATCAGCGAGCGCGGCGAGGTCGTGCCGCCGATCTCCTCGGGCAGGCCCAGGCGCCAGTACTCGGAGTCCATGAAGGCCTGGTAGCTCTTCTTGAAGGACTCCGGGACCGGGGCGGTGTTGGTCTCCGGGTCGAAGACCGGAGGGTTGCGGTCGGCGTCCGCGAAGGACTCGGCCAGCTCGTTCTCGGCGAGCCTGCGCAGCTCGTCGAGGATGCTCTTGGCGGTGTCGACGTCCATCTCCGCGAACGGGCCGGTGCCGTACAGCTTGTCGCGGCCGAGCACCTCGAAGAGGTTGAACTCGATGTCGCGGAGATTCGACTTGTAGTGCCCCATGGCGACGGCTCCGTAAGCAGAAAAGGGATCAACAGGATCAGTACCAGCAAGTAGCTACGATGATGCTACCCGCCAGTAATAAGAAGCAACCCCTAATGGGTCATCTGTGACTCAGCACTCGCGCGGGCTCAGTACTCTTGCGGTCATGTACGGCTACGACCAGAGCCCTGGCGCCCAGCAGCAGTACGCCCCGCCCGGGGCCCAGCCGCCACCGCAGCAGATGCCCGGCGGCGCGGGCGGGTACGCACAGCAGCCCCCGCTCTACCCCGAGCCGTCGCCCCCGTCCCTCGCGGACGCGGTGCGTGCCTTCACCACGGGCTCGATGTCCGCCGAGGACTTCCAGCAGGCCTTCGCGACGTCCAAGGTCTACTGCCCGCGCGGCGACAACCCCGGCTTCCTCGCCCTGCACAACACCCAGCAGCCGGTGATCCCGATGTTCACCTCGCTCAAGGAGCTGCGGCGGTACGCGGGCAAGGAGTCCAAGTACTTCGTGATCACGGGCGCGGAGGTCATCGATCTCCTGCCGACCGGGTACGGCTTCGTGCTCGACATGGAGGGCGAGCACCGCATGGTCTTCGACGCGAAGGCCGTCGAGCAGATGGTCGACTTCGCGATGCGCAGGATGTATGGCTAGACGCCATTGCTGCGCAGACGGCCAGGACCCAGGAGAAGAGCCTTCTCGCACTGACACCGCCCTGACGCCCGGAGGGAATGCCCTCCGGGCGTCGCGCGTTCCCAGTGGCAAGAAGTTCTACGTTCAACTAAACTGAGCGTACGAGAAGGAGGCACCGACATGCCCGCAGTGACCGTCGAGAACCCGCTGACCCTGCCCCGCGTGGCCGCGTCCGGCGATGCCGTGGCCCGCCCCGTGCTCGCCGTGACCGACGCCCCCAGCGGTTTCGAGGGCGAGGGCTTTCCGGTGCGCCGGGCCTTCGCGGGGATCAACTACAAGTACCTCGACCCGTTCATCATGATGGACCAGATGGGCGAGGTGGACTACGGCGCCGGGGAGCCGAAGGGAACCCCCTGGCACCCGCACCGTGGCTTCGAAACCGTCACGTACATCATTGACGGAACCTTCGTGCACCAGGACTCCAACGGCGGTGGCGGCACCATCACCAATGGCGACACCCAGTGGATGACGGCGGGCTCCGGCCTCCTGCACATCGAGACTCCGCCCGAGTCGCTCGTGGCGTCCGGCGGGCTGTTCCACGGCCTTCAGCTGTGGGTCAACCTGCCCGCCAAGGACAAGATGAAGGACCCGCGTTATCAGGACATCCGCGGCGGTCAGGTGCAGCTCCTGAGCACGCCCGACGGCGGCGCGCTGCTCCGTGTCATCGCGGGCGAGCTCGACGGCCACGAGGGTCCCGGCATCACGCACACGCCGATCACGATGGTCCACGCGACGCTGCGTCCCGGCGCGGAGATCACGCTGCCCTGGCGTGCGGACTTCAACGGTCTCGTCTACGTCCTTGCGGGACGCGGCTCGGTCGGAACGGAGCGCAGGCCCGTGCACCTGGGGCAGACGGCCGTGTTCGGAGCGGGTTCCTCGCTGACGGTCCGCGCGGACGAGAAGCAGGACTCCAACCATCCGGACCTGGAGGTCGTCCTGCTCGGCGGCCAGCCGCTCAGGGAGCCGATGGCGCACTACGGGCCGTTCGTCATGAACACCCGCGAGGAACTGCAGCAGGCCTTCGACGACTACCAGAAGGGCCGCCTGGGGACGATCCCGGCGGTGCACGGCATGTCCGAGGGCGGGCTGTAGGCCCAGAGGCGGGCTCCTGGCGTGGGTCTCTACTCGCCAGGAGCCCGGTACTTGATCTGCTCGGCTCTGCGCAGGGCGTCCAGTGTTTCGTCGACGCTCAGGAGGACGGTCGTCTCGAACGAGCTGAGCGCGCCGCCGCCGCTGATCGCAAGGGCGACCGAGGCCATCGACACGTTGTCCGGAGCTTCCCAGAGGTTGTAGCCGTCGTGCGTTCCGAAGGCGTACCAGAAGCCGTGCAGCTTCCCGCCGACGGACTCGATGTACGACCGGGCGGCCTGTGAGCGGTCCTCGGGGTTGCCGGTGAGCCTTGCCCAGGTCTCCGGCGTGTAGCTGAACCTCGTCAGGTAGAGCGGCATCGTGTCTCTCTCTTTCGTCGCGTCTCGTCCCTTCGCTTCATCGACGATGCCCGCGCCGGGAGGTGGAAGGGCCGGGGCCGATCGTGGTTCCCCCGAAGGTGCCCGGCGTGCACGGCATGCAGCCGTACATGACGTGCGGGGCCCCGGCGGCCGTGCTCGGGTAGGAGGGTGAGCACCCTTCTGCCCGAGCCCGCGCGGCGCATGGCCGCCTGGAGTGTCGTCCTGCTGCTGGTCACCGGCGTCGCGGCCGTGGCGATCTGGCTCGTCATCATCTTCAAGACGGCCGTCACGCCGGTGCTCCTCGCCTTCCTCGGCACGGCACTCCTCGGGCCCGTCTACCGCTGGCTCCTGAAGATGAAGGTGCAGCGGTCGCTGGCCGCCGGGCTGACCTGCGCGGCCGTCGTCGCGGTCGTCGGCGGCGCGCTGTACTTCGTGGTCAAGGCCCTCATCGACACCGGCGACCAGATCATCGCCTCCCTGAAGCAGGCCGCGGCCGACCTGACGAAGCACTTCGGGGCGGCCGGGACCTCGCTGGAGGACATGGCGTCCAACGCGAAGGACCTGCTGGGCAAGTTCGGCGGATCCGCCGCGTCCGGGGTGATCAGCGGACTGAGCGTCGTCGGTGAGATGATCGCCATGGCCGTCCTCGCGCTGCTGCTCGTCTTCTTCTTCCTGCGCGACTCCGAACGAGCCCTGGGCTCCATTCGCTCGCTCGCCCCGCGCGGCACCGCCGACACCGTCGAGGCGATGGGCCGCCGGGCCTTCGAGGCGGTCGAGGGCTTCATGCGCGGGACCACCTTCATCGCACTCATCGACGCGATCTGCATCACCGTGGGGCTGCTGATCCTGCGGGTGCCGGGGGCGTGGGGTCTTGGGGCGCTCGTCTTCATCGGCGCGTACATCCCCTACCTGGGGGCGTTCATCTCCGGGGCCGTCGCCGTGCTCGTCGCGCTGGCCGACCGGGGAGCGTTCATCGCTCTGTGGGCGCTGGGGGTGGTGCTCGCGGTGCAGGTCCTCGAGGGGCATGTGCTGCAGCCGGTGATCCAGTCGCGGACGGTGCAGATGCACCCGGCGGTGGTGATGCTGGCGATCACCGCGGGCGCCTCGGTGGCCGGGATCCTGGGGATGCTGCTCGCCGTGCCGGTGACGGCGGCGGCCTTCGGGGTGTTCACGGAGCTGCGGGGGCGGTACGCCGGCGCGGGCTAGGCCTCGCCGGACGGGCTTCCGTTCCCCTCGTGCAGCTCGAACCAGATGCTCTTGCCGTCGCCCCGCGGATCCACCCCCCACGCGTCCGCGAGCAGCTCCATCAGGACCAGGCCACGGCCGGACGATGCCAGCTCGCCGGGGTGGCGTTTGTGGGGCAGGTCGTCGCTGCTGTCGGAGACCTCCGCGCGCAGGCGGCGCGTGCCCGGCTCCCCGGTGACCTCGGCGACCAGCAGGGCGTCGCCGTCCGTGTGCACCAGGACGTTCGTGACCATCTCGGAGACCATCAGGACCGCCGAGTCGACCTGATCGGGGTCCGCCCAGTCGTGAAGGAGTTCCCGGACGTGCTGCCGCGCCCCGGCGATCCGCTCCGGCTCGGCCTGCGCGACCGTCAGGACGGTGCGGCGCGCGGCCGTGCGCAGCTCGGGGCGGCCTGTCCTGCGCAGCAGCAGGACCGCTATGTCGTCCTCGCGGCGGTCCGCGAGCGTGCCCGTGGTGTAGTGCGACGAGGGCCCGTGCACGGCCTGTACGAGGGTGTCGGCGAGCTCTTCGAGGCCGTCGCCGCCGTCGCCGTCACCCGCGGCGTCGTACTCCTCCAGGATCTTGCGGATCCGCGTCCAGCCGCTGTCCAGATCGTGGCCGCCGGTCTCGATGAGCCCGTCCGTGCAGACCAGCATCGTCTCGCCGGCCTCCAGGACGAGCCGGGTCGTGGGGTAGTCCGCGTCGGGGTCGATGCCGAGCGGCAGACCGCCCGCGGCGGCGCGCAGCACGACCGTTCCGTCGGCCATCCGTATCGCAGGCTCCGGATGGCCCGCGCGGGCCATCTCCAGGACGCCGGTGGCCGGGTCGGCCTCCACGTACAGGCAGGTCGCGAAGCGGGGGTCGGCCCCGTCGCCGCCCGCCTCGCCGCTGGAGCCGCCCGTGATGCCGTCCGTGATCCCGGAGAGGAAGCGGGTCGCACGGGAGAGCACCGCGTCGGGGCGGTGGCCCTCGGACGCGTACGCGCGCACGGCGATCCGCAGCTGCCCCATCAGGCCCGCCGCGCGCACGTCATGGCCCTGTACGTCGCCGATGACGAAAGCGATGCGGCCGTTGGGCAGCGGAATCATGTCGTACCAGTCGCCGCCCACCTGGAGCCCGCCCCCGGTCGGCACATACCGCGCGGCCACGCTCATCCCCGGGATCCGCGGCCCGAGCAGCGGCAGCATCGAGCGCTGCAGGCCCTCCGTGAGCTCCCGCTCCGATTCGGTGATCCCGGCCCGCGACAGGGCCTGCGCCAGCATCCGGGCCACCGTCGTCAGGACCGAGCGCTCGTCCGGCGTGAACGAGACGGGATAGGCGAAGGCCGCCAGCCAGGCGCCCATCGTGCGTCCCGCCACGGTCAGCGGCAGGAACGCCCAGGACTGCCGCTCGAAGCGCTGTGCCAGCGGCCAGGTCGCCGGATAGCGCTCGTGGTACTCCTCCGGCGACGAGAGGTACACCGCGCGGCCCGTGCGGACCACCTCGGCGGCCGGATAGTCGGTGTCCAGCGGCATCGCCATGAAGGGCGTGTCGTCGCCCGGCTTGTGACCGTGGTGACCGATGACCTTGAGCCGGTCGCCCTCGATCCCGAAGACCCCCAGCCCGTCCGGCGAGAACCCCGGCATCGAGAGCCCGCCGGCGACCCGGAGCACCTCCTCGGTCGACCGCGCCTCGGCGAGCGCACGCCCCGCGTCCAGCAGGAACGCCTCGCGGGAGCGGCGCCAGTCGCCGGTGACCGGGGTGCGATGGGCGGCGCCCGGCGGGGGCTCGGTCACTTCCTGCAGGGTGCCGACCAGCTCGTACGAATGATTGGCCGCGTCCACGATCGGCTTCGAGCGGCTGCGCACGATGCGCAGGACCCGCCGCCCCTGCTCGTCCATGATCCGAAGGCGGGCCTCGGCGAGGGTGCCCTCGGCGACGGCGAGCTGGACGATGCCGTCGATCTCGTTCCAGTCGACGGGGTGGAAGCGGGAGCGCACGCCCGCCTCGGTGAGGGTCTGCGCGCGTGCGGGAAGGCCGAGGAGCCGGGCCGCCTCCGCGTCGAGTGTGACGACCCCGGATGCGTTGTCCCAGCGCCACAGACCGGTCGCGATGGCGGTCAGGACGTCCCGTACGGGAGGCAGGGGATTGTCCCCCGCCTGCTGCGGGGGATCGTCAGTGCGCATTGACCCACTTTAGGAAGATCAGCGGAGAAGGCGCCACCGACGGGGTGCCGGGGAGCCTCCGGAGAGTGCCTCCGGCGGTAATCCGGAAAGCGATCTCCGCCCGGACGGTAGCCTTGGTGCCTGTCTGCTCTCTCCCCTATTCGCGAAGACTGGATGAACGACGATGCATCGGTACAGGTCCCACACCTGCGGCGAGCTCCGCGCCTCTGACGTCGGCTCCGACGTCCGGCTGAGCGGCTGGCTGCACAATCGCCGAGACCTGGGCGGCATCCTCTTCATCGATCTGCGCGATCACTACGGCATCACGCAGCTGGTGGCCCGCCCCGGCACCAAGGCCGCCGAGGTCCTGGACAAGCTCTCCAAGGAGACGGTCGTCCGGGTCGACGGCAAGGCCGTGTCGCGCGGTGCGGACAACGTGAACCCGGAGCTGCCCACGGGCGAGATCGAGATCGAGGCCGCCGAGGTCGAGGTGCTCGGCACGGCCGCCCCGCTGCCCTTCACGGTCAATGCGGACGACGGCGTGAACGAGGAGCGGCGCCTGGAGTACCGCTTCCTCGACCTGCGCCGCGAGCGCATGCACCGCAACATCATGCTGCGCTCCTCGGTGATCGCCTCGATCCGCTCGAAGATGGTCGCCCTCGGCTTCAACGAGATGGCGACGCCGATCCTCGCCGCGACGTCCCCCGAGGGCGCCCGCGACTTCGTCGTCCCCTCCCGCCTGAACCCGGGCAAGTTCTACGCCCTCCCCCAGGCCCCGCAGCAGTTCAAGCAGCTGCTCATGATCTCGGGCTTCGACCGCTACTTCCAGATCGCGCCGTGCTTCCGCGACGAGGACGCGCGCGCCGACCGCTCGCCGGGCGAGTTCTACCAGCTCGACGTCGAGATGAGCTTCGTGGAGCAGGAAGACGTCTTCCAGCCCATCGAGAAGCTGATGACGGAGATCTTCGAGGAGTACGGCAACGGCCGGCACGTCACCTCGCCGTTCCCGCGCATCCCGTTCCGCGAGTCGATGCTGAAGTACGGCAACGACAAGCCGGACCTGCGCGCGCAGCTCGAGCTGACCGACATCACGGACATCTTCGCGGACTCCGAGTTCAAGGCCTTCGCGGGCAAGCACGTGCGCGCGCTCCCGGTCCCGGACACGGCGTCGCAGTCCCGCAAGTTCTTCGACGGCCTCGGTGACTACGCCGTCGAGCAGGGCGCGAAGGGCCTGGCCTGGGTGCGCGTCGCCGAGGACGGCTCGCTGACCGGCCCGATCGCCAAGTTCCTGACCGAGGCGAACGTGGAGGAGCTCACCAAGCGCCTCTCGCTGGCCCCCGGCTACGCCGTCTTCTTCGGTGCGGGCGAGTTCGACGAGGTCTCCAAGATCATGTCGGCCGTCCGGGTCGAGGCCGCCAAGCGCGCGGGCCACTTCGAAGAGGGCGTCTTCCGCTTCTGCTGGATCGTCGACTTCCCGATGTACGAGAAGGACGAGGACACCGGCAAGATCGACTTCTCCCACAACCCCTTCTCGATGCCCCAGGGCGGCATGAAGGACCTGGAGGAGAAGGACCCGCTGGACATCCTCGCCTGGCAGTACGACATCGTCTGCAACGGCATCGAGCTGTCCTCCGGCGCCATCCGTAACCACGAGCCCGAGGTCATGCTGAAGGCCTTCGAGATCGCGGGCTACGAGCGCGAGACGGTCGAGCAGGAGTTCGCGGGCATGCTCCGCGCCTTCCGCCTCGGCGCCCCGCCGCACGGCGGCATCGCCCCCGGCGTCGACCGCATCGTGATGCTCCTCGCGGACGAGCCGAACATCCGCGAGACCATCGCGTTCCCGCTGAACGGCAACGCGCAGGACCTGATGATGGGCGCCCCCTCCGAGCTGGAGGAGTCGCGCCTTCGCGAGCTGAACATCGCGCTGCGCAAGCCGGTCGCCTCCGGCAAGGGTGACGCGGACAAGTAAGCCTGGGCTTCGGCCAGTTGGGCCCCGGGACCGGCACGGTCCCGGGGCCCTTCGCGTCCATCAGTCGTTTATCGGCGCCACTTACCGTGACAGCCCGCACACTCGCATAACCATGGTCGGGGGACGGCATGGCGCTGCGTATCCACTTCACGGCAGAGGACCTGGCGCGTACGACGGTCGCGGCGCGCCCGGACATCATGTGGGAGCTGACGATCAGCCTCCACCGGCTCCAGGCGCCACGGCGCACCGCACGCTGCAGGCCCTGGCTCGGCCACGTACGCGACCGTCTGGGCAGGCGGGATCTGCGGAGCGTGCTGCACACCCTGACGACGCTCGTGCCGGCGCGCGGAGACTTCCCCGACTTCCTCACGCCGCCGGGGCAGTTGGACTTCGCCGACGCGCTCGACGTGATCGCGGGGGGCGGCGGCCGGATGTTCGCCGACGACCTCGCCTCGGTCTTCCGCGTACGCGAACGCCCCTTATGGATACGTCAGTTGGCAGACGGCGACCGCGAGCGGAGCCGGGAGCTGCTCGACGCGCTCGCCGTGTACCACCGCGAACTCCTTCGCCCCTGCCTGCCCGAGCTCGACGAGACGGTCCTCGCTGAGCGGGCGGTGTGCGGGCGGCGGGTCCTGGACGGTGGGATCGGCAAGCTGCTCGGGGTCCTCTCGCCGTCGGTCCGGTGGGCGTGGCCGGTGCTGACCACCGACTATCCGGTCGACCGTGACCTGCACCTCGCGGGCCGGGGCATCACCCTCGTCCCGTCCTTCTTCTGCGCGACGCCGGTGACGCTGATCGACCCCGAACTGCCGCCGGTGCTTGTCTATCCGGTCACCGGCGCGGGGCCGCGTGCCGCTGCCGGTACGGACGGTACGGACGGCCTCACGCCGGTGCTCGGGCGCACGCGCGCGCTGGCGATCCGGGCTCTGGTCCACCCCTACTCGACGAGTGAACTGGCCCTGCGGATAGGTGTATCGGTGGCGAGCGCGAGCCGGCATGCGGCGGCGCTGCGGGATGCGGGGCTCGTCAGCAGTACGCGGGAGGGTGGCGTGGTGCTGCATGCGGCTACGCGGCTGGGGAGGGAGCTGGCTGGGGGTGGGCGGGAGTTGGCGCGTACGTCGTGATGCGTGCCCTGCGACCGCGTACGCATTGCTGTGTGTACGCATTGCTGTGTGTACACACAGCCGGCGCACACGTCTGTGACAGGTGAGGTCCCTAGCGTCCAGGCCCATGACGGAGAACAGCGAACGAGACGAGCCGCAACGGACGATCACACCCCAAGGTCCGGCCCACAAACGGGACTTGACGCGCCGCAAGGTCCTGGTCGCGAGCGGGGCCGCGGTGGCGGCGGTCGGGATCGGCGGCGCGGTGGCGGTGAGCGCGAACGCGGAGGGCACGGCGGAGGCGGGTTCCTCGGCGACCGGTTCGGCGACGGGTTCGGCGACGGCTTCGGCGGCCGAGGCCTGCTACCGCCTGACCGGCGAGACGACTGAGGGCCCGTACTACATCGACGCCGACAAGATCCGGAAGGACATCACCGAGGACCGCGAAGGCATCCCCTTCACCCTGCGCCTCAAGGTGATCGACTCCGACACCTGCAAGCCGCTGAAGCGCGCGGCGGTGGACATCTGGCACTGCGACGCGCTGGGGATCTATTCGGGGTACGAGTCGCTGAGCGGCGGGGGCGGCGGGACCCCGCCCAGCGGTGAGCCGACCGGGACTCCCTCCGGCACTCCCACGGGCACGCCCCCGTCCGGCGGCCCCGGTGGAGGCGGCGGAGGCGGCGGCCACGAGGCGCCGACGGACGACGAGCGCTACCTGCGGGGCACGCAGCTCACCGACAACAGCGGCCATGTGGAGTTCAAGACGGTCTTCCCCGGCTGGTACCGGGGCCGTGCCGTGCACATCCACACCAAGGTGCACGTCGGCGGCAAGATGACGGACGACGGCTACGAGGGCGGCCACACCTGCCACACGGGCCAGTTCTTCTTCGCGGAGACGGCGGTCCTCGCCTCCGCCGAGGGGGCCCCGTACTCCACGAGCACGACGGAACGCACGACGCTCGACGAGGACACGATCTACGGCGGAGGCGGCACGCAGGACGGCCTCCTGAAGCTCAAGTACCGCAAGGGGCGCATCGAGAGGGGCGTGGTCGGCTCGCTCACGATGGGGGTCGACCCGGACGAGACGCACGACGGTACGTCGTAGGCCTGGGCGCAGGCGCGGTGAGGTGCGGGGCCCGGAACCAAAAGGTTCCGGGCCCCTCTTCTCTTTCCGGGGGCGGGCGACTCTCCTTTCGGGGGCGGGCAACCTGATCGGCGGCCCATCGCGTTCCACGGATATGGGAGACCGAGGAGAACGGCGGGGATGCGATGCGAGGTGGCGGCTTCGAGTTCGAGGAGTTCGTCGCCGCCAGTGGGCCGCGGCTGCTGCGGATGGCGTGGCTGCTCACGGGCGACGCGCATCTCGCGGAGGACCTGCTGCAGACGGCGCTCGCGAAGGTCTGGCCGAAGTGGCGGCGGATCGGCCAGGAGCATCCGGAGGCGTACGTACGCAAGGTCCTCGTCAACACCCACACCTCGTGGTGGCGCCGGCACTGGCGGGCGGAGGTCCCGCACGGCGAACTGCCCGAGCGGGCAGGCGAGGTGGACGTGTACGAGGGTGTGGACCTGGAGCAGTCGCTCGCCGCTGCCGTGCGGCGGCTGCCGCCGAGACAGCGGGCGGTGGTGGTCCTTCGCTACTTCGAGGACCTCGGCGTGGACGAGACGGCCGGAATCCTCGGCTGTACTCCGGGCACGGTGAAGAGCCAGTCGGCGAAGGCGCTGCGCACGCTGCGTGCCGCGCTGCCGGCGAGGGAGGCGGACCGCTGTGAGTGAGGACGCCCCTGACACGTACGACGAGGACACCCATGACGCGTACGACGAGGAACGCGAGCTGACGGTGTTCCTTGAGCGGGCGGTCCCGCGCCCGCAGGCCCCCGCCTCACGCCTTGCCCGCGTGCGCGAGCGTGCCGCGCGCAGCCGCAGGCGCAGGATCGCGGCGGGGGCGGCGGCCTCGGTGGCGGGGCTCGCCCTCGCCGGGGTGCTGATGCCGCAGGCGCTGCGGCCGTCGTCCGACCCGGAGGTGGTACCGCCGGCGGCGACACCGCCGAGCAGCCCGAGCGCGGGTGAACGGGACGTCACCTACCGGGAGTTGGGCGGTGGCCTGACCCTGCGTCTCCCGGCGGACTGGCAGGCGCTTGCGGTCCCCGCGGACGACAGGACGAAGAGCCCGCCGTTCGGCTTCGCCGGCACGCAGCGGCTCACCCCGTACAAGCAGCCGTGCAAGCCCGACGAGCCGGGCGGCTGGTGCAACCCGCTGGACCGTATCGACCCGGAGGACGGCGCGCTGCTCGTACTGCGTTCCGACAAGGAGGGCGGCCTCGACAAGAGAGCGACGAATCCGCCCCGGTTCACGAGTGGGACCTTGCGGAAGTCCTGTGCGCTGGCGGGGGGAGGGCTCAGCTTCACGGCCGTGCTCGAATCCCCGGAGCCGGGGCGAGTGATCGTGGCGAACCTGTGCCTGGCCCCGGGCGACTCGAAGCCCCGCCTGGCCGAGGCGAACCGGATCATCGGGTCGGCGCATTTCGGCTCGGAGGGCTCACCGCCGGCAACGGCCCCGGCGAAGACCTGACGCTCACCGGACACTCCGCACCCAGGCCCGTAGCGCCCCCCGCACCCTTGTTTTCGCGCGACATCCCAGGAGACCCGCATGCCTTCTTCCAGACGCCCTCACGCTGCCGCGTACCCCACCGCGTACGCCGCCGCAGGCGCGGCACTCACCCTGCTGCTCACCTCGCTGCTCACCGCGTGCGGAACCGGCGCGCAGGCCGGCGGGCGCCAGAGCGGTGAGGCGGTGACGGTCAGCGAGGCGCCCGGGACGAGCCACACGACCACCCCCGAACGGCCCCGCGAGATCCCGGCGTTGGGGCCGAAGACCCGGTCCCGCATACCCGCTTCCTCGACCCAGGCCCTGGTCGTCACGGGCGAGGCCCCCGACGCGAACCGAGCGACGGCGATGCTCTACACGCGCAAGTCCCCCTCCGATGCTTCCGGTTGGCGCCCGGCGTCGGACCCCTGGCCCGCGCACAACGGGTTACGGGGCTGGACATCACGCCACGTGCAGGGCGACCGCAAATCCCCCGTCGGCGTCTACGGCCTGACCGACGCGGGCGGCCTCCTCCCGGACCCCGGAACCCGCTTCCCCTACGACCAGGGCCCGGCCTTCACCGCGCGCGGCACGGGCTTCAAGGGCGAGCCGCTGGCCGGCTCCTTCGACTACGTCATCGCCATCAACTACAACCGCGAGCCGGGCAGGACCCCGCTGGACTGGACGCGCCCGTTGGGTGCGGGGCGTGGCGGCGGCATCTGGCTGCACGTGGACCACGGGGGCCCGACGCAGGGCTGCGTGTCGCTGCCGAAGGCGCGGATGAAGGAGCTGCTGCGGAGCCTGGACCCGGCGCGGAAGCCGGTGGTCGTGATGGGGGACGCGGGGGCGCTGGGCGCGTAGGCAGGGCAGGCGGCGGTGCATGCCGCGGTCTTACATCCCCGTGGCCCCGTCGATCCGCTCCCTCAGCAGGTCCGCGTGCCCGTTGTGTCGCGCGTACTCCTCGATCATGTTGATCAGGACCCTGCGCAGCGAGACCGGCTCACCGGTGGACCTGCGGATGCCCGTCACGTCCAGCGATCCGGCCGCATCGACGATCCGCCGCGAGCGCTCGCACTCGGTGTGCCAGACGGCGAAGGCCTCCCGGGCGTCGCCGGTGAGGTCGCCGAAGTCCTGGTCCGGGGCGTCGTCCGAGTAGTAGAGCAACGGGACGTCCTCGCCCGAGAGCTGGATGCGGAACCACCACCGCTCGACCCCGGCCAGATGCCGCACGAGCCCGTGCAGCGACATCCCGGAGGGGGACACCGCCCGCTGGGAGAGCTGCTCCTGGGTCAGGCCCGCGCACTTGAGCTCGAAGGTGGCGCGGTGCCAGTCCAGGGAGGTCGTCAGCGCCTCCCGCTCACCGCCCACGCCGGGCGGCGGCCGGCGGGTGTCACCGCTCCAACGGGGCGCGTAGTGCAGGGATGTTGGTGTGTCGCTGTGACTGCCGCTGCCCGCTTCTTCGGTCATGCGGCCGAGTGTGACAGCCGCCACTGACAACGGCTGCCGGGATACTTCTCAGGCGGCGGGTGCCCGTGAGGCGTGGGCTTCGGCCTCGGCCCATTCGGTGACAAGCCGCTCGTACACCAGGCGCTCGTCGGGGCGGAGCCGTCCGCCCGCGTGCAGCCAGAGCGCACGGATCTCCTCGTTGACCTCGTCGGCGGTGCGTCGCCGGTCGGGGGAGGGAGTCGTGGCCATACCGTGAAGCCTACGTAGGAAAATGTGAAGACGGCGTCAAGTCACGCCGCCTCCCCGCATGACTTAGATCACCCTGAGTCCCCGTACGCGTTCAGGGCGTGGCGCGACCGAGGCGCACCTCGAGCCCGTCGAGCACGCGCTGGAGCCCGTAGTCGAAGCCCTCGTCGCGGGCCCGCTCCGGATTCCCGACCTGCGGGTCCCCGTCCCTGTCTCCGTCTTCGCTCCCGCCCTTGTCGGATGGCAGGTTCTGTGCGAACTCCTGCTCGCTCACGCCGCTTCGGGCGATCAGCGACAGATACGCGGCCTCGCTGGTCGCCATGCCGATGACGTACGCGATGACGGTGCGCATGGCCTGCCCGGTCTCGTCCGGGGGGAAGCCGGCTGCCGCGTACACGGAGGTCATCCGCTCCGACATCCGCGTCACGTTCGGGCCGAGGTGGATGAGGCCGACCTGGCCGAGCACGGAGGCGACCCAGGGGTGGCGCAGGATCATCGCGCGCAGGCTCTGGGCGCTGCGGGCGGCAGCCGTCCGCCAGTCCGCCGTGTCCGCGGCGGGGAAGTCCAGCTCTCCGTAGACCTCGTCCACGACCAGCTCGATCAGCTCGTCCTTGTTGGCCACGTGCCGGTAGAGCGAGGTGGCGCCCGCGTCGAGGCGGGTGCCGAGCTTGCGCATGCTGAGCGATTCCAGGCCGTCCGCGTCGAGGAGCCGGACGGCCTCGGCCACGATCTGCTCGCGGCTCAGCTGCTCACGCCCGCGGCGCGGGCGGGTCCAGACCGAGGCGATCGGCTTCTCGGCGGCGGGCATGGGGCCTCCTCGTGAGTTTCCGGCGTCCCACGGTAGCCGTCGCGCACGCTGTGCGCATCTTGCGTACGACGATCCTCCATGCGTACAGTCCATGCGTACAGTGTTCGCAACAAGAGCACGCCGTACGCAACTGTACGCATCAGTCGACCATCGCCTCGAAGAGGAGCCCCCATGTCGCACGTGTCGGAGCAGCAGACCGCCCCCGGGAAGAAGTTCGACCTTGAGTACTGGCAGGCCCGCTTCGACGAGCTGCGTGCCGCCCACCACGTGCCGGGAGCGGCACTCGCGGTGCTCGTCGACGGGGAGATCCACGAGCTGGCGAGCGGTGTGCTGCACCGCGGGACCGGCGTGGAGGTGACCACGGACTCGGTGTTCCAGTCCGGTTCGATCGCCAAGGTCTACACGGCGACGCTGATCATGCGCCTCGCCGACGCGGGCGAACTGGACCTGGACGCGCCGGTGAAGGAGATCCTCCCGGAGTTCGAGGCGGCCGACGAGGACGCGACGCGCACCATCACCACCCGCCAACTCCTCTCCCACACCAGCGGGTTGACGTGTGATTTCACCTACGACGCGGGGCGCGGCGACGACTGTCTCGCCCGGTACGTCGAGGCCGCCAAGGGCGTGGCCATGGACTGCCGCCCGGGCACCGCGATCTCCTACAGCGGCATCGCCTACAACGTCCTCGGCCGCATCATCGAGGTCCTGACGGGCCTGACCTGGGACCAGGCCCTGAAGGACCGCCTCTTCGCCCCCCTCGCCCTCGAACGCTCCATGACGCTGCCCGAGGAGGCGCTCTCGTACCGCGTCGCGATGAGCCACCTCGGGGAGCCGGGCCAGGACCCGGACCCGGCCCCCGCCTGGGACCTGATGCCGCGCTCGGCGGGCCCGTACGGCAGGGTCCTCGTCTCCGCCGGTGACGTGGCGCGGCTGGCCAAGATGCACCTCGACGGTGGCACGGCCCCCGACGGGACCCGGCTGCTGAGCGCCCGGGCCGTCGAGGAGATGCAGCGCCGCGTGGTCGACGTACCCGACAAGTGGACGGTCAGCGCGGACGGTTGGGGCCTCGGCTGGACCCTCTACGACTGGGATGGCATCGCGGGCTACGGCCACGACGGCGCGGCGATCGGCCAGTACGGCTACCTGCGCGTCGTCCCGCACGCGGGCGTGGTCGTCTCGCTCCTCACCAACGGGGGCGGCGCCCGCGAGCTCTACGCCGCCCTCTTCCGCGAGCTGCTCGGCGATCTTGCGGGCGTGCGGATGCCGGACGCCTTCGAACCGCCCGCGCAGGCACCGGAGGTGGACTTCTCCCGGTACGTCGGCACGTACAAGCGCGCGGGTGTCGTCATCACCGTCTCCGAGCGAGACGGCGCGCCCCACCTGGTCTACGAGTTCGTGGACGGCATGAAGGACTTCTCGCCGGCGCTGGATGTGGAGCTGTACGCCGTGACGGAGACGGTCTTCGCGGGTACGGGCGCGGGTCCGTCCTTCAGCGAGGGCTATA
Organism: Streptomyces sp. NBC_01381; assembly: GCF_026340305.1. Taxonomy (NCBI): domain Bacteria; kingdom Bacillati; phylum Actinomycetota; class Actinomycetes; order Kitasatosporales; family Streptomycetaceae; genus Streptomyces; species Streptomyces sp. NBC_01381. The sequence continues at coordinate 646,908 of NZ_JAPEPI010000001.1, read as the reverse complement.
TGCCGGTGGTGTTCTCGACGCTGTCCGACGGCACGGAGTGCTGCTACATCGGGATGCGGGCGGCGCCGAAGGTCTCCTGACGCCCGCCGTCACGCGCCCGCGGGCATCTCCCACGGCTCCTGGGGCAGCGGACTGCCGGTCTCAAGCAGCGACTTGAGGTTGGAGAGGACGGCGGGCCACCCCGATCCGACATCCTTCAGCTCCTGCTCGCTCGCGAGGTTCTCGTGGGTGACGGTGAGGCGGACGATCCCGCCGTGCGGCTGAATGTCGAAGATGACGCGCGAGGGCTCGGCGTCGCGGTCGTTCGGGTCGCCCCAGGTGGTGACGAGCCGCGTGGGCGGCACGCTCTCCACGACGGTGCCGACGACGTCGTCGATGCCCGATCCGTCGATACGCCGGTGGGCCCAGCCGGACCCGGCCTTCCACTCCCCGTCGGAGACGTTGCTGTGCCCCCAGTAGGCGGCGGTCAGGTCGGCGTCGGTGAGGGCGTGCCAGACCTTGTCAGGGGTGCTTTCGATGTACGTCACGTACACGTACGAGGGCTTGGTGCTGGTGCTTTCGCTGCTCATGGTGGCGTCCTCCGCCTGTCGCTTGATCGCGCCCAGTGCCCGCAGCCGGGGCTGCTCGAACCGGTCGATCCACCGCTCCTGGATCTCATGGAGCGGCACGGGATTGAGGTAGTGGAGCTTCTCGCGGCCGCGCCGTGCGGTGCTGACGAGATTCGCGGCCTCCAGGATCCCCAGATGCTGGGTGGCCGACTGCCGCGACATCTCGACCCGCTCGCACAGCTCCCCCAGCGTCTGTCCGCCCCGCTCGCGCAGCAGGTCGAGCAGATACCGCCGGGTGCGGTCGGCGAGGGCCTTGAACACCTTGTCGATGTCGGGCCCCGCGCCGCCGCTGGTCGTCTCTTGGCTCACATCTCCATCATGCAGGCAAATGCCTGCATGTCAAACCCCGATGAGCCGCTCACGGCAGTCGCCGCAGGTCAGGTGGTGTGGGAAGGCGGAGGAAGCGGCTGTCAGCCGACGGCGTCAGGGTCGCCGGCCGGTGCGTCCGTGCCTTTGGATGCTCACCCCTTCCGCATCACCTCCACCGCCCGGCTGAAGCTGTCCGCCCCGTGTCCGGCGTCCATCACGCGCCGGAAGATGTCGCGGACCGCCTCCGGGAACGCGGTGTCCACGCCCGCGTCGGCCGCGGTGTGGACGACGTGTTCCATGCTGGCCAGGCCCATCGAGGTGCGGTCCACGTCGCCGGCGTGGTTGCCGGCGTCGATGCGGGGTGCGTAGAAGTCGATGAAGTGCCCCATGCCCGCGAAGTTCTCGGCGGCGTACGGGGCGATCTCCGCCGCCGTGATGCCGTGCGCGGCGGCCACGGCGACGGCCTGCCAGTAGGCGATCATCGCCGGCCAGAAGATGACCATGTTGAGCTGGTACATGAGGGCGGCCAGGCCCGGGTCCTCGCCGCGGTAGTCGGACTTGCCGGTGATGACTTCGAGCGCGGCGCGGTGCGTGTCGTACGCCTCGCGCGGGCCGCTGTAGAAGGTCGACGTTTCCGGCGTCCCGATCAGCGGAGGGGGTGACAGGACACCGCCGGTGAGGTGGATCCCGCCGAGCCCGGTCACCCAGCGGGCCCCCGCCCGCGCCTTCTCAGGGGTGTCGGAGCTGAGGTTCACGAACACCCGGCCCGCCACGGCGTCCTTGGCCTGATCGAGCACCCCGTACATCGCGTCGTAGTCGATCAGGCTGAGGATCACCAACTCATTGGCGGAGATGGCCTGTTCGGGGGTCTCGGCGAGGGTGGCGCCACGCTCTACGAGGGCGTCGGCGCGGGACGGGGTGCGGTTCCAGAGGGTGACGCGGTAGCCGCGGTCGAGGTAGGCGGCGGCCATGGCCTGGCCCATGGGGCCAAGACCGATGACGGTTACGGACTGTGGGGTGGAAGGCATAATTCGACTCCATGCAGTTACTAGAACGATCGCTCTATCTAGCGCGTGGGGAAAACGTAGCACGCGGCTAGAACGAACGCTCTACTTAATGATGGGTAAGGTGAGGCCATGTCCCCCATGCCCCAGAGCAGCTCGGCCCTCAGCACCCGCGACCGGATCGTGTCCGTCTCCGCACGCCTCATCCAGCGGCAGGGCTATGTGGGCACCGGCATCAAGCAGATCGCCAAGGAGGCGGAGGCGACGCTCGGCTCCGTGTACCACTTCTTCCCGGGCGGCAAGGAAGCCGTCGCGGTGGCGGCAATCAAGTACAGCGACGAGGAGTTCGCGGCGGTGCTGCGGGACGCGCTGGCGCGCGAGGCGGACCCGGCGGCGGCGATCGAGGCCTGCGCGGTCGAACTTGCCGTGGGGCTACGGGAGTCGGGCTGGGTCGACGGCTGCCCCGTCACGGCCGCAGCCCTGGAGACGCTCGGCACGGACTCGGAGATCCAGCGGGTGTGCGCCGATGCGCTGCGGGGGTGGGAGGCCATCGTCGAGGAGAAGCTCCTGGGCGCGGGTTTCGCGGCGCAGGATGCCCGGGAAGTGGCGACGACCGTGATCAGCGCCTTGGAAGGCGCCGAGGTGACGGCCCAGGTCAACCGCAGCGAGGAGCCGCTGCGGGCGGCGGGGCGGCAGTTGGCCCGGCTTGTGCGGTCTTACGGGCGGTGAGGCGGGCCGCCGGATTTCAGTAGGCGGTCAGGCGGGGCCATACGTCCGGGGCCGTGAGGACGTCGAGGGTGCTGGGGTCGGCGTGCAGCAGGGCCGGGAGTGCGGTGATCCAGTTGCTGTGGTGGACCGCCAGGGCGGCGGCCTTGGTTGCCCGTTCGGGGGGTAGGGCGAGGGCGAGGGCCTTGCAGGCGGTGGCCGTGGCCTGGGGGGACGCGGGGAAGGCCTGGGCGAGGGCTTCGGCTCGGGGGATGTCGCCCGCTTCGGCGAGGGCTCCGATGAGGCCGGACAGGGAACTGCCCTCGTCGTCGCGTACGCCGGTACGTCCGCGCACGAAGGCCTCGGCTCGGTCGCTCTGGCCGGTGGCGACGAGGGCACGGGTGAGCCCCGCGAACTCCCCGGGGTAGGACTCGTAGGAGCCGATCTCCTGGGCCCGGTCGAACATGGCGGTCATGGTCGCGTGGTCGCCCAGGGCGAACGCGGCTCGGGCGACGGCCGCCTGCGGGCCGCAGCGCGTCAGTGAGTTCCGGCCCGCTGCCTTCATGAGCTCCTGGTAGTGCCTCCTGGCCTGCTCCAATTGACCGTCCCGCGCGAGACCTTCGATGATCTCGGCCATGGCCTCCACGTGGAGGTCCACAGCAGCGAGTGCGGACCAGGCCAGGTCGAGGGCAGTGTCGAAGCGCCCGTGCCCGGCATGGCGCTTGGCCAGGTCACTGAGGGCGCGATCGCGGCTCCGCTGGAGGGTGAGGTCGGCGACCAGCGCCTGAGCGAGGTGGGGCTGGCCCGCGGCGGCCAACTCCTCGATGACGGCCATCAGCCAGCGGTCCGTATGGCTGTTGTGGGACAGGGGAGCGGCTCTCATCCTCAGGACGCGCTCGAACTGCCGGGTGGCCGCCAGTGCCTGGGCCACGGCGGCGTGGGGCATGGCGACGCGGGGAGAGGGGTGGTAGAGGTCCCGGCGCAGGTCCAGGTCCAGCCGCTGCTCGATGCGGTGCAGGAGCGCCAGCGCTTGTTCGCTGTGGCCCGCCCCGGCCAAGGCGGTGGCTGCGGTGGCCCGTTCGTGGAGGTCGGAGAGCAGAGGAGTGGTGTCACGGTAGCCGGACTCGGCCTGGGCGAGGACTGCTTCGGCATCCTTGATACGGCCCCCGGTCGCGAGGTCCCGGGCAACAGCGACCAGGCCCACGGCCCGCCAGGTCCAGGCGGGGATGGTGGTCGCCAGGCTCAGCGCGGCGTCAGCCTGCCCGACCGCGAGCAGGACCTTGCACTTCCAGGCCAGGTCCACCGGCTCCGGCGGGAGGATCCCGTCCCAAGGCTCCGCCAGCCGGAGCGCGAGCCCGTGCTGCCCGGCGGCGGCCAGAGCCAGGGTGACCGGGCCGCTGCTCGCGCGCCTGATGATGAGCTCCTGCGCGGTGCGCGCGGCGTCGTCGTGACGGCCATGGCTGATCAGGGCCCGGCACAGGTCTCGGGACAGGCCAGTGCCGTCCGCGAAGCCGGGGGAGCAGCCTGCTGTCAGCCGCAGAGCGCGGTCGGCCTCCCCGGCCTGAGCCATGGCCAGGGCGACCTTCGCGCGGTCGGCGTCGTAGGGCCAGGTGCCGGCGATGGCCTCGGCGCGGTCGTAGTCGCCGGTGGCGATCAGGACCAGGCAGGTGTCGATCTGCATCCGAAGGTCGTCCGCGCTGTGTGTGAGGGAGCGGACCGAGGCCTCCCCCACGCCCTCCACCAGCGTCCGAGCGTGCTCGACGTCCCCCCGTCCCGCGAGCACCAGCGCGATCTCCGCGCGTACGGCGTGCGCGACGGGCTCGGCGGCCTGGCCCCCGCCCTGAAGCCTGTCGGCGAACGCGAGGCCACGCTCGTCCTCGCCCAACTCCGCATAGGCCTTGGCCATTTCCCGCAGCAGACGGGTGGAGCGGTACACCCCGCCTCGGGTCGCGGCTTCGTCCGCCTTACGGAAGAGCTCGGCTGCCCGCTCGGGCGCGCCGCCCTCTGTTGCGGCGAGGGCTGCCCTGAGCAGCCCCAAGGCACGTACGTAGTTCCGCTCGGCGGCCTCGGCGAACGTTTCGGCCTCGTCGTACCGCCCGTGCTCCGCCAGCGCGCGCGAGACGAGCGGAACAACCTTCTCCAACACACCATGCGAGCTGATGGAGGCCGTCAGTGCGACAGCCCGTTCCAACTCGCCCCAGGCGAGCCACGTCTTCACCATGGGGGTGAAATGCCACGGTTCATGGCCCTGATGGTCCTTCTGGAGGACCGCGGCCTCCGCGTGACGCAACACCTCGACGGCGCGCCCGATGTCTCCCCGCTTCCGCAGGGCGTTGCCGACTCTGATGAGAGCCCAGACCTGACCCCCAAGGCTCGGCATGCTCCGCGCCAGGGCCTCGGCCCGATCCGCGTACCCCAATACGGCCCATGCCTCGGGCAGTTCACGCGGCACAGCCGCATTGCGCCGCCGCAAAATGTCCCGCTGCAAGGCAAGCCGCAGCATGTCCCCCAGCGGCTGCCCACCCCCCTCGACAATGGCCTCCTCCCCCGTGCGGATCTCCGCGAGGGTGGCGACGTCCCCGCCCGTGTCCCCGTAGAGCCGCTCATGCCGGGCCGGATCGGCAGCCAGGGCGACGAGGCGCGGCACATCCCCGTGCTCCCGCAGCATCGCGAAGTAGCCGCGCAGCAGATAGGCCGGCGTCTCCGGGGGCCACCCGCGCTCCCGGTACTCGGCGGCCCACGAGTGCAGTCGCTCCCGGTACTCCCCGAGCGTGGCCTCGCCGATCAGCCGCCGGGCCTGGAGATGCAGTTCCTGGTGGGCGAGGAGGTAGGCCCCCTCGCGCACCTCAAAGGTGCGGCCGGACGCCGTACGCAGCACGTCCTGGAGGCGAAAGGGCGCCGAGCCGGTCAGCTGGGCGAGATCGTCGAGGCTCAGCCCACCGCCCGCAGCGGTGAGCAGCCCGAGCGCATCAAGGTGATCGCCACCGGCCCGAAAGAGCCGCCCCAGCTCCTGCTCGGCGGAGCTACGGACGGCCCCGGCCCAGGATGAGGGCTCCAACTCCCGTACGACATCAGGCCTGTTCAGCGGATGAGTGTCCGGCACATCGGCCGGCAACGGAGGATTCGGCCGCCCCGCGACAACAACCCGCAACGCGTCGTGCGGAACCCGCGCCACCAGCCCCGCCACGCTATGGGCATCGGGCCCGTCCGTGACCCCCCGATCCTCGTCGAGCCCGTCCACGATCAGCACGAGCCGCTCGCCCCGCCCCCGGCACTCCCGCGCGGCGCGCCCGAAGAGCCGCAGCAGATGCGCCTCCCGGGTCGCCTCCGTCAGCTGCGGCGGTACGGGCTCGCCCACCAGCTCGGCCAGTTGCTCAAGCACGACCTCCACAAAGGCACCGCGGTCGTTCTGCGCGGCCAGCCGTGCGGTGATGAAGAAGGGCACGACGCGGACGCCCTCCGGCGGATGCAGCGCGAACCACGCGAGCAGCGCGCTCTTCCCGGCCCAGGGCCCGGCCCGCCACCAGGCGAAGGAGTGCTCGCCCATGCCCTTGCAGAAGGCGGCAAGCTCCTCCAACTCAGCCTCACGGTCGTGAAGTCGGGTGGGCGCGATGTTCCGTACGTGCTCCCAGTACGCGGAGTGCGCGGGCTGCTGCCGCGGCCCGGTGGAGTCGCCGTAGATGGTGACCGGCCCGTTGAAGTCCCGCCCTTGGATGACGATGCCTTGCCGCCCGCCGGAGACGGAATTCTCGACATCGCCGAGCTCACCGGCATCACGGGCGCCGCTCACAAGTCCTCCCAGTCCACGGGGCGTTGGTGGCACCAGGGTAAGTCGGGTGGGCTGCCAAGGGGGGCGGGCCGCGATGGGAGGCCCCGCCCATTACTTGCTTGTGCAAGCAGATACTGTCCCCGCATGAGTGGACGCACACCGGCGGATGCGGGCGACGCCGACAAGTTCGCGAGTGACGGCGAGGACGACCGTTGGTGCATGGCCGTCCGGCTTCTCGGGCGTATCGAGCGGCAGTTGGACGTCACCTTGCAGCGGCGCCACGGCCTCCCGCTGTCCGACTATCGCGCGCTGTGCGCCCTCAGCAAGGCCGATTCCGGTGACTCCATGCGCATGGGGGAACTGGCCGACCGCATCGGCCTGAAGGACAGCACCGTGACTCGCCTCCTCGCCCGCCTGGAGGCGCAGGACCTCGCGGAGCGCGTGGCCGGGCGGGGCGACGGGCGTGCCGTGAGTGCGGCGCTCACCGAGGCGGGGCGTTCGCGGTACGCCGAGGCCACGCCCACCTACCGGGCCGCGCTCGGGGCCGAGCTCGACGCGGCCCGCCGCAATGTCCACCTAGCAGATCTCGCCATCTGGATACGAGGGAGCTTCGCGTGACGGAACCAAGTGCGACGACGACAACGACCAAGGCCATCACGCATTACGAGACGCTGCTGGCCGAGCACTTCTCCTGGATGCTCGGCGGCGACATCCCGGCGGCGGCCGCCCAGCAGACCGAGCTGCTCCGTGACCTCGGGGTCACCCCGGCCGGGAACGGGGCGACCGCCGTGGACCTGGGCTGCGGCCCCGGCACGCAGAGCCTGGCCTTGGCGGCGCTCGGGTTCGCCCCGGTCATGGCCGTGGACACGAGTGCGGAGCTGCTGGCTGAACTGGCCGCGCACGTAGAGGAATCGGGCGCCGGCATCCGCCCCGTCCACGCCGATCTGCGCACCGCCCTGCGGGAATTCACCTCGCCGGGCACGGTCTCGGCGGTCGTCTGCATGGGCGACACCCTCACGCACCTCCCGACCCGGGCCGACGTGACCGCGCTGCTCGCAGACGCCGCCGTCGCGCTCTCCGAGGGCGGCCACCTGGTGATCACCTACCGCGACCTCACCGCACCGCTGCACGGCACCGACCGCTTCTTCCCGGTCCGCGCGACCGAGGACAAGCTCCTGACCTGCTTCGTCGAGTACGCGGATGAGGAGACCGCCACGGTCCACGATCTGCTGCACACGCGGGAGGGCGGGACCTGGCAACTACGGACCGGCAGCTACCCGAAGCTGCGGATCGCCGCTTCGTGGCTGGAGTCACGCTGTCACGAGGCGGGCCTCACGGTACGGAGCAGCGAGATGGGGCAGCGGGGGATGCGGGTGCTGCACGCGGTGCGGGGTGGTGGCTGAGGGGCTACCGCTCGGTTGCCTTGATGGCACGGAGGAGGTGGGCCAAGGCTGCTGGGGCGGGGGTGAGTTCGGTGGTGGGGTCGTTGCTTTCGCGGAGGTGGAGGTGGGGGCCGGTGGCGGCCACTTCGACGCAGGCGTTCCCGTCTCCGCTGCCGGAGAAGGATGACTTCTGCCAGGCGGTGGGGCTCATGGCCGGTTCGCCTTGATGGTGCGGAGGAGGCGGGCCAGGGCTGCGGGGGCGGTGGTCAGTTGGGTGGTGGGGTCGTCGCTTTCGCGGAGGCGGATGTGGGGGCCGGTGGTGGCCAGTTCGACGCAGTTGTTGCCGTCTCCGCTGCCGGAGAACGACGACTTCTGCCAGTTCTCGGGGGTGGCCATGGCTTGCCTCACAGTTCCTTGGTCAACTCATGGATGAAGTCACGCGAATGGTCGGGGTCGAGTGACGCCCTCTTCACCTTACGGAAGAGCGTTCGAAAGTGGTCCAGTTGGGCCTCGGAATCGATGAACGCGGTGCCGTGTGGGGCATCCCGCAACACAGTGCCAAGGCGGGGAATCGGCCCGCCCACGTGCATCATGGCGCAGCTCGCGCCCGCGAAGTCGTCCAGATCGAACGGGATGACCCGCACCGTCACGTGGTCCGCCTCGGACAGGCCGAGGAGCTGGTCCAGTTGAGATCGGAACGCCTTGCGGCCGCCGACCCTGATGCGTAGTGCCGACTCATGGATGATCGCTTCGTACTCGACGGGGTCCTCTCCTTCGAGGATGGTGCGCCGCCTCATGCGATGGCTGACCAGAGTCTCGAGTTCACTGGCAGGGAACTCGGGTCGCGTGTACGAGAACACCGCTTGCGCATAGTCGCTGGTCTGCAACAGGCCCGGCACGTGCAGCAGTTCTACGTCGTGCCGGAACGTCGCGTGATGCTCCAACTCGGCGACATCCAGGAACACCGGTGGCAGTACACCCCGGTACTCCTCCCACCAGCCGCGAGTGCGGTCGGTCGCGATGGCCGTCAGGGCGCCGATCAGGTCCTCGTCCGTGCATGCGTAGTGGCCCGCCAGACGGCGCAGGCGCACTTCACTCACGCCTGACAGGCCGGACTCGATATGGGTCATCTGCGCGGCGTTCACTCCGAGCAGCGCGGCGGTTTCCCGCGCCGTCATGCCCGCTGCCTCGCGCAACTTGCGCAGCTCGGCGCCCAAGCGCAGTTGTCGAGCGGTGGGGTGGGAACGCAGCGCCATTTACATCTCCTCTGTGCAACTCACCTGCTGGAGTGCCCCGTTCGGGTGCCAGGTTACGGGAATGGCTTGCAGCACCTAAATATTGAGGTCTACCGTCAGTGACGCGTCGCAAACGCTGCGAGACCGGGACCCCGGAAGCGCACCACCCCGTCATGCCATGACGGCGGTGACATGCCACCGCCCTGCACCTGCCGCGTCCCGCCAACTCCCTCACGCCAACAGGAGTTCTCGCATGCCCGAAAGCGACCCGCCCTGGGAGTACACCCTGTACGTCCCGAACGACCTCCGCGCAGTCACGATCTGCCGCCGCGCCCTCCGCCTCATCCTCACGCTCCACTGCCTGTCCCAACTCACCGACCTGGCCGAGCTGTTGGCGACGGAGCTCGTGTCCAACGCCGTACGCCACACCAAAGGCCCCGCCGCTCTCCGCCTCCGCTACTCCGACGGAGTCCTCCGCATCGGGGCGTGGGACGCCGACCCCACACCACCGGCCCCGCCCCTACGTACCGCCGACGTGGACGCCGAGCAGGGGCGGGGCCTGGACCTCGTACGGGCCTGCGCCGACGGCTGGGGCTGGTACCCCGTGGCGACCGACTCCGGCAAGTACGTCTGGTGCGAACTCTCCGCTGCCTAGCTCGTTGATCACGCCGAAAAGAAAGGGGACCCGATGGTCAGCTCGTCACATGAAGCGCTGCACCGGATCTTCCAGAAGGACGCCGGTCTGCTGGTCCGATCTCTCCAGCGTCTGCTCCACATTCCGTTCCCGGAGCCCCGGGAAATCAAGGCCCTTGATGTGGACCTCACGGAGATCGAACCGATCGAGCGCCGCTGCGACAGCCTGTTAAGGGTCGACACGGATGACGGCAACTTCCTCTTCGTCATCGAGTCGCAGGGCAGGAAAGACGAGGCCAAGCGCGGGAGTTGGGCCTACTACCTCTCGTATCTCTACGAGAAGTACCACTGCGAGCCGGTGCTGATCGTCGTGACCCAGAGCGCGGCAACGGCCCGCTGGGCCGCGAAGCCCATCCAGTTCGGGCTGCCGGGCTGGCCTTCGCTCACCGTGCGTCCACTGGTCCTGGGGCCGGAGAACGTGCCGGTGATCGCGGACCGGCACGTGGCCGAGCGGGATGTCCCCCTTGCGGTGTTCTCGGCGATTACGCATGGAAGAGGGCAGGGTGCCGCCGCCATACTGGGAGCACTGGCTGAGGCTTTGAAGACCATCGACCCCGAGGCGGCGGGTTCGTTCGCACAGCTCACCCGGTCCGGTCTGGTGGACCCCCGGGCAAAGGAGATCTGGGAGGAACTGATGACGGTGACCAAGTACTTCTTCGACCACCCGTTGGCGGAGCAGGTGCGGGCCGAGGGCCGGGTCGAGGGCCGGGAAGAGGGCCGGGTCGACGATCGCGCGGAGATGGTTCTGAACAACCTCGTTTGGCGTGGCCTGGACGTGCCGCCCGCCGTCCGCGAGCGAGTGACAGCCTGCACCGACCTGGACCAGCTCACCGTCTGGGCGCGGCGGGCGCTTCAAGTGTCCGATGCCACCGAGGTGTTCAGCGACGACGAAACCTGACCAGGACGCCGTGGTGGGCGAGGGCATCACGGAGCGGGAGCGCCAGGCTCTGCATGCCCTGTGGCCGCCTCCTCACCCGTGCGGGGGCTGAGGCGAGAGCGAACAAGAGCACAGGGCAGGACGAGTGAGCAGCACGAGTGAGGGCCCCGGAACCTGTCGGTTCCGGGGCCCTCACTCACGTACGGGAAGGGGCGAGGCCTGGGCCTACGCGTCCTTCTTCGGCTCCTCCAGGCGCGGGAACAGCACCGCGCCCTTCGTCACCGTCGCGCCCGCGGGGAGCGTGCCCCAGGTGGCGGCGGTCTGGACGTCCTGGTCGGCGAGGGCGCCCAGGAGGGGCTCCGCGCCGAGGGAGTCCCAGAGCTTCTGGGAGGTGTCCGGCATGATCGGGTTCAGCAGGACCGCCACCGCGCGGAGTGACTCCGCCGCCGTGTAGAGGATGGTCGCGAGGCGGGCCTTGCCCTCCTCCGAGTCGTCCTTGGCCACCTTCCACGGCTCCTGCTCCGTGATGTAGCCGTTGACCTGCTTCACGAAGTCGAAGATCGCCAGGATGCCGCCCTGGAAGTCCAGCTCCTCGCCGATCTTGCGGTCGGCTTCCGTGACGGCCTTCGCCAGGCCCTCCTGGACCGCCTTCTCGGCGTCACCGGAGGCCGTGGCCTCCGGCAGTGCGCCGCCGAAGTACTTGCCGACCATCGCCGCGACGCGGGAGGCGAGGTTTCCGTAGTCGTTGGCGAGCTCGGAGGTGTAGCGGGCCGTGAAGTCCTCCCACGAGAACGAGCCGTCGCTGCCGAAGGCGATCGCGCGCAGGAAGTACCAGCGGTAGGCGTCCACGCCGAAGTGGGACGTGAGGTCCTGCGGCTTGATGCCCGTCAGGTTCGACTTCGACATCTTTTCGCCGCCGACCATGAGCCAGCCGTTCGCGGCGACCTTGCCGGGGACCGGCAGGCCCTGCGCCAGCAGCATCGCGGGCCAGATCACCGCGTGGAAGCGGAGGATGTCCTTGCCGACCAGGTGGACATTGGCCGGGAAGGTCTCGTCGAACTTGTTCTGGTTCGCGCCGTAGCCGACCGCCGTCGCGTAGTTCAGGAGCGCGTCGATCCACACGTAGATCACGTGCTTGTCGTCCCACGGGACCTTGACGCCCCAGTCGAACGTCGAGCGGGAGATCGAGAGGTCCTGCAGGCCCTGGCGTACGAAGTTCACGACCTCGTTGCGGGCCGACTCCGGCTGGATGAAGCCGGGGTTCGCCGCGTAGAGCTCCAGGAGCTTGGGGCCGTACTCGCTGAGCTTGAAGAAGTAGTTCTCCTCCTTGAGGAGTTCCACCGGCTTCTTGTGGATGGGGCAGAGCTTCTGGCCCTCGTACTCGCCCTCGCCGTCGATCAGGTCGCCGGGGAGCTTGTACTCCTCACAGCCCACGCAGTACGGGCCCTCATAGCCGCCCTTGTAGATCTCGCCCTTGTCGAAGAGATCCTGGACGAACTCCTGCACGCGGTCCGTGTGACGCTTCTCCGTCGTGCGGATGAAGTCGTCGTTCGCGATGTTCAGGTGCTCCCAGAGGGGCTTCCAGGCCTCGGTGACGAGCTTGTCGCACCACTCCTGGGGGGTGACTCCGTTCGCCTCGGCCGTGCGCATGATCTTCTGACCGTGCTCGTCCGTGCCGGTGAGGTACCACACCTTCTCGCCGCGCTGACGGTGCCAGCGCGTGAGCACGTCCCCTGCAACGGTCGTGTAGGCGTGGCCCAGGTGAGGAGCGTCGTTTACGTAGTAGATGGGGGTCGAGACGTAGAACGCCTTTGCGTTCTCGTCCGCTCCCTGCTTCTCGGATCCAGTGGCCGCCATGGTCGAAATCCTAACGGCCGGATGGAGATCGACTCACATCGATTCCAGGGGGTGGACCCGGGGCTTCCGGTGCCACCCCCTGGTCGACGTGCGGTTGTGGGTCCTGCGGCTACGGGCGCCAGGCCGCCAGGAGGCCCTCGTACAGCTCCTTGTCCGTGAGCTCCTTGGGCGTGGGGCCCGCGTGGAAGAAGGCGGCGTTGTCCGCCTTCAGCTTGCGGAGGTAGTCGAAGCCCTTTGCCTCGTGGTCGCCGAACGCCACGAACTGGAAGAAGAGGGGGTGCTTGGCCGCGTCGGTGAGGGCCTGGGTTGCCGGGCCCTTGGCGTCGGGGGCGCCGTCCGTCTGGAAGATCACCAGGGCCGGGGCGCCCTTGTGGTCGGACTTCTCGTAGTGGGTGACGACCTCCTCGATGGCGCGGTGGTAGCTGGTGCGGCCCATGTGGCCCGCCGCGGCGTGCAGCTCGTCGATGCGGCCCTCGTGCTCGGGGAGGGTGAGGGTGCCGGTGCCGTCGATGTCCGTGGAGAAGAAGACGACGTGGACCGTGGCTTCGGGGTCCGTGTGGGCGGCCAGGGCGAGGGCCTGTTCGCCCAGGCTCTGGGCGGAGCCGTCCTTGTAGTACGGGCGCATGGATCCGGAGCGGTCGAGGACCAGGTACACCGGGGCGCGGGTCCCCGTGAGGTCCCGCTTCTTCAGGGCGGCGCCGGCGGCCTTGTAGGCGGCGGCCAGTGCCGGGGCCTTGGACTTGATCTTGGCGGGGGTGGTGGCGGGTTTCCCGGTGCTGGCGGCCTCGGGCTCCGTTTCGGCGGCTTCCTCGGTAACGGTGGCTTCGGGCTCTGCCGAGGTCACGGGTGCCTCTGCCGCTTCATCGGCGAGGGCAGCTTCGGGCTGTGCCCACCCGTCCCGCCCAGCGGGACGATTGCCCACAGAAGCAGCGTCGACGGCCGGCTCGGGCTCGGTGGTCACAGAAGTAGCGTCGACGTCGGGCTCGGCCTCGGCTTCGACGGCCGGCTCGGGCTCGGCGGTCACAGCGGCGGTGTCGAGCTCGGGCTCGGGCTCCGCCTCGGCTTCGGTCACCGGCTCGGGGGCAGCGGCGGCGTCGAGCTCGGGCTCCGCCTCGGCCTCGGTGGGTACAACCTCTGCCTCCGGTGCCGGGGAAGCAGCGGGCACCTCCGCCGGGGTGGGGGCCGTTTCAGCCGCGGGCTCGGGCTCGGTCGACTGCTGGGCCGGGACCGATACGTTGTCGAACGCCGCTGCCACGAGCGCGGCCGCCTCCGACGGAGTCGGCTCGTGGCTGGGGGCCGGTACCGAGACCTTCTGTTCCGGCCGCTGCTCCGGCTCAACCTCACGCTCCGGCGTCGCCGCAGCCTCAGGCTCAGCCGTAGCCCCCTTACGTGACGACCGTCCGAACGCATTCCGCAGGACACTCAGAATGCCCATGGGTGCACCCCTTCGCGTGAGTTGATTCCCGATAACCCCTGGCCAGGGCGGACACGTAAGGTTAGCCGCCGCCTTCCGCGATCTTGGCGAGGGTCGCCGTAGGGTCACCCTTACCACTCACCCGCACGTCAACTGCCCTATGTGCGCCCCCGGTTCACCTCCCGTTCACCCGGCGTCCGCCGCCCTGCACTCCGCCACCCCTAGCGTCGCCGCGGAAACAAGCCACGCCCACAAAACGGAGGAACCGTGCGCAAGCTGCTGCCGATCATCACCTCGCACCAGGGGAGCGGCGGCCGTTCCGCCATGACCTGCCGTTTCCGCTGCGGTGACGCCTGCTTCCACGAGGTGCCCAACACCAGCGACAACGAGTACGTCGGCGACGTCATAGCCGGCGCGCTCAGCCGCCGCTCGATGATGCGCGCCGCGGCCGTCGTGACGGTCGCCGGTGCCGCCGGCGGCGCCGTCATCGCCGGTCCCGCCGCCCCGCAGGCCACCGCGGCCGCCCAGAAACCGTCGTCGCAAAAGAGCAAAACGGGGGCGCGCGGACTCCGCTTCACGCCCGTCGCGCCCAACACCACCGACGCCGTAACCGTCCCCGACGGCTACGCCCAGAATGTCGTCATCCGCTGGGGCGAGCCCATCCTCCGCGGCGCCCCCGCCTTCGACGCGGACAAGCAGACCGCGAAGGCGCAGGCCGGACAGTTCGGGTACAACAACGACTTCCTCTCCCTGCTGCCGCTGCACCGCGAGCACGGCCGCCAGGTCCTCGTCGCCAATCACGAGTACACGGACGAGATCCTGATGTTCAAGGGGTACGACCCCGAGAAGCCGACCCGCGAGCAGGTCGAGATCGCCTGGGCCGCGCACGGCCTCAGTGTCGTGGTCGTCGAGGAGGAGCGGAAGAGCGGGCAGCTCTCCGCCGTCTCCCGCCACCAGCTCAACCGGCGCCTGACCGCCACCAGCGAGTTCCGCCTCTCCGGCCCCGCCGCCGGCAGCGCGCTCGTCCGTACGAAGGCCGACCCGAAGGGCGTCACCGTCCTCGGCACCCTCAACAACTGCTCGGGCGGCACCACCCCGTGGGGCACCACCCTGCACGGCGAGGAAAACTTCAACCAGTACTTCGCCAACGCCGAGAAGGTGACGGACCCCACCGCTGCGGCCCGCCTCAAGCGGTACGGCGTCATCGGCGCCGCCTCCGAGCGCAAGTGGGAGCGGTACGACGACCGCTTCGACCTCGCCAAGGAGCCCAACGAGGCCAACCGCTTCGGCTGGGTCGTCGAACTCGACCCGTACGACCCGGAGTCGACCCCGCGCAAGCGCACCGCGCTCGGCCGCTTCAAGCACGAGGCCGCGCAGCCGCGGCTCACCGACGACGGCCGCCCCGTCGTCTACATGGGCGACGACGAGAAGTTCGACTACTTCTACAAGTTCGTCAGCAGCAAGCGCGTCGACAAGGGCCGCTCGCGCGCCGCCCACCAGCACAATCTCACCCTCCTCGACGAGGGCACGCTGTACGTCGCCAAGCTGACCGGCGACTCCCCGGCCGCCGAGATCGACGGCACCGGCAAGCTGCCCGCCGACGGCGAGTTCGACGGCAGCGGTACGTGGATCCCGCTCGCCACCGCGGGTCCGGGCGGAAAGGCCGTCTCGCACGTCGACGGCATGACCGCCGAAGAGGTGTACGTCTTCACGCGCCTCGCCGGTGACAAGGTCGGGGCCACCAAGATGGACCGCCCCGAGGACATCGAGCCGTCCCCGCACACCGGCAAGGTGTACGTCGCGCTGACGAACAACTCCGACCGCGGCAAGGCGGGCAAGGCCGGCGCGGACGAGGCCAACCCGCGGAACTTGAACAAGCACGGGCAGATCCTCGAGCTGACCGAGCGCCGCAATCGCGCCGATGCGACCACCTTCGCCTGGTCGCTGTTCCTCGTCGCGGGCGACCCGAACGACCCGGCGACGTACTTCGCGGGCTTCCCGAAGGACAAGGTCAGCCCGATCTCCTGCCCGGACAACGTCTCCTTCGACCCGCACGGCAACCTGTGGATCTCGACGGACGGCGCCCAACTCGGCTCGCACGACGGCCTGTTCGGTGTCGCGACCAAGGGTGACCGGCGCGGTGAGCTCAAGCAGTTCCTCACCATGCCGAAGGGCGCCGAGACCTGCGGCCCGATCGTCCAGGACCGCCGCGTGATCGTCGCCGTGCAGCACCCGGGCGAGATCGACGGGGCGTCGGTCGAGAAGCCCGCGAGCGTCTGGCCCGACGGACCCGGCAAGATCGTCCGTCCGTCGGTGGTCTCGGTGTGGCGCAAGGACGGCTGCGACATCGGCGTCTGAGCGTAGGCAGCAGGTATACGAGGATGGGGCACCCCGCAGGCGCGGGGTGCCCCATCCTCGTACTCACACGATCAGTCGTTCTGCTTGCGGCGGTACAGCGCGAAGCCGAGGCCCGCCGCGCCCAGCGCCGCCATGCCGCCGCCGGCCGCGATCAGCGGGGTGCTCGCGGCGGCCGGGGTGACGCCTTCGGAGCCGGCCTTGACGCCGCCCTTCGGGACGACCGGGGTGGACGTTCCGGAGCCGGTCTTGTGCTGGGGCTGCTGCGTGGGCTGCGGCTTCGGGGCCGGCTTGGCCTTGCCCTCGACCCAGGACTTGATGGTGCCGTCCGGGTTGAGGACGACGTACAGGCCGTTGTGCCGGCCGGTCACGGACTTGCCGTTGGCGTCCAGCGTGTCGAGCTTGGCGCCGTGGGCGTAGATGTCGGCCTGGTAGTGGTTCTTGCCGAGCTTGTAGATCTTGGCCAGGGAGCCGTCGGCCAGCTTGGCGCTGCGTACGTAGACACGCTTGCCGTCGGGCTGCGGCTTGGGCTTGGGCTTCGGGGCCGCCTTCTTGGTGATGGTGCCGTCGGCGGAGAGCGTGAAGGTGCAGCCGTCGATCTTGGTGCTCGCAGGGTTGATGTAGGCCTTCAGGGAGCCCTTGGGGGTGCCGTTGAGGGAGATGGACGCCTTGGCGGTGCGTGCGGACGCGTTGACGTCGACCTTCGCGGCCCAGCCGTTGCCGAGGTTGGTCACACCCTTGGAGACCCAGCCGCCGGGGACGGGCTTGTCTTTGTCTTTGTCCTTGTCCTTGTCGACGAGCTTGGCCGTGGCCGTGCCGTCCGGGGTCAGGGTGAAGGTGTTGCCGTCGATGGTGGTGCTTGAGGCGCTCTCGTACGCGGTGAGCGAGCCCTTCGCGACGCCGTCGAGGGATATGGATGCCTTGGCCGTGCGCGCGGAGGCGTTGACCTCGACGTCCGCGGTCCAGCCCTTGCCGAGGTCGGTCACACCCTTCGACTCCCAGCTGCCGGGCTGCGGCGTCTCCGTGTCGGTGTCCGTACCCGGGTTCGTGTCCTGGTCCTGCCCAGGGTCCTGCGCCTGGTCCTGTCCCTGGTCCTGACCTTGGTCGTCCGTGGCGACCTGGTGATCCTGCGGGGTGGACGGCGCGTCCGCGGCGAAGGCGGCCGTGGTCGGGACGGCGAGGGCGGCGATCGCTCCGGTGGCGATGGCGGCGGTGCGGAAGGTACGGCGGGTGGCGCGCATAGCGGAGATCCCTTGTGGCTGGTCGGGCGAGCTGTCCGTCTTTGTGCCCCTTTGCGGTGGCGACAGACATGAAGCTACGGGCGCCGTGTGTGCGTCATCCGTAGGAAAGGTAACAACCGGCCGCATAAGCTGACGCAGAACCGTAAACCGGCTAAAACTGCAGGTCAGGGATGCTCTGGCCGAAGGTCATCGGTTGGCCGGGACCAAGGTCCCGCGTCACGCCGCCGGGGCGGGCGCGTCCCCCGCCCGCCCCGTCCGCAGCAGCCACTCCCCATAGGCGGGAGCCTGCCGCGCCGCCTCCCAGTAGGCGGCCTCCAGCTCGCCGTACACCGCGTCGAGCTCCTGCTCCGTACGCGCCGCCACGAGCAGTCGTACGCCGAGGGGGTCGCCGTGCAGCGGCCGGACTGCCATGTCGGGTCTCGCCCGTGAGGTCGGCTGGCAGACGGTGACCACCTCGCCGGTGGCGACGAGGGATGACGCGGTGAGGTAATCGCCGTGCAGGACACGGGGGTTGATCCCGGCCGCACGCAGGACGCGGAGCAGCCCGTCCCACTCGCCGTCCACGGTCGGGTCGACCATCCACCGGTCGTCGGCGAGATCACTGAGGTGTACGACGGGCTGCGCGGCCGCCGGATGGTCGGCCGCGAGGAAGACGAACTGGGGCTCGCGCTGCATGAGCACCCGCGTGCGCAGTTCCTCGGGGAGCCGCAGCGGACTGCCCTCCACCTCGTGCACGAAGGCGATGTCGAGCTGCCCGTCGGCGACCATGCGCAGCAGCGCGTTCGCGGACACGTCCATCTGGAGCGAGGGCTCGGTGCCGGGCAGGTGGACGCGGAGCCGGCGCAGCCAGCCCGGTATGGCACGGCTTGCCGTGGAGCCGATGCGCAGCTGCTGGCCCTCGGCGGCGCGGGCGGCGGCCGCCTTGGTCTCGCTGATGAGCGCCCGCATCTCGCTGACGAGGGGGCGGGCGCGGCTGAGGGCGACGCGGCCGAGCGGTGTCGGGCGGCAGCCGGTGCGCTCGCGGGCGAAGAGCTGGCCGCCGACCTCCTTCTCGATGCGCCGCAGCTGGGTGGTCAACGACGGCTGGCTCATGCCAAGTTGGCGTGCGGCCTTGTGCAGGCTGCCGGTGTCGGCGATGGCGCACAGCGCGCGGAGGTGCCTCACCTCGAGCTCCATGGTCAGTGAGCGTAGAGCGGTGAGCGGCGGCGCACCAGACTCACAAACCCCACGGGAAGCACGCGAGTTGGGCGCGGCGGGGGCGCGGGTGATAGCCCGGCGCTATCGCCGATTGCCATCATCCCCAGACGCCCCTGGCTCCCCGACACTCCCCCTACCGAACCGTTCACCTTTCATCGAACGAGTAGGGAGCCCCCCACATGAACAAGCGTTACCTCTCGGTCGCGTCCGTCATCGGCCTCGCTGTCGCCGGTCTCGGCACGACGTCGGCGACGGCCGCGACCCCCACGCAGGCCTCCCCCTCCACCACCGCCGCGTACTCCCAGTACGCGGGCTCCGGTGAGGAGGCCGCGGCCAACAAGGCGTTCTTCGACGCCGTGTTGAAGTCGGTCGCGGAGAAGCGTGCGGCCAACCCCGGCGCGAAGCAGGTCACCGTGGTGTACGACGCCTCCGGTGCGCCGGCCTTCGCGCAGCAGATAGCCAGCAGTACCTCCATATGGAACAGCGCGGTGTCCAATGTGAAGCTCCAGGAGGGGAGTGGCGGTGCGAGCTTCGAGTACCGCGAGGGGAATGACCCGCGTGGCTCGTACGCGAGCACGGACGGCCACGGCAACGGGTACATCTTCTTGGACTACGCGCAGAACCAGGAGTACGACTCGACGCGCGTGACGGCGCACGAGACAGGGCACGTCCTCGGTCTTCCGGACCACTACGAGGGCCCCTGCAGCGAGCTGATGTCCGGAGGCGGCCCCGGCACCTCCTGCACCAACTCGCAGCCGGACGCGAATGAGCGTGCGCGGGTCGACCAGCTCTGGGCCAACGGCCTGGCCAAGGCCCTGGACAAGCTGAACAAGCTGGACAAGGTGAGCTGATTTCCCTCGCGGCAGCGCGGTGACCGGACAATCACCGGCTCCGCCGAGTTCGTCCTCAAACGCCGGACGGGCTGAAACTCAGCCCGTCCGGCGTTTGTGGCCGTCTCCCTACCCACGCGGCGAGGCAATCGCCCGCGCCGCGGCCACCTCCTGGCGGAGGGGCTCCAGGACGCTGTCCTTGGGGCCGGTGAAATGGGCCGAGACCTCTTCCAGGGTCTCGGAGTTCCGCATGCCCTGCGCCAGCTCCCGCAGCTGAGCGGCGACTTCGGGCACTTCCGCAGGAGCGGGCGGCGCCGCCCCATGCCGAATCCGCACCCGCGCAGCGGTAGTTGCGTCCACCACCCGCTCCACGGCGACCATCAGCGGCCACCACGCCGCGGCCCGCGTCCCCACCGGCGGCGGCTCGGTCAGCGCCCGCTGGAACTCCGTACGGATGACGGAGAGATCCCGGTAGAGACGGCGCCGCATCCGCGCCCGCGCCGCCGGGTCCTCGGTGGCGCCGAACGCGCACTCCACGTACGAAGCCGTATCGGCCACCGCGTCCGCGAGCCGGTCCCCGATCCGCGTGTGCCAGCTCTCCGGCCAGAGCAGATACCCGGCCACCAGCGAGATCGCGCAGCCGATCAGGCTGTCGACGAGGCGCGGCACGACGAGCCCGAACCCCTGGTGGTTCAGGATGTCCGACAGAAGCAGGATCACCGGGGTGATCGCGGCCGTCTGGTAGCCGTAGCCGCGCGGGGTCAACGCCGGGATGAGCGCGGCGAGGGCCATCATCACCGGCACGTCCCACCACCCCCGCGGCACCTCCGCGAGGACCGCCGCCGCCACCACGAGCCCCGCCACCGTGCCGAGCGCCCGCAGCACCGCGCGCGAGAAGACCGAGCCGAAGTCGGGCTTGAGGACGAAGGTGACGGTGAGCGCCACCCAGTACGAGCGCGGCACCTCGATCAGAGAGACGAGGGACTGCGCGATGCCGATGCAGAGCGCGAGCCGCAGGCCGTAGCGCCAGGACGCGCCGGTCAGCAGGACGTTGCGGGCCGCGCGGCGGGCGCGTACGCGCAGGGCGGCGGGGCGGCCGAGGCGGTCGTCGACGTTGACGATGCCGTGCGGGTCGGGGTCGTTGAGGGTCTCGGCGACGTGGCGCAGCGCGTGGTCGACGGCGCGGGCCGAGGGGCTGCCCGGTTCGGGGAGCACGGGCTCGGGGACCGTCACTTCGCCGGGACCGGCGATCGCGTCCGCAAGCCGCCGCACCTCTTCCGGCACTTCCGGCGGCAGCGGTACGCCCGCCTGGTGCGCGGCGGGCGCGGCCTCGACGACCGAGGTGATCGCGTTCAACTGGGCGATCAGGCGCACCAGTTCGGGGTTGCGGCCGTGCGAGCGGGTGCGGCGGGCGAGGACCAGGTCGTACGACTGGTTCAGCGAGGCCGTGACGGCGATGCGGGCATCGCCGTACCCGTCCGTGCCCGCGGCTTCGAGCAGTGCGGCCACGCTGCGGTACGTGCCGGCGACGGCGGCCCGCTCCGGGACGCCGGACCGCATCGGCCAGGCGAGCAGCGCGAGGGCGAGGACGAGCAGCCCGCCGCCGGTCATCAGGACGGGGGCGAGCCACCATTCCCCCGGCATCGGAAGTCCCGCCCCCACCACGGAGTTGAGCAGCAGGAGCAGTCCCGACACGGAGGCCACCGCGCCGATCGTCGACATCATCCCGGAGACGAGGGCGACGAGCGTGACGACCCCGACCGCGACCCAGCCGTGCCCGAAGACGAGCGAGCCGACGGTGACGCCGAGAGCGCCGAAGAGCTGCGGCACGGCGATGTTGTAGATCCGCATGCGGTACGCGTCGGCGGTGTCGCCGATGACGCCGGAGAGCGCCCCCATGGAGGCGAGCGCTCCGTAGGCGGGCTTGCCGGCCGCGAGGCCGATGACGAGCGGCAGCGCCATCGCGACGGAGGCGCGGGCGACCGCGGCCCACGGCACGGGCGCGGACTGCGGTTTGAGCGTCCTGACCAGCCAGCCGGGCGGGGCGAGTGTGCTCAGGGGGCCCGCGGGGCCGGGTGATTCGGGACGGGGCATGCGCCCATTATCGCCGTTTTACGTGACTTGCCCGGACCTCAGCGATCCTGCTTCTGCCGATGCAACGTCAGGTCCACGACCAGGGCCCGGTGGTCCGTGTCGCCGATCTCCAGGAAGCGGGCGTCACGGGCCGAGAAGTCCGGGGTGGCGAGCACATGGTCGATCTGGGTGCCCAGCGGGGACATCAGGGCGGACGGCCAGCTGGGGGTGCGGGCGGAGCCCGCGAGCCGGGCGGCGTCGCGCAGACCGCCCGCGTCGAGGATGTCGCGGAAGGCGGCATGGTCCTGGGTGGCGTTGAAGTCGCCCCCGATGATGGTGGAGCCGCCCTTGCCCGCGGCGGCGTAGTCGCGAAGACCGCCGAGCTCCGAGCGCCATACGTGGACCTGCTTGGGCAGCGGCGGCATCGGGTGGGCGAGCTGGACGCGGATCTCGTGGCCGTCCTTCAGCTCGGCCACGGCGCCGGGCATGCCGAGGGTGCCGGGGATGCCGCTGGCCTTCTTCAGCGGGAACTTGCTGACGATGAGCGAGCCCTCCGCGCCGCTCGCCTCGCTGCCGCTGCGGTACGGGTACTCGGAGCGGGGCAGCTTGTCGCGGAGCGTGTCGGAGCAGGTGTAGTCGCACTCCGGGACGAAGAGCAGGTCCGGTTTCTCCTTCCGGACGGCGTCGACCAGACCTGGGGTCCCGCGCCCGAACTCGACGTTGGACGCCATGACGCGGATCTCGGCGACGGCGGGCCCGTCCGGGGCGTCGGCCCGGCCGTAGGGCTCCAGGAACCAGGCGACGCCGCCGAGGGCGAGGACTCCCCACACCAGGCCGATGCGCCACCTCGCCAGGGCGGCGAGCAGGAGGGCGGCGACGGTCGGGGCGAGGAGCCACGGGAGGAAGGCGAGGAGCTGCGGGACGGGGGTGAAGCCGTCGGAGTCGGCGACGCGGAAGCCGAGGAGGCCGGTGACGCCGGTCAGGAGCAGGGCGGCGAGGCAGGCGGAGCCCCGGCTCCGGAGCCGCCGCCGCGCCGGCTCGCCGCCCTCCGCCCGCTCCTCCTGCCGCCCTGCCGCTGCCGCCGTCATGCTGTCCAAGGACCGGCCTCTCCGTAGGGGTGGTTCTCGAATCTTCCCTGAGAGACGGATGGATGCGGGGAAAGGGTTCCTTTTCCCCGGTCGGCCGGCGCCGGCGCCAGATGGGCCTCAGATGGCACCAATTCGCCGCTCAAGTGGTGTCGCGACGACATCGCTGCGGGCGTTTCCGCGAGCCCAGACCTCGTCTCCAGAGGTGCTGTTCCCTGCTTGAGTGCTGAAAAACTCCCAGTTCAAAGGCGTGTTCACGGTCGGTGTGCCAATGTGGCTCGCAATGGCGCTGCGGATGCGCCATCATGGCGTCACGGAGCTCGCGCCCTGCGCCACCGAGCTCACGCCCCACCTCACGGAGGACCTCATGTCGTACGAGCCGACGGCCACCGGCAGCACCGCCGATGAGCCGCCCACCCTGCCCACCGACCGGCACACCGGCTGCCCCTTCGACCCGCCCGCCGGACTCACCGCGCTGAGCGACCGGCCGCTGCGCCGTATGCGCTACGCCGACGGACACCTGGGCTGGCTGGTCACCGACCATGCCGTGGCCCGCGAGCTCCTCGCCGACCCGCGCATCAGCTCCCGCTATGAACTCCTGCACCTGCCGGAGCCGGTGCCGGGGCACACGGGGGACGTACCGCCGGCGCCCGTCGGGGACATCATCGGCCTCGACGCCCCCGAACACACCCGCTACCGGCGGCTGCTCGTCGGCAAGTTCACCGTCCGCAGGATGCGCCGTCTCGCCGAGCGGGTCGAGCAGTTGACCGCCGAGTGCCTGGACGCCATGGAGCAGGCCGGGCCCACGGCCGACCTGGTGGAGGCGTTCGCGCACCCCGTGCCCGCGCTCATGATCTGCGAGCTGCTCGGTGTGCCGTACGCCGACCGGGATCGCTTCAACGGCCACGTGGCGACCATCTTCGACCAGGCGGCACAAGCGGAGGCGAAGGGCGAGGCCTATACGGAGCTGCTCAAGTACCAGGGCGAGCTCGTCCTCGCCAAGCGCGCCGAGCCCACCGACGACCTGCTCAGCGATCTGACCACCTCCGACCTCACCGACGAGGAACTGGCGGGAATCGGCGGGCTGTTGCTGGCCGCCGGGCTCGACACCACCGCGAACATGCTCGGCCTCGGCACCTTCGCCCTGCTGAGCAACCCCGACCAGCTGGATGCCCTGCGCGCCGACCCCGCGCTCGCCGAGCGGGCCGTGGAGGAACTGCTCCGCTACCTCAGCGTCGCCGACCCGCTCCTTCGGTCGGCGCTGGAGGACATCGAGGTGGCGGGCCAAGTGATCAAGGCGGGCGAGACGGTGACGATTTCCGTGCAGGCCGCCAATCGCGACGCGCGCAGGTTCCCCGACCCCGACCGCCTCGACATCCACCGCAAGGCCACCGGGCACCTGGCCTTCGGTCACGGCCCCCACCAGTGCCTGGGCCAGCAGCTCGCCCGCGTGGAGATGACGGTCGCGTTCCCCGCGCTGCTGGCCCGCTTCCCCGGACTGCGCCTCGCGGTGCCGCCGGCGGAGGTGCGGATGCGCGAGCACGCCAATATCTACGGGCCGGCAGCTCTGCCGGTCACTTGGACGGACTCGGCGGAGCCGGTGACCGACGGCGCCGCAGCAGCCACACGGCAACCGCGGTAGCCAGCCCCACCCCCAGAATCACCCACGCCGCCACCCGCAGCGCATGCGTCAACGCGTCGTAGACCGCCCCCGCCGCCGCCCTGGAGACGGTGGCGGGAAGGTCGTCCAGGGTGATGCCGCGGGTCACCGTGACGGCCACGGCGAGGAACGCCCCCGCGAGGGCCGTGCCGAGGGACGTGAGGATGACGGCCCGGCGGCGGTGCAGGGCCAGCAGGATGCCGGCCACGGCGAGCAGCACCGCGGCGAGCGGGAGCCAGAGGCCCGCGACTTGGAGGGGCACGCCGCCAATACAAAGCCCCGGTCACGCGATGCGCGACCGAGGCGACTGCATATGGGGCAAGTACTTCCCGCTCCCGGGCGACTTCCCGCTCCTGGGCTACTTGCCGTTGCTCCTGAGCTACTTGCGGTTGTAGAGCCGCATCGTCACAGGACCGAAGACAGCGACGAGCAGCACCGCCCAGCCGAGCGCCCAGACCAGCGACGAGCCCGGTGACGTACCCGCCATCAGATCGCGGACGGCGGAGGCGACATGGGTGATCGGGTTGTTGTTCACGAAGGCCTGCAGCCAGCCCGGCATCGTCTCGGGCTTCACGAAGATGTCGCTGAGGAAGGTCAGCGGGAACAGCACCATCATGCTGACGCCCATCACCGACTTCTCGGTGCGCAGCAGGAGCCCGAACATCGTCCACACCCACGAGAAGGCGAACGAGAAGACCAGGAGCAGCAGCACTCCGGCGAGGACGCCGAGGGCGCCGCCGTCCGGGCGGAAGCCGATGACCATGCCGACGGCCAGCATGACCAGGGACGCGATGGCGTAGCGCAGCATGTCGCCGAGCAGGTAGCCGACCATCACCGAGGGGCGCCAGATCGGCAGCGTACGGAAGCGGTCGAAGACGCCCTTCTCGATGTCGATGTTCACCGAGACGCCCGTGTA